>JBQTKI010000015.1:0-8861 GCA_052386275.1 Gammaproteobacteria bacterium
TCGCGAGACTGCGCACCACCTCTTGCTCGAGCAGCAGCCGGCGCTGGTCGAAGCGGAGCGCTTCGCCGCGGAACGCGCGGGGATCGCCGAGATCTGGGATCGCGTGATGGTCGCGGGCCTGGAGCCCGGGCCGGTATAATCGCGCCTCCTTCCGGGGGGAAGCCTGTGCCCGCCAGCCAGACCCGCGAGCGAGAACCGATCCAGCCCAACGCAGAGAGCCGCTATGAGGTCACGGCCACGGATCTGCCGCTGTCCTGCCCGATGCCCGCGATGTCGCTGTGGAACAGCCACCCGCGGGTCTACCTGCCGATCGAGGCCACGGGCTTCGCGAAGTGCCCGTATTGCAGCGCCGAGTACGTCCTGAAGCGCTGACGCGGGGCGCTTGACCCAGATCAGCGCCGCGACGCCCCGGCTGCCGCAGCATGGCAAACGGGAGTTTGCGCCATGCGACGCCGTTCCTGGGCCGAGCCGTTCAAAATCAAGGTGGTCGAGCACCTCTGCATGACGACGCGCGCGCAGCGCGAGCGCGCGATCGCCGAGGCCGGCTTCAACACCTTCCTGCTGAAGAGCGAGGAAGTCTACATCGACCTGCTGACGGACTCCGGGACCTCGGCGATGAGCGACCGGCAATGGGCGGGCATGATGATGGGCGACGAAGCCTACGCCGGCTCGGCGAACTTCTACCACCTTGAAGGCGCGGTGCGCGCGTTCTACGGCTACAGGCATCTCATCCCGACGCACCAGGGGCGCGGCGCCGAGCACATCCTCAGCAAGTCCTGCATCAAGCCGGGCGATTTCGTGCCGGGCAATATGTACTTCACGACGACGCGGGCCCACCAGGAACTCGCCGGCGGTCAGTTCGTCGACGTCATCATCGACGAGGCACACGACCCCGTTTCCGAGCACCCGTTCAAGGGCAACGTGGACCTTGGCAAGCTGTCGGGGCTGATCGAGCGCGTCGGGCCATCGCGCATTCCCTACCTCGCGTTGCACGCGACCGTGAACATGGCGGGCGGCCAGCCGATCAGCATGGCGAATGCGCGCGAGGTGGCGGCGCTCTGCCGGCGGCACGGCGTCCGGATCTTCATGGACGCGACGCGGGCGGTCGAGAACTGCTACTTCATCCGGGAGCGCGAGCCGGGCTACGCTGAACGCCCGCTCGCGGAAATCCTGCGCGAGCTGTGCTCGTACACCGACGGCTGCACGATGTCCGGCAAGAAGGACTGCCTGGTCAACATCGGCGGCTTTCTCGCCGTCAACGACGGCGGCCTGGCCGAGGCCGCGCGCAACATGGTCGTCATCTACGAGGGATTGCACGCCTACGGCGGGCTGGCCGGGCGCGACATGGAGGCCATGGCGGTCGGCATCCGCGAGTCGGTCAGCTATGACCACATGCACGCTCGCATTGGCCAAGTGCAGTATCTCGGCGACCTGATCGCGCGCGAGGGCGTGCCGATCGTGCGCCCGGTCGGCGGTCACGGCATCTTCCTTGATGCGCTCCAGTTCCTGCCGCAGCTGCCGCGCGAGCAATTCCCGGCGCAGGCCCTGGCCGCTGCGCTCTACGTGGATTCCGGCGTGCGGGCGATGGAACGCGGGGCCGTGTCGGCGGGACGCGATCCACAGACCGGCGCAAACCGCTATCCGCGGCTCGAGCTGGTGCGGCTTACGATTCCGCGACGCGTCTAAACCCAGGCGCACATGGACGTCACGGCGGAATCGGTCATCGACCTCTACCAGCGCCGCGAGCACATCATCGGCCTGAAGTTCGCGTACGAGCCGAAGAGCCTGCGGTTCTTCCAGGCCCGCTTCGCCCCGGTCGAGGGCGATGTCGTCCTGCGCCAGTGAGGACGCAATGAAGACGATCATCGAGCCATTCCGGATCAAGTCGGTCGAGCCCATCCGGCTGACGACGCGCGAGCAGCGCGAGGACATCCTGCGCAAGGCGGGCTTCAACCTGTTCCTGGTGCACTCCGACGACGTCATCATCGACCTGCTGACGGACAGCGGCACCGGCGCGATGTCGTCCGAGCAGTGGGCCGGAATCATGCGCGGCGACGAGTCCTACGCAGGCTCGCCCAGCTTCTACCGGTTCCAGCAGCGGTTGCAGGAGGTGACTGGCTTCGAGCACATCCTGCCGACCCACCAGGGCAGGGCGAGTGAGCGCATCCTGTTCGAGCTGGTCGGCGGGCCCGGCAAGATCATCCCGAACAACGCCCATTTCGACACGACGCGCGCCAACATCGAGCATTCAGGTGCGACCGCCCTGGACCTGCCGATCGAGGAGGCATCCGATCCCGCCCGCCTGCACCCGTTCAAGGGCAACCTCGACGTGGCAGCGCTCGAGCGACTCATCGAAGAGGTCGGGCGCGAGCGCATCCCGCTCGTCATGGTGACTGTGACCAACAACAGCGGCGGCGGGCAGCCGGTGAGCCTCGAAAACCTGCGCGCGGCGCGCGCGGTTTGCGACCGGCACCGGCTGCCACTGTTCCTCGACGCCTGCCGGTTCGCGGAAAACGCCTATCTCATCAAGCTGCGCGAGCCGGGCCAATCCGGCCGCTCCGTGCGCGAGATCGTCCGCGAGATGTTCGGCTTGGCCGACGGCGCCACGATCAGCGCCAAGAAGGACGGCCTGGTCAACATCGGCGGGCTGCTGCTGCTGCGGGACGCGGACCTGCGGTACCGCGCGAGCAACCTGCTGATCCTGACCGAAGGTTTCGTCACTTACGGCGGGCTGGCCGGACGCGACCTCGAGGCGATGGCACAGGGCTTCGAGGAGGTGCTGCACGAGGACTACCTCGCCTACCGCCTGCGCAGCGTCGAGTACGTGGGCGAGGGGCTGGTGGCGGCGGGCGTGCCGATCGTGCAGCCGCCCGGCGGCCACGCCATCTACATCGATGCCGCCGCACTCTGTCCGCAGATCCCGCGGGCGCAGTTCCCGGGGCAGGCGGTCGTCTGCGGCCTGTACCGGATCGGCGGCGTCCGCGCCGTCGAAATCGGCTCCGCCATGTTCGGCAATCGCTCGCCGGCCGAGCTGGAGCTCGTCCGCCTGGCGATGCCGCGGCGGGTCTATACGCAGAGCCATATGGACTACGTCGTGGAGGTCTGCGGCGCGCTTGCGGCAGGGCGCGGCGAATTGCGCGGGCTTCGCATGGTGCACGAACCGCCGGTGCTCAGGCACTTCACCGCGCGTTTCGAGGAGGCCTGACTCCGGCTTCGGTCCCGGGCGCGGCCACGTCGCAATTGTCGCGGCCATGCGGCATATTGGCGCCCGATGTCCGAGCGGCTAGCCATCGATCGCGGCGCCATCCTGTTTGATCCCGAGCGCGTCGAGGCCCCCGACTGGTCGCTGTTCGA
Source organism: Gammaproteobacteria bacterium (assembly GCA_052386275.1). Lineage (GTDB taxonomy): Bacteria > Pseudomonadota > Gammaproteobacteria > Steroidobacterales > Steroidobacteraceae > SCUD01. Next base: position 3,355 of record JBQTKI010000015.1, read on the forward strand.
CCGCGACCGCTGGCGCGCGCAAGGAGTGCTTACGGCGCAACCGGGAGGCCGCGGCTCCATCCATTTGATCGACGACGGCACGCGTCACTGGGTGCTGCGCCGTTACCTGCGCGGCGGAATGGTGGCGTCGTTCGCGCGCGACCGCTATTGGTTCCCGGGCGAGGATCGAACGCGGCCGTTCCGCGAGTTCCGCCTGCTGGCCAGGCTGCGGGAGCGCGGCCTGCCGGTGCCGGTGCCGGTCGCGGCGGGATTCCGGCGCGGCTTGCTGACTTACGTCGCGGAGCTCATCACCGAGCGACTGGCCGGGACGCTGTCGCTCGCGGAGCTCGTGCGCACGGGGAGGATGAACGACGCGGGCTGGCAGGCCATTGGCCGCTGCCTGCGGCGCTTCCACGACGCAGGCGTGCAACACGCCGATCTCAATGCGCACAACATCCTACTGGACGGGAGCGGGCAGGTGTGGCTCGTGGACTTCGACCGCGGCCGCCTGTGCGAGCCCGGCGCCTGGCGCGAGCGCGTGTTGCTGCGCCTCGCGCGCAGCCTCGCCAAAGTCAGCGGCGGCAGCGTCACTTGGCGCGAAGGCTTCGCCCAGCTTCGCGCCGCGCACGACGGCAGTGCAGAGCTTCCCTAGATGCGCTTCGTCTACAACGTGCTGATCTACCTGCTGGCGGCGCCGGTGGCGCTCGCGATGCACCTGTGGCGCGGTCTGCGCGACCCGAGCTACCGCGAGCGGCTCGGCGAGCGCTTCGGCTTCGGGCCCGCGGTCGCAGGCCTGCCGATCTGGATCCATGCGGTGTCGGTCGGCGAGGTGCAGGCCGCGGAGCCCCTGGTGCGGCGGCTGCTCGAACGGCACCCGCAGCAGGCGATCGTGCTGACGACCGTGACGCCCACCGGCGCCGCGCGTGCACGGCAGCTGTTTCGCGACCGCGTACACCACCGTTACGTCCCTTTCGACCTGCCGGGATCGGTGCGGCGCTTCTTCGACCGGGTCAAGCCGCGCCTCGCGATGATCCTCGAGACGGAGCTGTGGCCGAACCTGTACGCGGAGTGCGGCCGGCGCGACGTCCCGCTCGTACTGGCGAGCGCGCGGCTGTCGCCGCGCTCGGTCGGCCGCTACCGCCGCCTGGTGCCGCTGTTCCGCCAGGCGCTGTCGCACGGGATCGTGATCGCGGCGCAGAGCGAGGCGGACGCCGAGCGCTTCCGCTCGATCGGCGCCGCGCCCGAGCGCACCCACGTGACCGGCAACATCAAGTTCGACTTCCAGCCGCCGCCCGAGGTCGAGACGCGCGGCCGGCACTGGCGCGGGCACAGCGCACCGGGTCGCCCGATCTGGGTTGCCGGCAGCACGCACGAGGGCGAGGAGGAGATCGTGCTCGACGCGCACCGGCGCGTGCTCGCGCGCTTTCCCGACGCGCTCCTGATCCTGGTGCCGCGCCACCCGCAGCGCTTCGACGCGGTGCGCGAGCTGCTCGCAAGGCGGGGCGAGGCATTTGCGAACCGCTCCTCGCGCACGGCCATCGCGAGCGATGTGCAGGTGCTGCTCGGCGACACGATGGGCGAGCTCATGATGTTCTACGCCGCGGCCGACGTCGCTTTCGTCGCCGGGAGCCTGCTGCCGATCGGCGGCCACAACCTGCTGGAGCCGGCGTCGCTCGGCCGCCCGCTGCTGACCGGCCCCCACAATTTCAACAGCGAGGAGATCGCGCAGCTCCTGTTCGAGGCCGGCGCCGCGCGCGTCGTCGCCGGCACGGGAGATCTCGCGCAGGCGATCGCGGAGCTCCTGGGCGACCCGGGACGCCGCGTCACCACCGGTGCCGCGGGCCGCGCCGTGCTCGACGCGAACCGCGGCGCCATCGACCGGCTGCTGGCTCTCGTGGACCCGCTGCTAGACTGATGCGACCGACATGAACACGAACCTGCGGCTGGATTCCCCGTACACGCCCGCAGCGCTCTCGGCGCTGGTCGGGAAATTCGGCTCGCCGCTCTTCGTGATCGACTGCGACGTGATCCGGCGCCAGTACCGCGCGCTCGCCGCCGCGCTGCCCGGCGTGGACCTGCACTACGCGCTGAAGCCGCTGCCGGACCGGACCGTCGTCCGGGTACTGGCGCGCGAGGGCGCCTGGTTCGACCTCGCGACCAACGGCGAGGTGGACCTGGTGCGCAAGGCGGGCATCGCGCCCGAGCGCGGCATCCACACGCACCCGATCAAGCGCGACGCCGACATCCGCCACACGCTCGACTACGGCGTGACCACTTTCGTCGTCGACAACCCGGACGAGCTCGACAAGTTCGTCTCCTACCGCGACCGCGTGCGGCTGCTGCTGCGCCTCTCATTCCGCAGCGCCGAGGCAGTCGTGGACCTGTCGCGCAAGTTCGGCTGCGACACGGAGGTCGCGCTCGAGCTTGCGAAGCGCGCGGCCCGGGCCGGCATCCGGGTCGCGGGGCTCTCCTTCCACGTCGGCTCGCAGGTCGCCCGGCCGGACATGTACGTGCATGCGATCGAGACCTGCGCCCGGCTGATGACCGGGAGTGGCCGCCGCGGGCTCGGTCCGTTCGAGGTGCTGGACATCGGCGGCGGCTTCCCGATCGACTATCTGGAGCCGGTTGCCCCGATCGCAGAGTTCTGCGCGCCCATCCGCGAGGCGCTCGCGCGGCTGCCGAAGACGATCCGCGTCATTGCGGAACCCGGGCGGTTCATCTGCGGGCCGGCGGCGATCGGGCTCACGACCGTGATGGGCCGCGCGAAGCGCGACGGGCGCTGGTGGTACTACCTCGACGACGGGCTCTACGGCACCTTCAGCGGCCAGCTCTACGACCATTCGCGCTTCCCGGTCGAACCGGTGCTGCCGCATGTGGGCGAGCGGGAGCAGTGCGTGGTCGCGGGGCCCACTTGCGACAGCATCGACGTCGTCTCCGAGGACATCATGCTGCCGGCACTCGACATCGGCGACCTGGTGATCGCGCGCCAGATCGGCGCCTACACCATCGCGACCGCGACCGATTTCAACTTCTTCCCGCGCGCGAAGGTGCTCGCCGTCAATGTGGCGCGCTGAATGGAGCTGTGCCGGCAGGCGCCGCGTCGTGCAGGCGCTGGTCCTCGGTCTGCCCGCGCTTGCGGTGATGATGCCGGCGCGCGGCGAGGAACCGGCGCGGCGCTGGGTGCGCGTCCACAACACGCACACGGGCGAGGACCTCGAGGTGGCGTACTTCGACGGTGGCGCCTACGTCCCGGCCGAGCTCGGCAGGCTCGACTGGGTACTGCGCGACTATCGCACGAGCGAAGTCCTGGCCATGTGCCAGGAGCTCTTCGACCTGATGTACGGGCTCGCGCTCGAGGCGGGCGTCGAGCCGCATTACGAGATCATCTCCGCCTACCGCTCGCCCGCGACCAACGCGATGCTCGCGGAGACCACCGACGGCGTGTCCTCGCAGAGCCTGCACATGGAAGGCCGCGCGATCGACCTGCGGCTGACCGGCCTGCCGACGGCGCAGCTGCGCGACCTCGCGCTCGCGCGGCGGGCGGGCGGCGTCGGCTACTATCCGAAGTCGGATTTCGTGCACCTCGACCTCGGCCGGGTGCGCAGTTGGTCCGGCTGACATGACGACCGCGATCCACCGCCGCGTCGATCAGCTCCGCGCCGGAACCGACCCGACCTTCGTCGCGCGCCTCGCCTCCGGCTGGGCCGTGCTCGGCGAACGGCAGGTGCTGCCCGGCTACTGCCTGCTGCTGCCGGACCCGGTGGTGCCGACCCTGAATTCGCTGACGGGCGCGGAGCGCGCGGCTTTCCTCGCGGACATGGCAGCGCTCGGCGACGCGGTGCTCGCGGTGACGCACGCGGTGCGCATCAATTACGCGATCTTCGGCAACCAGGACCCCGCGCTGCACGCGCACGTGATCCCGCGCTACCACGACGAGCCGGCGCCGCTCGCGACGGCGCATCCCTGGGCCTACGACTGGGACCAGGCCCCGGCATTCGATGCGGAGGCGCACCGGGAGCTGCGCGACCGTCTGCACCGCGCGCTCGGAGCGGCGCGATGAGCGTGAGCGACGACTACCGCGACTTCGTGCTCGAGCAGCTCGCGCCCGCGGGCCGGGTGACCGCGCGGCGCATGTTCGGCGGCGTCGGCCTCTACCTCGACGGGCTCTTCTGCGCGCTGATCGACGACGACACGCTCTACTTCAAGACCGACGACTCGAGCCGCCCGCGATACCAGGCTGCGGACTCGCGGCCGTTCTGCCCGTATCCGGACCGGCCCGACTTCCAGATGGGCTACTGGCAGGTGCCGGCCGAGGTGCTCGAGGATGCGGAACTGCTCAAGGACTGGGCCCGCGAGGCGCTCGCGGTCGCGCTGCGCGCGAGGTCTGCGGCCGGGCCGCGGCGGCCGCGCAAGAAAGCGGCCGCCGCGCGCAGCCCGAAATGACCGCGCTCGAGCGCCTGCGGCAGGAATGGGAGCCGCGGTTCATCGGCTTCCTCGACGGGCATGCGGACCCGGATCCCGGCCATGGCGTCGTACACCTGCGCCGCGTGGTCGGGACGGCATTGCAGCTCGCACGCGAGGAGGGCGCGCGCTTCGAGGTCGTGCTGCCGGCCGCCTGGCTGCACGACTGCGTCAACGTGACCAAAGATTCGCCCGACCGGCCGCGCGCCTCGCGCATCGCGGCCGAGCACGCCGTGAAATTCCTGCGAGAAGCCGGCTATGCGCCGGAGTTCCTCGACGGCATCGCGCACGCGATCGAAGCACACAGCTACTCCGCGGGCATCGCGCCGCGCACGGTCGAGGCAAGGGTCGTGCAGGACGCGGACCGGCTCGATGCACTCGGCGCCATCGGCGTCGCGCGCTGCATCGCGGTCGGCGCCGTGCTCGGGCGGCCGCTGTACCAGCCGGACGATCCGTTCTGCGACGCGCGCGAGCCGGACGACCGTGGCGCGTCGGTGGACCACTTCTACGTCAAGTTGCTGAAGCTCGCCGGCACCATGCAGACGGAAGCCGGCCGCCGGGAGGCGCGCCGGCGCACGGAGTTCCTCGAGTCATTCCTGAGCCAGCTGCGCACGGAGATCGGGCCTTGAGCCGCGGCGTGGCGGCGCCCGAGGCGCTGGCCCGCCTGCGCGAGGGCAACGCGCGTTTCGCAGCCAACGTGCGCAGTCCGGGATCACTGCTCTCCGCCGAGCGGCGTGCAGCCCTCGCGGTCGCGCAGGAGCCGTTCGCGATCGTGCTCGGCTGCTCCGACTCGCGCGTGCCGGTCGAGATCGTCTTCGACCAGGGCCCCGGCGACCTGTTCGTGATCCGCGTGGCGGGCAACATCGTGGCGCCCTCCCTGATCGGCAGCGTGGAGTTCGCCGCGGAGCGCTTCGGCACGCGGCTGGTGGTCGTGCTCGGCCATTCCTCCTGCGGCGCGATCGCGGCGACGCTCGAGGAGTTGCGCCGGCCCTCGTCCGGCCATTCGCCGAACCTGAAGGACATCGTGGACCGGATCCGCCCGGCGGTGGAGGGGCTCGGCGATGAGC
>JBQTKI010000016.1:0-18000 GCA_052386275.1 Gammaproteobacteria bacterium
CGGGCGAGCGGCGCGTTACGATGGCCCATCATGCAACCGCGCATCCTGATCGCCGACGACCAGCCGGACATCCTCTCGGCGCTCAAGCTGCTGTTGAAGCGCGAAGGCTACGAGGTGGCCTCCGCAACCTCGCCCGCAGGCGTCACCGCCATCGTCGCGCGCGAGCACGTGGACGTCGCGCTGGTGGATCTCAACTACACGCGTGACACGACCTCCGGAGAGGAAGGCCTCGCGCTGGTCGAGCAGCTCCATCGCGAACATCCGGACCTGCCGGTCGTCGTGATGACCGCCTGGGCGACGGTCGAAGTCGCCGTGCGCGCCATGCGCCAGGGCGCCAACGATTTCCTCGAGAAGCCCTGGAACAACCAGCGGCTGCTGTCGCTGATCGCGAACCAGGTGAAGCTCGCCGAGGCCCGCCAGCGCGGTCGGCGCCTCGCCGACGAGAATGCCCTCCTGCGCGCGGGCGACAGCGGCGAGCTGATCGCAAGTTCCCGCGCGATGCAGGAAGTGGTGCGCCTCGCGCGGCAGGTCGCCCCCTCTGATGCGAGCGTGCTGATCACCGGTGAACCCGGCACCGGCAAGAGCCTGCTGGCGAAGCTGATCCACGACTGGTCCGCGCGCGCCGAGAAGAGCTTCATCTCGGTGAACGCGGGCGGCCTGCCCGAGAGCGTGTTCGAGAGCGAGATGTTCGGACACGTGAAGGGCGCCTTCACCGACGCCAAGGCCGACCGCGCAGGACGCTTCGAGCTCGCGGATGGCGGCACGCTCTTCCTCGATGAGATCGGCAACATTCCGCCCGCACAGCAAGCGCGTCTTCTGCGCGCGCTCGAGACTGGCGAGTTCGAGCGCGTCGGCTCCTCGCGCACCCAGCGCGCGAACGTGCGCGTGCTCTCGGCAACGAATGCCGACCTACCGGCCATGATCCGCGACGGGCGCTTCCGCGAGGATCTCTATTTCCGCATCAATACGGTCGAGATCCGCCTGCCGCCGCTGCGCGAGCGTCGCGAGGAGATCCTGGAACTGGCCGCGGCGCAGCTCGCGCGCAAGGCCGCGCAGTACGGGCGCGACGTCGGCGGCTTCGATGCCGCCGCGACCGCGGCGCTGCAGCAGTACGCCTGGCCAGGCAACGTGCGCGAACTCAACAGCGTCGTCGAACGCAGCCTCCTGCTGGCGGCCGGGCCCGAGGTCAGCGTCGCGGACCTGCGGCTTTCCGCAGCTCGTGCGGGCCCGCCGTCGCTGGAGGACATGAGCCTCGAGGACGCCGAGCGCACGCTGATCCGAAGCGCGATCAAGAGGAACGGCGGCAGCGTGCCGGCGGCGGCGGCGGCGCTCGGGCTATCGCGGAGCGCGATGTACCGGAGGCTGGAGAAGCTGGGACTCAAACCAGACGAGATCTAGATCGGGCTCATGGGCCGCGGGCCTTTTGACTGGCGGAGCGTGTCGGGCGCAAATTCAGCATTGCGAAGGAATGCAATCTCACGGCGAGGGAACACGCTCACTACCGCTCAATTTCAACCCAGGAGATTATGCGCAAGCGCGGTGTGGTCGTGCACATCTTGTTCACACCGCGAAGTGGGCAGAACGCGTGACAGGGAGAGCTCATGCAGGCTGGATGGCGCGATTTGTGGTGCTTCAGGCCGGTAGCGCGGCCTGACCGACAACTGCTGGCATTGACATGCATCCATGGCTGCCTCCTTGTGATCTGGGGCCTTCTGTTGCCGGGAAATGCGGCTGTCGCCCAGTCCACGGACTCTTGCGAGAACATCAACGGTAGCTGGTACAAGTTTTGCCTGGACTGCACTCATGGCACTCATCCCGGCACAGGGTGGCTCTGGCCGGCCCGCGATGCGATGTTGGCACCGTGGTACTCGCATCACCGGCATCACCGATGCGGTGGATCCCAACCTGAGCTGGAACTACGGCTACGACCTGCTCGACCGGCTGACCGGAGCTTCCCGCGCCGGGCTCTCCCAGGGTTGGACCTATGACGGGAATAGCGACCGGCTCAGTCAGACCGGAACCGCGGCCTCGAGCTACTCGATGTCCGGGACCAGCAACCGGCTGAACGGGGTGTCAGGCGCGCTCTCGCGAAGCTACGGCTACGACCCCGCCGGCAATGCCATCGCCGATGGCACGGCGAGCTTCGGCTACGACGGCGCCGGGCGGCTCACGAGCGCGAGCAAGAGCGGCACCAGCGCGAGCTACGCCCACTGATGGGACTGCCTTATCGTCGCCGCCGCGCAAGTCCAGGGCTGTGCCGTGCTGCTGACCGAAGACTTCGAGGATCAGGCCGTGTTCGGCGGCGTGACGGTTCGCAGTCCATTCGCGCTTGGCGTGTCGGAGGATCTTGCCGGCTACGCGCTCCACCAGCCGGTCGCCCTCGCGCATCGTCGGAGGGGGCGGCCGCGGAAAGCGCGCGCGGTCGACCCTCGGCACACCCGAGTCTGGATCAAGTGAGCTTGACTTCGGTATCAAATGATCCTAGGATGCCCGGCAAGAGGTGGACCTGATGGCCGTTCCGGTTGAGCGAGTCGCGCGAATTCTGGGCCTCAAGCCAACGGTGCGTTCGGCGGCCGCCATGGCCAGTGCCGTTGAGTCCGGCCTTCCGAAACAGAGCCTTGCGCGCGTTGCCGAGCGCGCCGGGTTCCTGGGCCCGGCCCGCAAGGAGCTCATTCATCGCGTGATTGCGCCCGCGACCTACAAGCGCCGCAAGCGCCTCAAGCTCACCGAGAGCGAGAAGACCGAGCGCCTCGCGCGCGTGGTTGCGCTGGCGGAACTGCTCTGGAACGAGCCTTCCGAGGCTCAGCGCTTCCTCAGAACTCCGCATCCGGAACTGGGCCGGAAACGACCCATCGAAGCAGCCCTCACTGAATTGGGTGCGCGGCAGGTCGAAGACATCGTCATGCGCGCATTGCACGGATTGCCGGTCTGATCCGTTGCGATGCGGTTCTATCGCATCGCCGACGCGCGCTACGCAGAGGATCGTGGCCAGGGAGCCAGCTTGTGGGGAGGACGCTGGAACTCCCCGGGCCGCCCCGTTATCTACGCCTGCGAGACGTTCTCAGGAGCGATGCTCGAAAAGCTGGTTCACACGAACGGGCACGTTCCCGCGAATCAGGTCTGCGTCGTCTTCGAGGCGCCCGATGATCTGCCGACTCGGGCGATCGCACCCGGCGAGGTCGGCGGCTGGGATTCCGCGGATATGATCGCCAGTCGAGCCATCGGAGATTCATGGCTGGACTCGCGTGAAACCGCGGTGCTGCTGGTGCCGAGCGTAGTTTTCGGCGACGAGCGAAACGTGCTCGTCAACCCGAAGCATCCTCATTTTGAGCGCATCAGAGTCTTGAGCGTCGAACCCCTTCACTGGGATGAACGCCTGTCCGCGATGCGCTCGATCTGACTTAGGATTTCAGCTCGCCCGGAAGTGGCGCCCATAGATCGAAACGCGCAAACTCCCGCGCCGTGGCAGAAGAATCCGAACCGCGCAAGCCGCTCTACAGCCGCCCCGTCACCCGCCGCGGCACGCCGTTCCAGGTGCGCGTGGTGCTGCTCGTGCTCGCAGGCGGGCTGCCGGCGGTGGTGCTTGCGCTCGTGCTGTTGCGCGACGCACCGATCGCGGATTCCGTCCATCGCCTGATCGTCGTCGTCCTGTTCGGCGTCTGGATCGGCTTCGCGATCGCTGTGCACCGGGCGACTGTCGAGCCGCTGCGCTCGATCTCGAACCTGCTGGAGGCGCTCAGGGGCGGCGACTACGCGATCCGCGGCCGCTACGCACGAAAGGGCGACGCGCTCGGCGACGTGGTGCTCGAGGCCAACCGCCTCGGCGCAACACTGCGGGCGCAGCGCTTCGAGGCGCTCGAGGCCTCCGCACTCCTTCATAAGGTGCTGGCCGAGGTGGACGTCGCCGTGCTCGCGTTCGACGGCGAGGACCGCATCCGCCTCGTGAACCGCGCCGCGGGCGAACTGTTGCGCCGGCATCCCGATGCGGTCATGGGCCTGACCGCGACCGAGGCGGGCGTCGAGAGCCTCCTGGAAGGCCCGGCGGTCTCCAGCGAATCGCACATCTTCCCGGGGCGCGGCGGCCGCTGGCAGGTCATGCGCGAGACCTTCCGCGAGGGCGGGCGGCAGTTCCGCTTGCTCGTCATCACCGACCTGAGCCAGGCGCTGCGCGAGGAGGAGCGCCGCGCCTGGCGGCGCCTGATCCGCGTGATCTGGCACGAGCTCAACAATTCGCTGACGCCGATCAAGTCCGTGATCGAAACCAGCCGTGATGCGCTCGCCGCGGGCGCGCCGGACCCGGCCGAGCGGAAGGAGCTCGCGCACAACCTCGCCCTCGTCTCCGAACGCGCGGAGTCGCTGCGCCGCTTCCTGTCGCGCTATTCGGAACTCGCGCGTATGCCGGAGCCGACCCTCGTACCCTGCGACGTATCGGCGCTGCTGCGCCAGGTCGCGGCGGTGCAGCCGCCGGGCCGGGTGCAGGTGGCGGCCGCCGACGGCCTGAACTTGAAGGGCGACCCCGACCAGCTCCAGCAGGCGCTCATCAATCTCGTGCGCAATGCGGTCGAAGCCATGGGCGAGAGCCTGGGCCCGGTGGAATTGCGGGCGCTGCGCGGCCGCGACGCGATCGTGTTCGAGGTCGAAGACAGTGGCTCCGGCGTCGCGAACCCGGACAATCTGTTCGTGCCCTTCTTCACTACCAAGCCGGGCGGCAGCGGCATCGGCCTTGTGCTCGCGCGCCAGGTCGCTGAGGCTCACGGCGGTTCGCTCTCGCTTGCGAACCGGCATGGCCACCAGGGCTGCATCGCCCAACTGACGGTTCCAGCGTAGACTCCGCGGCGGAGGTAGGCGGATATGGCGGTCATGACCGGCAAGAAACACGGATTGGGACGCGGCCTCGAGGCACTGCTCGGCCAGGTGACGCCGAAGCCGATGCCCGGGATCCCCGCCGCGCGCGAGCAGCTCATGCACGTGCCGGTGGACCTGCTGCAAAAAGGTGCCTACCAGCCGCGCCAGGACATGCGCGAGGAATCGCTCGACGAACTCGCGGACTCGATCAAGGCGCAGGGCGTGGTGCAGCCGATCGTGGTGCGCCCGCTCGGCACGCCGGCCGCCAACGAGCCGCAGCGCTACGAGATCATCGCCGGCGAGCGCCGCTGGCGCGCCGCACAGATGGCGGGACTCGCCGACATCCCCGCGGTCGTCCGCCGCGTGGAGGACGAAGTCGCGGTCGCACTCGCGCTGATCGAAAACATCCAGCGCGAAAACCTGAATCCGCTCGAAGAGGCGCTCGCGCTCAGCAGACTGATCACTGAATTCAAGCTGACGCACCAGGAAGCGGCGCAGGCGGTCGGCCGCTCGCGCGCCGCGGTCACGAACCTGCTGCGCTTGCTCGACCTGCCGCAGGTCATCCGCCCGCTGATCGAAAAACGCGAGCTGGAAATGGGTCATGCCCGGGCCCTGCTCGGACTCGCCAACGCGCGCCAGCAGGCCGAAGTCGGCGCGCTGGTGGCGAAGAAAGGCCTCTCGGTGCGCGAGACCGAAGCACTCGTGCGCCGCATCGTCGCGCGCGCGCAGGCGGGCGAGAAGGCGACGGCCAGGACACGGTCCAAGGACCCCGACATCCGCCGCCTGGAGAACGATCTAGCCGAGAAACTCGGCGCGACCGTCGAGCTTCAGCACCGCGCGGATGGCAAGGGCAAGCTCGTCATCACCTACCACAGTCTCGACGAACTGGACGGGATCCTCGCGCACATCCACTGAGCAATCGCACCGGAGCAGGGGGTCGTCATGTTCAAGTTTCATGGCCTGGGCAAGTCGATCTGGGTCCTAAGCTCGTTCGCGCTCCTGCTCCCGGCGACCGTCGTGTCCCAGGACCGCGACACGCAGGAAATCCAGCGCTACGTGCTGACGGACGCCGCGCTCGCGAAGTACAAGGTCGCGACGACGAAACTCGCGGCCCTGCCGCCGGGTGGCTGCGACGAGGATGACGACACGCCCTCGATCGCCGCCGTGGTCGCCAAGCTTGATGCGATGCCGGCTGCCAGGGCTGCGATCACCTCCGCGGGCATGACGACCCGCGAGTACATCGTCTTTTCCTTTTCCATCGTGCATAACGCGATGGCGTCATGGGCGCTGAGCCAGCCCGGCGGCACGCTGCCGCCCGGAACCTCGCAGGCAAACGTCGATTTCATCAAGAGGCACGCGGCCGAGATCGAGAGCCTGCCGAAGGCAAGCGAAGACGCATGCGACGAAGAAGCGACCGAAGACGACTACACGGAATGAACTGAATGTGCTCGCGACCGCCTGGTCGCGCGGCCAGCCGCCCGATGAGCACCGAATCCGCATCGATGCGCTCGGGCAGGTGATTGAGGAGTCGTTGACGATCACAGCCGGAGGGACCACGGTGCTCAACCCGGGTGTCGAAGGCGACCATTTCGTCATTCGCCGCTGATGGTCTATTCCATGGGTGCAATCCCGTTCACTGACAATTACACCGATCTTTCGTCGAACCGGGGGTTCCAGTTCAAGTTCCATTGCCGGAAGTGCGGCAACGGCTACATGTCCACGTTCGAGTCCAACAAGCTGGGCGTCGCTGCCTCGGCGGCTGAGGCCGTATCGGGCCTGCTCGGCGGCCTGTTCGGGCAAGCCGCACATACGGCGCAGTCGCTCGGGCAGATCGTCGCCGGACCACAGCACGACGCGGCGCTGCGCAAGGCCGTGGAGGAGATCCGCCCGCTCTTCAGGCAGTGCAGCCGATGCGGGGGCTGGGTCTGCGAGCCAGTCTGCTGGAACATGAAAGCAGGGCTCTGCGAATCCTGCGCGCCCGATCTCGACGAGGAAATCTCATCGGCTCAGGCACAGGCCGCGAAGTCGCAGGTAGAGCAGAAGGTCCAGTCGATTGATTACATCGGCGATCGTGACCTGACGCAGCAGGGAGCGATCAGCTGCCCGAAGTGCGGCGCGCGGACCCGGGGCGGGAAGTACTGCCCGGAATGCGGCGCGGCCATTGCGCAGAAGAAGAACTGCGCGAGCTGCGGCGCGCTCGCCGACGGTTCGCCGAAGTTCTGCCCTGAGTGCGGCAAACCGTTCGGCGGCTGACGTGGCGACGGACATGCGCGAGTAGCGGCACACTTACTCCACCGATTCGCCGCCTGGTGCATCTAGCGCCGGATCACCAGCCTGTCGCCCTCGTACGCGAACGACAGCGTCACCAGCTGATCGGGGACGATGGTCACTTTCTGCTCGATCGGCTTGCCCGGTGCCTTGATCCTGACTAGGTAGTTCCCGGCGGGCAGCTCGCGGCTGGGCTCGCCGGTCTGCCCTGACGTCACCAGGCGCCCCGAAGAAGAATCGAGCAGGTCGTAAGCCATGCGCGGCAATGCGGCCAATCGGATCGCCTGCGACAGCTGGTCCCCGCTCGAAGCACCGAAATAGCGGCCGCCTGTCGATCCCGCGAGCGTCGTGAGCTGTGACTTGACCGCCTGTCCGGTGAGCGTGAAGCCGACGATGTTGAGCGTGACCTCGAGGCCGGATTCCTGGATGGCGGCCATCGCGGCCTTCATATCGCCTTTGCAGCTTTCCTCGCCGTCGGTGATCAGGATGACGGTGCCGCCGTCGGCTGCCTGGAGATCATCGAGCGTCTGGAGCGTGGAGTAGATGAGCGGCGTCTCGCCGCGCGGCTTCAGCGCCGAGGCGGCGTTGACGATCCGGTCGCGATCGAGCTTCGCCATCGGCACAATCAGTTCCGTATCCGTGCAGGTCTCCTCGGATTTGGACGCATGGCGGTGGCCATATACACGCAGCGCAACATTGAAATCCGCGGGGATCGTCGCGACGAACTTCTTCAGCACGTCGAGCGCGACCTGCCAGCGCGTCGCTTGACCGAGCTTGGCGTTCATCGAGCCGGAAACATCGAGGATGATCTCAAGGTTGCGCAGAACCGGACGGCCGGTCTGCGGCTCGCCGACCTGCAGCGCGCCCGGCTGGTCTTCGCCGTATGCGGCGGCGAGCCCGATCACTGCCCACATGGTCGGCGCGAGCTCCGTCTTGACGTCGCTCTGCGTATTGATCGCGTACCAGATGCCGTTATCGGGCGACGTGTTGTTCACCTGCGTCTTCAGCAGGTAGTCGACTCCGCGTCGGAACGTCGGCGACAGCACGCTGACGCCCGCCTGCTTGTAGGCATACAGCACCTGCCCCGTCGCAAACGCGTTCGAACCCGTCATCTCCGGCGTTTCCTTCCAGCCGCCGTCCGGCTGCTGCTCGCTCGCCAGCTTGTCGACGAGCGACCAGATGACGTCGCGCTTGTCCGGAGCGAACCGCGCGAGGCTCATGATCTTGTAGACCTTGGCCTGGGTAGTCAGGGGCACGCCGGTGGTTATCCATGCGAGCGCGCGGGTGGCCGCCGGCTTGAGATTCGGGCTGCCGCCATGCGACGACGCCCAATCCAGTGCCACGAGCGCGTTGCCTGTCGTGTCGAATGCGCCGTGGATGACTGGCAGGTGCGGCTGCGATTCCGAGAAGAAGCCGGCCTTGGATTGTGTCTTCAAGAGCGGATCGAGCTGCTTGAGCAACGCCGGATCGGTCTTGGTGCCGGTCATCGAGTTGGCGCGAGCAAGCGCCATCCCTGCGAATGCCCAGCCCGCCGGCGTTTCCCAGGTATTGTCGCGAGCCGCCTGGGCCAGTATGCGAAGCGCAGGCATGCTGACCCGATAGCCGTTCCGGAGCGCGACCTCCTGGCCCATGATCACCTGGCCCTGGACATGGCAGCCGAAGCAGCCGCTGTAGTCCCACCAGTTGACCGCAGCCTGCTGGAGCCACTCGAGCCCGCGCTGCGCGGCGTCGCGGGGGCTGCCCTTCCAGTGCTTGACGCCCTTGGCGCGGGTGAAGAGCGGTACGTACCCCGCGCGCGCCGACTCGAGCACGCGCACCTCTGCGATCTGAAGGTCGGTTTCGGAAGTGCCCGAGAGTACGCGCAACTTGACGAAGCGTGTCTCGCGGGCCGGGAACGTCAGCGTCTGTTCGGCCGGCTGCGCGGCCAGGCTGCGCTCCGCGACCTTCTCGTATTTGTCCGCGAGGTCTTCCGTTGAAGTCCAGATCTCTACATCCTTCGGCAGCGGCGCCTCGCCCGCAGGCAAGACGATCGTGACGGCGCCGACCAGCGCGGGCTGGCGATCGAAAAAGGAGAACACGAAGTCCAGCGGGTACGTCGATTCGCCACGCCGGCTCAGTTGGGGCAGCCAGGATCGCAGCCCCTCCATCTCCGGGCCGTGCACGGTGCGGCGGCCGTCGCCCTGCGTGCGCTCGGCGGCGACTTCGCTGTACCAGTCGAATCTCCAGGCGGGGCTCGTGCGGCCGTCGACGAGCCGCCGGCCGGTGAAACCCGGCCCGGCGAATCCGGTGATTTCCTCGATGCCGCCGCCGACATCCGCGGCGACGAGGTTGACCTTGGTCAGAGTCGCGGGCGGGTCGGCAGCTGCGACCTGCAGAAGCGCGCACACGATCAGGCAGATAATTCGCATCCCGTGCTGACTCCCTGCGCGAGGAATATACTCCGGGCGACACGAACTGCCCATCGAACTGGGCGAGAAGACCGGGAACATGGCGGTGCGTAGCCCGGCGCTGAGGGGAGGGTTTCGAAATGAATTTGCGCATCTGGCTGGCCTTCATTCTTGTGCCGCTCGTTGTCTTGGCCGGCTGCTCCGGCAAGAAGGAGGAATCGGAATCTAGCGATGCAGCAAAGGACCAGGCTTCACTCGTCGCATCCAGTGAGGTAGTTTCCACTGCGGACGTCAAGAGCTTGGGTGCACTCGTCGATCTAATCGTCGCCGAAGCTGGCGAATTACCCCGCGCCGAGTTCGATCCCGCAGCGCTCGCAAAGCAGCTCGGCGATGACCCGCAGGCGCATTTCGAGTGGGTGCGTGATCACACCTGGTGGGCACCGTACCGCGGATTGCTACGTGGCTCCAAAGGCGTGATGCTCGACCGGGTGGGCAGCAATCTGGACCGGGCCGTACTGCTCGGCGATTTGTTGCGCCACGCCGGCTATACGGTACGGCTGGCACACTCGGAATTGCCGGAAGCCCGTGCGCGGGATGTGCTCGCTAAAGTACGTCCCATTCCCGACCAGCGTCGCAACCCGCCTGCCGTAAATTCGCTTTCACCGGAGCGCAAGCGCCAGATGGAAGCGGTGATTCCAGGTTACGCTTCGAATCAGCAACGGTCTTCCGCTGTTCAGCAGTTCGCGGAAGAGGCTCGTGCCCTCGTTCGTTCCCAGGCGGATCAACTCCAAACGGCCATGCAAGACCTGGCATCCGACTCGGCACGGTCGGAAGACCGAGTGGCCCTAGCTGCAATGAAGGATCACTGGTGGGTCGAGCGCAAGGATGGTGACCAATGGGTCGCCATGGATGTGTTGCTGCCGGATTCAAAGCCAGGAGTTGCTCTTGTGGTGGCGTCGAAACTCAGCGATTGGAAAGCCGAAGCTTCCGAGCCGTCCATCCCAGCGTCCGAATGGCATACGGTGCAATTGCGTATTGTCATCGAGCGCTACGACGGCAGTGCCACGACAGAATCGACTGTACTCGACACGGCGCTTCATCCAGCCCGCGTGATTGACCGGCCGATCAGGCTTCGTCACATGCCGAAACCGTGGCCAGACAACTTGCCTGGCCCGGAATCGGACCCGAATGCGCTCGGAAACGCTGCAGTCAATGTCCCCGAATGGATTCCCTTCCTGCAGATAGGAGACGAACTGATCTCGCAGTCCGGCTTTACCGCCAGCGGCGATTCGGTTGCTGACCCGCTCAACCCTCAGCGTGATATCGCAGCGGCTGGCGGCGTAGGTTTCATGAGCGGATTTAGTGAGGCGCTAGGCGGAGGCGAAACCGCAGCGTCCAGCTTGACAGCAGAATGGATCGATTACGAAATCCGCGCTCCGGGAGCGTCAGCCAAGCGAATTCGCAGGCCAGTATTTGACTTGCTGGGACCAGTGCAGCGATCGAACAAGGCAGAGGGTGTTGACGTCAACACGAATGATCACTTGATAACGCGGTCGGAAGCGCTGTTAAGCCAGACCGACATCTTCCTCCAACCCTGCGAGATCAGCAGCGAGTTCGTTTCGCACCTGGTGTCGGCCAGTATCGTTGACAATGAAGCGGTATTCCGGGAGCTCGCGGCGGAAAACAGACCTGATAAGGCACATGAAAAGGCGGTCGCGCTGCTTGGCCGCATCGATTTCTGGGGTCCATTGCCGGATCTAGCGCAGTGGCGCTCAGAATTAAGCGCTCAACCGGTCAACTGGGTCGTAGATCAGCCGAATGTACTTAACTTCAGGATCAGCCCGCCGGTCGTAAATGCTGACCGCGCAACGCTCAAACAGATGATTGATATCGTGTCCAATGCCATCGGCGTGCGGCCGGGCGCAAGTCAGAGTGCGTTTCCTATTCGCCTTCACCAGGGCGTTGCTGACACGGTCGCGGAGCTGGTTGCACTCGGCGGGGAGCTTCGCGGAGCGGAAAACACGGCATCGCTATTTGCATCGGTAACGGCGGCAGTGGTCGGAACGAAAATCGGGCCGCGTGAGAAGAATGCTGTGGATGCCCTCGGCTGGACTGCAGACGCGACGGTGAAGCTGACCGGAAACCTCGACCAGGGCTTCGTCGTCTTTGCTCTCAAGCAGGCCGTGGAACTCGATGGACAGGCGCGTGTGGGTTGGTGGCGGGTTGACCCGGCAACTGGCGAAACCATCGGCGTGATGGACACTGGTTTTCACCAGACCCAGACGGAAGATCCGATCCTTAGGGTCCGGATAGCGCTCCGAGAATATTTGGACAAGGATTGGGCGAAATGGGCCAGCCGGCAAGTCGCGCGGGCCGGGGGCCAGCGATATGTTCCCAGCGTGGAAAGAGAAATGGCAATTCGTCAGGCCGCCATCAAGTTTCGTGAAGCCTTGCTGGACTTCGTTGAAACAACTGGTCCAAGAGGGATCCTGCCTTGACCGCCAGTAATTCGTGACTTAAGACCCCGCGCTGAACTCCACCTCGATATCCACCTCGCCCATCTGCCCGGTCTGGTTGTTGCGGGCGGTGGTTCCGGTGCAGGAATAACGCCCTGTGACGAGTGTCGGTGTCACGTCGATCTTGGTACGGCACTCGCCGCTCGTGCTCACGGCCGTCACGATGTACGGCCCGAGCCCGATCGTGACGCCGTGCTCCGCCATGGCCGCGCTGTTCGTGAAGAGCACGTTCAGCTCCTGCCCGCCGGAAGTGCCGTACGGGATCCAGGTCTGATCATCGTCGGTCAGGCCCGACTGGTTCAGTTGCTGTGTTCCGTCGACCGTGAAGAACCCGCTCACCTTCACATTCGCGCTGCCGCTCGTGTAGGTGCGCTGGCTTATGACCAGCGGTTCTGCGCCGCCGCCCGCCGGTAACGCGGCCTGCATCATTGCCGCGGCTTCCTCTCCGTTTCCGGAGGCGGACGCGGTCGATTCGCCGGTGTCGGATCCGCAACCGGCCAGGACGAAACATAAGGAAGTCGCGAGAAACGACTGGTTTCGCATGGTGGCACCCCCCTGCGGACATACTGCGCCCGCGCGCGCCAATAGAGAAGAGTGCCCCACTTGACAGCCCCCGCCCCGTAGGCGCATATCAATCGGCACCCCGGTACAAGGCACCAACGAAACATCTTGGGGGACGCATGATCAAGCACTGGCAGAGCGGCCTCGCGGCCGCCGGTACGTTCTTTCTCCTCGTCCTCTCGCCCGCCCGCGCCGACGACCCGCCGGGCGTGCTCTGGCAGACCACCTCGCAGATGGTGATGGAAGGCATGCCCTTCAGCCCGCCGCCGAACACGCTCAAGTTGTGCGCCGCCAGGGATGCGAGAGAGCCGCCCCCGCCGCCGCCCGGCCAGGAATGCACGATGTCGAACGTGCAAAGGACCAGTAACAAGGTCACCTGGGACACGCAGTGCACGGGCGAGATGGAGATGACCGGGCACGGCGAGATCACCTATGACAGCGCGGACTCCTACACGGGTGAGATCAAGTTCAAGGCCGAGGGCATGACCATGACGACGAAGCTCTCCGGCAAGAAGATCGGCACCTGCGACAAGCCGATCGGCTGAGGTAAGCACCATGAAATCGCGCGTCTTCCTGACGGCCGTTGCTGCCGGGTTCGTTTGCGCCCAAGCGCTGGCTGCTCCGCCGCCCGCCGCGCCGGGTGATCCCTGGGCCAAGGTGCCCGCTCTCCCGACCGCCTGTTACTCGGGCCAGGACAAGTGGCAGGATCAGAGCACCGCGGCGTTCAACGTCGTACAGGAGGCCCACAACCGGCAGAACGACATCAACGACGGTATCCGCCAGAACGCCAGCGACACCTTCGGCAACGACCCGATGGCGGTCGCGCAGCGCTTGCAGCAGGAGATGATGAACGACCCGCAGAATGCGCAGAAAATGATGGAGCAGCTGATACAGAGGAACGAGCAGGCGCCAGCCGAAGCTGCCGCAAAAGGGGAACGCGAACAGCAGATCGAGGCCGCGGGCAAGTCGGTACAGCGTCAGTACGAAGCCGCGCTCGCGAAAGCCTATGGGCCGGGCAATGCGCGTTTGGACGCGCTCATGAAGAAACACAAGCCGATGGCGGGTATCGGAGATCTGTGGCTGCGTTACGGGGAATCGGGCGAGCCGGCCTGGGTCAGGCCGGAAGCCCACGCGATCATGAAGGAGTGGGACAAGGCTTACGTCGCTACCTGCGCGACGTGGTGGAGCGCGACCGGCCCGATCCACGCCTACATGAAACGCTACAAGGACTACCTCGTCCAGGAGCGCATTCCGTTCGGGAAGGAAGGCGACAAAGCCAAGCTCGAGCACTATCGGCAGGTCGGCGTGGCGACCACCGCCTGGCGGACCACGACGGACTACGAGGCGGTCGAGGACTACCTGAAAATGGCGCAGGAGCTCTTTGGGCAGCGAGAAACGGCCCCATACTGCGGGCCGGAGGGTCGTGGTCGCTGCCAGTAGTTCCGGCCTGCCGGGCGTCGGCGCATCCGTAGCAACCTCGATTCATGGCGCGCCTGTTGTCCTGGCTCGATGCCACGCTGGCGGCGCTGGGCGACGGCTTCATCCGCGCGTGGACGCGCGTCGAGCGCAGTTACAAGCGGCCCGCGGCGCGCATGGCGCTCCGGCTGAGATTCGCCTTCTATCCGCTGCTCGCGCTCGGCGCGATCGCCTGGCTCGCGTGGGACTGGTATGGCGCCCGCTCGCTCAACTCCGCGGAGAACGCGATCTTCGATCGCGTCGTGCAGTGGCGTCCGTATGAGCCGAAGCCGTCGGGCCGCGTCGTGGTCGTGGAGATCGACGAATGCTCGATCGACCACTTTCGCGCCCAGGGCGAGGGCGGCTGGCCGTGGAGCCGGCAACGTCACGCGGACCTGCTCGACGCGCTCGAT
The DNA here is from genome assembly GCA_052386275.1 of Gammaproteobacteria bacterium. Lineage (GTDB taxonomy): Bacteria > Pseudomonadota > Gammaproteobacteria > Steroidobacterales > Steroidobacteraceae > SCUD01. Next base: position 14,446 of record JBQTKI010000016.1, read on the forward strand.
CGCGCGGGCGCGCTTACCATCGGCTACGACGTGCTGTTCTCGGACGCAACGGAGGACACCGCCGGCGATCGCGCGCTCGAGGCCATGGCCGCGGGCGGCGAAGGCCGGTTCGTGTTCGCCTCCACGCGCCTGCACCCCGACTATGACGAAGGCTCGCCGCTTCGCGCGTCGCAGGCACCCGCGGCCTTCGCGCTTGCTCCGGGCATGCCGGAAGCTCCGAAGCTCGCGCTGCTCTTGCCCTACGGCGCGGCGATGGCGCGCTCGAGCGCGCTCGTCAACGTGACTCGTAACGTGGACGGCGTGCTGCGGGACATTCCGCTGCGCGAAACGGTCGGCGGGTGGGCGATTCCGTCGCTTCCCTTGCGCCTCGCGATGAACGATTCGGCCCGCGCGCCGCAGGAGTTCCCCGCTGCCGTGCGCCCGAACTGGCGCCTGAAATCGCGGCTGCCGCGCACGAGCGCTGCGGACCTGCTGGCCGCGGAACGGGCACTCTGCCGCGAGGCCGGAACAAAACCGCCGGCGCTGAAGGATGCGATCGTGCTGGTCGGCTACACGGCCGCCGGCCTGAGCGACGCGAAGCCGACGCCCGTGGACCCGGTCATGCCCGGCGTCGAGGTGCTCGCGGAGGCGACGGAGGCGCTCGTGGCCGGCAGCGCGATCCGCGCGCCGCCCACCTGGGTGAAATACGTCCTGGCAGCGTTCATGGTCGTGCTGACGGCCTTCGCCTTCTTCCGCGGCGAGCCGGCGACCGACATCGACTCCGTCTTCGTCGCGACCAACCTCGCGCTACTGACGGGCGCTTTCATCGGGCTCACGTGCTTCGGGTATTTCTTCGACATCTTTGCGAGCGTCGGCTTCATCAGCCTGGTGTTCGGGCTCTGCCGGCTCTATGCGGGCGTGCAGCGTGGCCATGCAGTCGGCAACGGCGACTACCGGCAGGACTACGATCCCGCGAAGGACCGATGGCTCGCGGTCGCGCGCCTGCGCTTCGTGCCGGATCCCGGGCTCGATCGCCGTCAGATAAGGCGACGCCGGCGCGAGTACCGGCGGCGCGTCCGGCGCTTCTTGTATGCCGGCACCCGCGCCGTGATGCTCGAGGGCGTGGTCGAGCGAAAGAGCTGGCTGCACGACACCTTGAGCGACCTGACTGTCCTCATCTGGTCCGGTGCGAGCGAGCGTGCTGCCCGCGATGCGGCCATCGGCGAGCTCGCGATGCTGGACCGCCAGCTCGCCGAGTATGACGCGCGCCTGCCGGACGACGGCACGGTGCGCCTGGCCTTCGCCTGCGCCGAGATCGCGCCCGGCGCCGGCGAGGCGGAGGAACTGATCGGCCGCGTGCTCGCCTCGACCATCGAACAGCCGCTTGCGCGGCGTGAGCCCGTTCCCGCGGGGGACATGCCGGGAGGATCATGATGCGAATTCTGAACGTCGTTGCCCTCGCGGGCCTCGCGCTCGCGTTTGCCGCGCGGGCCGAGGAACTGAGCGCAGTAGTCAGGAAGGACAAATCCACGGTGTACGCGGAACCGAGCCTCGAGGCGGCGAAGCTTCCGGCACTCTCGAAGAACGCGGCCGTGAAGATCGTCGGCCAGCAGGGCCTCTGGTACCAGTTGCGGCTGCCCGACGGAAATTCTGGATACTTGCGAGTCAACGACGTGCGCGTGGATTACGCGGGGGCCGAGGGCGGCGACGCCAACCTGCGTGTGCTGATGACCGGCAAGGCCGGCAAGGGGCGGGTCACCGAGACCGCGGGCGTGCGCGGCATCGAGGAAAGCGAACTGCAGTCCGCAGCGCTCGACCAGGGCCAGCTCGATGCCATGCTCGCCAACCTCGTCGACAGCGAGACGGCCGCGGCGAACGCCGGCGATCACGGCTGGCAGGCCACGACGGTCGCTTTCAAAGGTGAGGGCAAACCCGGTGGCAAGTCGAGCAAATCCGACATCGGCGCAGCCGGCGCGATGCTGGGCGGCTTCGGCCAGAACGTCAGCTCCTTCTTCGGGGCAGCGGAGAAGGTTGCACCGAAATCCGAGGAAGAGCTGCTCGCGGAGGAGCAGGCGCTGGGGCCCGAGATCGTCGGGCGCATACTGGGCGCGCGGCCATTGTGGGACGATGCGGAAGCGCAGGGGCGCGTCAACCTCGTGGGACGCTGGCTCGCGGACCAGACGGTGAGGCCGGAACTGCCTTGGGCCTTCGGTGTGATCGACACGCAGGAAGTCAACGCTTTCGCCGCTCCGGGCGGCTACGTGATGATCTCGCGCGGGCTCTACGAGATGCTGTCCTCCGACGCGGAACTCGCGGCGGTCCTCGGGCACGAGATCAGCCATTGCGTGCAGCGCGACCATTACGACGTCGTCCGCAAACAGGAATTCGCAACGATCGGCAAGGACTACGCGATGGCGGAAGTCCCGGTCACGGATGATCCTGCGATCGACTGGGCGCGGCAGTACGCAGAGCAACACGGCGCGACCATCATGCTCGCCACGCTCGACCGCGCGGCCGAGTACCGCGCCGACGAGGCGGCGGAATTCTATCTGGCGCGCGCCGGCATGAACCCGATGGCGCTCTACTCGGTGCTACAGAAAATGACGGCGCTGGGCAGCCGGTCGGCGGCACTGGCGGCGCTGTACAAGACGCACCCGCCACTGGATGCGCGCATGGACCGGATCGATAAGCGCGGCTACGCGGGCCTGGAAGCGTATACGTCGCGGGAATGAGCCGCTTGGGCCCTGATGCAGGGCATGCACCGTTCGAGGAATTGTCTCAGGGAAGGCGCTCCGCTTGGCGATAGTTTCCCTTAACCGAGCTTCAGAACCTCCGTTTGTTCGCCTTGACCCGCTCCTCCAGAGTGTCAGCCACTGGAGGAACGAGTCATGTACGAAGCAAGCACAGCCGGAATTCAGCGCAATGTCGCAGCCGTCGTCGCGGCGGCCATCGTGGCGGTCGGCGGGCTCATCCTGGACCGCGCCCACCTGGCCTCGGCCCCGGAAGGGGTCGTGGAAATCGGCCAGCCGACGGCGGTCGAGAGCGGGGCCCGGATCGCCGTGCTGCCCGAGGTCGTGGTCACCGGAAAGAAGGCGTGAAGCCATGGCCCACCCGGTCCACGCAATCCTCAGGCGGTTCCTCGGCGACGAGCAGTACGCGTTCGAGGCGAGCACGCCGGACCTCTGGCCCTGGGAACAGGGCGGCGAGTCGGCCTGCGCAGCGGATGAATCTGGCGACGACGAGGAACCGGTCTTTTTCGACGACGTCTATCCTTGGCTTGAGCCCGCAAGCTGATTCTCCACAAAGTCGGCCCGCGTCCGGGAGCGTGGTGCTCCGTCCCGCGACGCCGGCCGACCTTTCACTTCTAGAACGCTGGCACCGGGCGCCGCACCTGATAGAGTCGCTGGGCGACGACGACTGGCAATGGGCGAAGGAGCTCTCCCGCAACCCCATTTGGCGCGAGCAGCTCGTCGCCGAGGTGGATGGCCGGCCGGTCGGCTTCCTCCAGATCATCGACCCGGCGCGCGAGGAAACCCAATACTGGGGCTGCATCGACGACGGTTTTCGCGCCCTCGA
>JBQTKI010000017.1:0-1879 GCA_052386275.1 Gammaproteobacteria bacterium
GGCTCGCGCGCGACGATCTCCTCGTAGCGCAGGTCGCGCCCGGGAACCCAGTTGACGTCGGCACCGGTCCTGCGCACCACGACCACGTGCCGCACCGGGAGCCTGCGCGAGGCGATCGCGGTGTCCACGTTCGCCTTCAGCGGGATCTTCTTGCCGCCGCGAACGCCCTCGTCGGCGGTGATCACGAACGCGGACTTGCAGTCCTGGATGCGCCCGGCGAGCGATTCCGGCGAGAAACCCCCGAATACCACCGAGTGAATGGCGCCGATGCGGGCGCAGGCAAGCATCGTAACCGCCGCTTCCGGGATCATCGGCATGTAGATCGTGACCCGGTCGCCCTTCCTGACGCCCATCGCGCGCAGCGCGTTGCCGAGGCGGCAGACCTGTTCGTACAGCTCGCGGTAGCTGACCTTGCGCGATACGGCTGGATCGTCGCCCTCGAACAGGAGCGCGGTCTTATCGCCACGCTTTTCGAGCTGGCGGTCGAGGCAGTTGACGGAAACGTTCAGCTCGCCGTCCTCGAACCAGCGCACACGGAAATCGTCCGGGTCGAAGGAGGTGTCCTTGATCTTCTGCGGGAACCGCATCCATTCGATGCGCTTCGCGATCTGCGCCCAGAAGCCGGCCGGGTCCTCGACCGATTCCCGGTACAGGGCCTGGTAATCGGCCGCTTTCACGTTCGCCTGCGCGGCGAACGCCTCCGGAACCGGGTGTTTGTGGACCTTCATTGCGCCCCCGCCGCTGCTGCTCGAGGAACTCATTCTAGCGAGCGCGGGGCAATTGACGCAGGTCAAGGCGTGGTCCGGGAGGGGGCGAGATTATTCCGCGGATGGAAGGGCCCCTGCAATGAGGCGACTGCTGCTTCCGCTGCTCTTTTCGCTGGCCCCGGCCGCCGCCGGTGAAGGGGTCGCGACGCTCGTCAAGGATGGCAAGGCAGGGCTCGACCTGCGCTACCGCTACGAGAGCGTAGAGCAGGACGACAAGCCGCTGGCGGCCGGGGCAAACACGCTGCGGCTGCGGCTGAACCTTGCTACGGGCGCCGTCAACGGCTTCTCCGCACTTGCCGAATTCGACCATCTCCAGGCCGTGGGCGGTGAGCACCACGACGACACGCGCAACGGCCTCGTCGCCTACCCGGTCGTCGCGGATCCGGAAGGCACGGACCTCAACCAGGCTTACATTCAATATGCGGGCCCGAAAGGGACGATGTTGCGTCTTGGCCGCCAGCGCATCAACCTCGATAACGAGCGTTTCATCGGGGCGGTCGGCTGGCGCCAGAACGAGCAGACCTACGACGCGTTTCGGGTCGAAACAAAAGCCCTGCCGGGCGCGGTTCTGAACTACGCGTACATCGACCGCGTGCAGCGCGTGTTCGGGCCGGATCCGGGCACGCCGCCCGCGCACCTCGATGGCGCGAGCCATGCACTGACCGTGAAACTCACTTCGCTGCCCGTGGGCGCGATCTCGGTCTACGGATTCCACCTCGATTTCGACAATGCTCCACAGCTGTCGTCCTCGACCTGGGGCGCGCGCTACGACGGCAACCGCAAGATCGGCGGGGACTGGAATTTCACCTGGACGCTCGACTACGCGCGCCAGCAGGACGCCGGCGCCAACGCGGCGAGCATCGACGCGTATTACAACCTGGCCGAAGTCGCGCTCAGGTCGGCGAACCTGGGATTCACCGCCGGCCGCGAGCTGCTCTCCGGCGAGCGCGGCACGTTCACGGCGACGACCAACCCCGCTTTCCAGACGCCGCTTGCGACGCTGCACAAATGGCAGGGCTGGGCGGACAAGTTCCTGACCACGCCGTCCGCGGGCATCGAGGACCTCTACCTGGGCGCGAACGCGAAGTTCCGCGGCTGGAATGCGCAGGCCG
>JBQTKI010000018.1:0-35308 GCA_052386275.1 Gammaproteobacteria bacterium
CCGTGGCCTCGATCCACATGCCGCGCGTCGAGGAGGAGGAAGCTCCGGTCGTCGACGAGACAGCCGCCGCGGCGGCGGTCGCCGGGCTGCCTGGCGCCGCTCCGGCTGCCGGCGCTCCAGGAGCACCAGGCGCCGCGCCCGGGGCGCCCGGCGCCCCGGCGGCTGCCGGTGCGCCCGCGGCGGCCGCGGCGGCGGCAGCCTCGTCCACGACCGGGGCCTCTTCCTCCTCGACGCGCGGCATGTGGATCGACGCCACCGGGCCATCGCGGCCGGCCAGCAGGTCCACGATCTCGACGCCCGCCGGGAGCCTGAGGTCCGACAGCTTGACGACCTGGTTGATCTCGAGCCCCGACACGTCCACCTCGACGAACTCGGGCAGGTCCTGCGGCAGGCAGGTCACCTCGATCTCGTTCCTGACGTGACCGAGCACGCCGCCCTGCTCCTTGACGCCCTTGGACTCCGCCCCGCCCCTGAAGTGAAGCGGGATGCGCATGCGGATCTTCTCGTCCTCCAGCACGCGCTGGAAGTCGATGTGCACGATCTGGTTCTTGTACGGGTGGCGCTGCACGTCCTTGAGCACCGCGGCCTGACTGACGCTTCCGACCTTGAGCGCAAGGATGGTCGAGTAGAAGCGCTCGTTGTCCATCAGCTGCGCGAGCCGCGTATGGTCGACGAGCAGGGCGCGCGCGTCGCGCTGGCCGCCGTAGAGGATCGCCGGGACCTTGCCGAGGCGACGCAGGCGGCGGCTCGCACCCTTGCCCTGGTCGTCCCGGAACTCGGCGTCGAGTTCGAACGAAATCTTCATGTGATGGCTCCAGTAGATCAGTCCACGTACAACGAACTGACGGATTCCTCGTCACGGATCCGCCGCATCGTCTCCGCGAGCAGCTCTGCGACCGAAAGCACGCGGATACGCTTGCATTTCTTCGCCTGCTCCGAGAGCGGGATCGTGTCGGTCACGACCAGCTCGTCGAGCGCCGAGGTCGAGATGCGCTCGACCGCGCTGCCCGAGAGCACCGGGTGGGTAATGTAGGCGACCACCCGCAAGGCACCCTCGTCCTTCAGCGCCTGCGCGGCCTGGCACAGCGTGCCCGCGGTGTCCACGAGGTCGTCCACCAGCACGCAGGACTTGCCGCGCACGTCGCCGATGATGTTCATCACCTGCGACTCGTTGGCGCGCGGCCGCCGCTTGTCGATGATCGCAAGGTCCGCGTTATCGAGGCGCCGTGCCAGCGCCCTTGCGCGCACCACGCCGCCGACGTCCGGCGACACGACGATCATGTTGTCGTACTTCTGCTTCCAGACCTCGCCCAGCAGCACCGGCGACGCGTACACGTTGTCCACGGGCACGTCGAAGAAGCCCTGGATCTGGTCCGCGTGCAAGTCCACCGTCAGCACCCGGTCGATGCCCGCGCAGCCGATCATGTCCGCGACCAGTTTCGCGGTGATCGGCACGCGCATCGCCCGCTGCCGCCGGTCCTGGCGCGCGTAGCCCAGGTACGGGATCACCGCGGTGATCCGTCGCACCGAGCCGCGCCGGCAGGCGTCCGCCATCACCAGCAGTTCCATCAGGTGCTCGTTCGCCGGCGGGCAGGTCGATTGCACCAGGTAGACGTCGCGCCCGCGTACGTTCTCCATGATCTCGACCTGGATCTCGCCGTCGCTGAAGCGACCGACCAGCGCGCGGCCGAGCGGCAGCATCAGGTGCCGCGCGATGTCCTGCGCGAGCGCCGGATTCGCGTTGCCCGTGAACACCGCCATCGTGGACTGGTCCACGCGACTCTCCCTTAACTGGCTGGGGTGGAAGGATTCGAACCTTCGTATGACGGAATCAAAATCCGTTGCCTTACCACTTGGCGACACCCCAACGTCAATCGTTCCCGTCATCGCGGGATGACCGCTCCGCCGCCAGGCGTTCCTGCAGGGGCGAATGGTCGAGCCCACGAGCCACGTAGCCATTCCATCCCGGAGGCAGCCCCACGAGCGCCGCCTGCGCCGACCGGAGGTCGGCAAAGGCCGCAAACACGCAGCTGCCGGTGCCGGTCAGGCGCGCCTCGCCGCGCCCGCAAAGCCACGCGAGCGCTGCTGCCACTGTCGGATGGCGGGCGGTCACCACCGCCTCGCAATCATTGCGTCCGCCTGCCTTCAGGAAGCCGCGAATTGTCGTCTCGGGGGAATTCCTTGTCAATTCAGGCGCCTGAAACACCTCCGCGGTCCGCACCCCGGCCCCGGGCCAGATGATCGCGAAATGCCGGGACGGCAGCGCCACGGGGGTCAGACGGTCCCCCACGCCCTCGCCCCAGGCGCTCCGGCCGCGGATGAAAAGCGGCACGTCGGCCCCGATTTCGCGGCCCAGCGCCGCGAGGCGTTCGTCGTCGTAGCGCAAGCCCCAGATTTCGTTCAAAGCGACGAGGGTCGTCGCCGCATCCGAGCTGCCTCCGCCGAGGCCCCCCTGAAGCGGGATGCGCTTGGCGAGGCGAATCTCGGCGCCGGCCCGCACCCCGCCCTCGGATTGCAGGCGCCGCGCGGCCCGCACGCACAGGTCGTCCTGTTCCGCGATCTCGCGCGGGCCCTCGGGGCGGCGGATCTCGCGGTCCACGCGCGGCGCGATGGTCAGGCTGTCGGCAAGGTCGATCAGCTGGTACAGCGTCTGGATCTCGTGGTAGCCGTCGGCGCGGCGGCCGAGCACGTGCAGGAACAGGTTCAGCTTGGCCGGGGCCGGCCAGGGCGCGACCTTCACGGCGCGACCCGCCAGCCGGACACGGCGACCCGCAGCCTCACCTCGCCGGCGCTCAGCTCCAGCTTCGCCGGCAGCGTCAGGCCCTCCGATCCGGCGTAGCGGTCGTAGCGCACGCGCCAGCCGGCCTGCTCGAGCGACTCGAGCCGCGCGTCCGCGCCCAGCGACTCGCGATAGGGCGAACCGGGCGCCGGCGCGCCGACCAGCCAGTAGCGCAGCTCGGAGAGCGGCAGCTCGGCGCCGACGTATTCCGCGGTCGCGCGCCGCGCGTCCTCGCCGGCGATGGTCGCGCCGTGCGCGTCGGTCACGGACAGCGATTCGCCGTCCACGCGGATCGCGAGTGCGGTGCCGCCGAGCGGCCCGCGCATGTCGATCTCGGCCCTTGCGCCATCCTGGCGCCAGCGCAGCCCGCCGGAAAATCCCTCGCCGCCCGCGGCGACTGCGACGCGCCCGGTCAGCGTCCAGCCGGAAAGCGCCTGCAGCGCCCTGCGCCGCGCCGGCCAGTCGGCCGCATCGACGGGCGGAGGCAGCGTCGCGCAGCCAGCGAGCAGGAGCGCCGCGGCGCAGGCGGCGGTGCGCACGTTCACTTCGGCCGGCGCTCGATCGCGCGCAAGAGCGGCCGGCTGTCGGGGTATTCCGCGAGCGCTTCGTCCCAGAGGCGGCGCGCGTCATCGGCCCGGCCGAGCAGGAAATAAGTCTCGCCGAGGTGGGCCGCGACCTCCGGGTCCCGGGAGCGTTGCCACGCGGTCTCGAGCCAGGACCTGCCCTCCTCGAGATGACCCAGCCGCACCAGGGCCCAGCCCATCGAGTCCTGAATCGCGTAGCTATCGGGCTTGGCCGCGATCGCGCGCTCGATCAGCCGCCTGCCCTCCTCGAGCGAGCGCGTGCGGTCCACCAGCGTGTAACCGAGCGCATTCTGGATCACCGGGTCGTCCGGGCGCCGCTTCAGCACCGCGCGCAGGTCCGCGACCGCTTCGGGCACGCGGTCGAGCCGCTCGAGCAGGAAGCCGCGCGCCATGCGCAGGTCATCGTCCGGCAGCGCCGCGAGCGCGCGGTCGACGAGCGCGATCGCATCCCCGCCGCGTCCTTCCTCGACCAGCAGGTTGGCGACGCCGGCCACGATGTCGCGTGTCGCGCCGGGCGCGGCGGCGAGGAAGTCGTCGACCAGGAGTTCCGCGCGCTCGGGGGCGCCGGCGCTGCGCCAGAGGCGAAAGGCGCGCAGTTGCGCCGCCGCCGCGCGGGCGCCCGAGCTGATGCGCTCGTAGTGGCGTGCGGCTTCGGCGTCCTGCCCCCGCTCCTCGGCGATGCGCCCGAGGTTCCAGCGCACCGAGTCCGCCTGTTGCGGGTCGCGCGCGGCCTCGTCCTGCAGCCGCTGCGCGTCGTCGAAGCGCCGCTCGTCAAGCGCGATTGCCGTCAGTCCGGCAATCGCCTCCCCCGAGGCCGTGCCACCCGCGCGGCGCAGCTCCTCGAAAACCGCGGCGGCCTCGGCGCCCTGCCCGGCGCCTACCAGCAGCCAGGCGTGGCTGATCTGCGCATACGGATCACCGCCCGCGGCCGCCGCCGCGGCACGCTCGAGCGCGGCGGCCTGCTCGCCTTGAGTCGCGAGCGCGCGCACCTCGGCGAGCACCGCCATCTCCCAGTCCGCGCGCAGCGCCAGCGCACGCCCTGCCGCCGCGAGCGCACGGACGCCGTCCTCGGCGCGCTGCCACAGGACACTCGCCGCGTACTGCGCCTCGGGCAGCCCGGCGTCCGCGGCCGCGAGCCTTTCCATCACCCGGGCGGCCCCGGTCTCGTTGTCTTCGTCGGCCAGAATCCCGAGCAGGACCAGGTATCCACGCGCGCGGTCCTCGTAGGAATCCGCCAGCAACCGCCCGAATTCCGCAGTGGCGCCGGCGTCGTCGTAGAGGCGCAGCAGCGCGACCGCGAGGTGGCGGCGCGCCGGCTCGCTCGCTGGCGCCAGCGCGAGCCAGCGGCGCGCGTGCGTCACCGCCTGCGGGTACTGGCGGTTCTCGAGCGCAGTGCGGGCGGCGCGCTCGGCGTGCGCGGGGTCTTCGCTCGCGCCCGCGGCGCAGCCGTAGAGCCGTGCCGACAGCGGCCAGTCGGCGCGCGCCAGCGCGCGTTCCGCGGCGATCGCGAGTTCCCAGGCGTCGCCGCCGCAGCGCGGCAGCGCCGCCTGCGCCCCCGCGGCAGCCATCAGCATCAGGGCGACGAGCAGGCGCGGCGCGACCGGCATCGCGGCACTATATCCCACGGCGCGCGCCGGCTTGTGCTGCCGGGTTCGTTACCGGACAATCCGGCGGGTTCCCGCTGCCGGCTCATCATGTCGCTGCTCGTCGTCGGACTGAATCACCGCACCGCGCCCGTCGAAGTGCGTGAGCGCATCGTCTTCGATGCCGCGCGCCTGCCGCAGGCGCTCGCCTCGCTCGCGGCCCAGCCGGGCGTGCAGGAGGCGCTCATCCTCTCGACCTGCAACCGTACCGAGCTCTACTGCTCGGTCGAGGGCGAGGCCGGGCCGCTCTCCGGCTGGCTCGCGGGCGCGGCCCGCATTCCGCTCGCGGACTGCCTGTACCGAATCGAGGACGCCGCGGCCGTGCGCCATGTGTTTGGCGTCGCCTGCGGACTCGACTCGATGGTCCTCGGCGAGCCGCAGATCCTCGGCCAGCTCAAGGATGCCTATCGCGCGGCGGCCCAGGCCGGCACGACCGGGCCGCTGCTGAACCGGCTGCTGCAGCAGACCTTCGCGGTGGCAAAGCAGGTGCGCACCGAGACTGCGATCGGCGCCAATGCGGTGTCGGTCGCCTCGGCCGGGATCCAGCTCGCGCGCCGGATCTTCGCAAGCTTCGAACGCCACACGGCGCTCCTGGTCGGTGCCGGCGAGATGATCGAGCTTGCCGCGAGGCACCTGCAGGCCCAGCGCATCGGCAGCCTCATCATCGCGAACCGCAGCCTCGCGCGCGCCGAGCGCATCGCCGAGGGCCTGCGGGCCTCCGCGATCCTGCTCGACGCGATCGACGTGCACCTGCCGCAGGCGGACATCGTGATCTCTTCCACCGCACGGCCCGGCTACGTCATCACCGAGGCCGCTGTGCGCGCCGCGGTCGAGGCACGCCGCCGCCGGCCGATGTTCATGCTGGATATCGCCGTGCCGCGCGACATCGAGCCCACGGTCGCCGCGCTCGAGGACGTGTACCTGTACACGATCGACGACCTGCGCCAGGTCGTGGACGTCAACCTGAAGGCGCGCCAGGAGGAGGCCGCCGAAGCGCGGCGCATGATCGAGGAGGACGCGGAGCGCTTCCTGGCCGGGCTGCGCGTGCAGGAGGCGGTGCCGATGATCCGCGAGCTGCGCGGACACGCCGACGTGGTGCGCGCGCAGACGCTCGAGCAGGCGCGGCGCATGCTGGCGGCCGGCCAGCCGCCCGGCGAAGTGCTGGAATTCCTGGCCGGTACGCTGACCAACCGGCTGCTGCACGCGCCGTCCGCGGCGCTGCGCGACGCCGCCGAAAGCGGCGACGCGGAGCTCGCGCAGGCGGCCGCGCGCCTGTTCGGCACCGGCCGGGAGGAGCGGTGAAGGAGGCGATCCGCCGCCGCCTCGACCAGGTCGCCGACCGGCACGCCGAAGTGGAGCGGATGCTCGCCGACCCGCAGGTGCTCGGCCGCTCCGACCGGTTCCGCGAGCTGTCGCTGGAGTTCGCGCGCCTCGACCCGATCGCGCGCGGCGTGGCGCGTCTCGCCGAGCGCGAGCGGCAGCGCGCCGCCGCAGCTGCGATGGCCGCCGACGCCGACGCCGGCGTGCGCGAACTCGCGCGCCAGGAAGTCGGCGCACTCGAGCGCGCGATCGCGGCCGACGAGGCGGCGCTCTCGGACCTGCTGGTGCCCGAGGACCCGTTCGACGGCCACGATGTGTTTCTCGAGGTTCGCGCCGCGGCCGGCGGCGACGAGGCCGCGCTGTTCGCGGGCGACCTGTTCCGCATGTACTCCCGCCACGCCGAACGCCGCGGCTGGACGGTCGAGCTCCTGTCCGCAAGCCGCGGCGAGCACGGCGGCTACCGCGAGGTGATCAGCCGCGTCGCCGGCCGCGGGGTCTACGGGCGCCTCAAGTTCGAGTCCGGCACCCATCGCGTGCAGCGCGTGCCCGAGACCGAGGCGCAGGGCCGCATCCACACCTCGACCTGCACCGTCGCGGTGCTGCCGGAGATCCCCGAGGTCGAGAGCGTCGCGGTCAACCCCGCCGAACTGCGCGTCGACACCTATCGCGCCTCCGGCGCCGGCGGCCAGCACGTGAACAAGACCGACTCGGCGGTGCGCATCACCCACCTGCCGACCGGCATCGTGGTGGAGTGCCAGGACGAGCGCTCGCAGCACAAGAACCGCGCGCGCGCGATGGCGCTCTTGCGCGCCAAGCTGGTCGCCGCCGAGCGCGAGCGCGCCGCCGCGGCCCGCGCGCGCACGCGTCGCCTGCAGGTCGGCACCGGCGACCGCTCCGAGCGCATCCGCACCTACAACTTCCCGCAGGGCCGCATCACGGACCACCGCATCGACCTGACCCTGTACCGCCTCGATGCCATCCTCGACGGCGAACTCGACGAGGTGATCGACGCGCTCGCGCGCGAGCACCGCGCCGAAGAACTCGCCGCCCTCGAATGACGCTGGCCCGCGACGCGCTCGCGGCGCTGCGGCGCCGCTTCGCGCCCGTCTCCGCGAGCGCGGCGCTGGATGCGGAACTCCTGCTCGCGCACGTGCTGGGCGCGGGACGCGCCTCGCTCGCCGCGGACCCCGCGCGCGAACTCGCGCCCGCCGAGGCCGCGGCACTCGAGGCGCTCGCGCGTCGGCGGGAGCGCGGCGAGCCCCTCGCATACCTCACGGGGCGCCGCGAGTTCTGGTCGCTGGATCTCGCGGTCACGCCGGCGGTGCTGGTGCCGCGGCCGGAGACGGAGCTCGTGGTCGAACGCGCGCTCGCGGCGATCACGGAAAGGCCCGCGCCCGCGGTGCTCGAACTCGGCACCGGCAGCGGCGCGATCGCGCTCGCGATCGCGCACGAGCGGCCGGACGCTGCGGTCACCGCGGTGGACGCGAGCGAAGCCGCGCTCGCGGTCGCGGCGGGAAACGCGGCCCGCCTCGGCATCGCCAACCTGCGCTTCCTGTGCGGCTCATGGTACGGGCCGGTCGCCGGGCGGCGCTTCGACCTGGTGGTCGCGAACCCGCCCTACGTGGCCGAGGGCGACCCGTCGCTCGCCGCGCTCGCCGCGGAACCGCGCGCGGCGCTCGTCGCCGGGCCGACGGGTCTCGAGGCGCTCGCCGAAATCTGCGGTGCGGCGCCCGCGGCACTCGCCGGCGGCGGTGTGCTCATCGTCGAGCACGGCGCCGGCCAGGGCGCCGCGGTGCGCGAGGCCATGGCCCGCGCCGGCCTGGCGGCCATTGCGACGCATCGCGACCTCGCGGGCCACGAGCGAGTCACGCAGGGCAGGATCGCGCCCGGCGCATTACAATCGGCGTCCGGTCGGGGGGAGTGAACGCGATGGTCCGGTTCGAAACGACGCTCGGCAATTTCACGGTGGAACTCGACGAACAGTCGGCGCCCATCACCTGCGCCAACTTCCTGCGCTACGTGGATGACGGCCATTTCGACGGCACCATTTTCCACCGCGTGATCCCGGGCTTCATGATCCAGGGCGGCGGTTTCGGCGCCGACATGAAGCAGAAGGCGACGCACGAGCCGATCACCAACGAGGCCGACAACGGCCTGCGCAACCGGCGCGGCGCGATCGCCATGGCGCGCACCAACGATCTGCACAGTGCGACCGCGCAGTTCTTCATCAACCTGGTGGACAACGCCTTCCTCGACCACCGTCCCGGCCACTTCGGCTACGCCGTGTTCGGCCGCGTCGCGGCGGGCGTCGACGTGGTGGACAGGATCGCCGCGGTCAAGACCGGCCGCCGCGCCGGGCACGAGGACGTGCCGGTCGAGCCGGTGGTCATCAAGCTGGCGCGGCGCGCGAGCGGCGTCTGACGCGGACGGGATCCCGGTGAACCGGCGCTCTGCGCTCGCGCGCCTAGCGCGCGGTGCCGCGTTCGCGCTGCTGTCGCTCGCGGCGGCCTCCGTCCTGCTGGTCGCACTGCTGCGCTTCGTGCCGGTGCCGGTCACCGCATTCATGCTGCAAGACGAGGTACGTCCGCGCCAGCACGAGTGGGTGCCGTGGGAGGAGATCTCGCGGCACGCGGCGGCGGCCGTGATCGCCGCCGAGGACCAGCGCTTCCTCGAGCACGACGGCTTCGACTTCGAGGCGATTGACAAGGCCTTGATCGACGCGAAGCGCGGCCGCCGGCTGCGCGGTGCGAGCACGATCAGCCAGCAGCTGGCCAAGAACCTGTTCCTGTGGCCCGGTCAGAGCTGGCTGCGCAAGGGCCTGGAGGCCTGGTTCACGCTGTGGATCGAGGCGCTGTGGCCGAAGCGGCGCATCCTGGAGGTGTACCTCAACAGCGCCGAATTCGGGCGCGGCGTGTGGGGCGTCGAGGCCGCGAGCCGCAAGTTCTTCGGGAAACCGGCAGAGAGGCTCAGTCGCGTGGAGGCCGCGTTGCTCGCCGCGGTGCTGCCGAACCCGAAGCGGTTCCGGGCCGCGAATCCCTCGCCCTACGTGCGGCAGCGCCAGGATTGGATTCTGTGGCAGATGCGCCGGCTCGAAATGGCACTGCCTCCCTAATAAGGTACCGATCAGGCCGCATCGGCCCCGGAATCGCGGGCCAGGTTGGGCGCAAGCCAGCGGCGCGCCTCGGCGGGGGCGATGCCCTTGCGCCGGGCGTAGTCCTCGAGCTGGTCGGCGCCAATGGTGCCGACCGCAAAGTAGCGCGCGTCCGGGTGCGAGAAGTACCAGCCGCTCACCGCGGCCGCCGGGTACATGGCAAAGGACTCGGTCAGGCGGATGCCGGTGGCAGCCTCGGCGTCGAGCAGCCGCCACAGCGTCGCTTTCTCGGTGTGGTCCGGGCAGGCCGGGTAACCCGGCGCCGGGCGGATGCCGCGGTATTCCTCGCGCACCAGCTGCTCGTTGGAGAGGCGTTCATCCGGCGCGTAGCCCCAGAACTCACGCCGCACGCGTTCGTGCAGCATCTCGGCGCCTGCCTCCGCGAGCCGGTCGGCGAGCGCCTTGAGCAGGATCGCCGAGTAATCGTCGTGCGCGGCCTCGAAACGGGCGACGTGCGGCTCGATGCCGTGGCCCGCCGTCACCGCGAACGCGCCGACGAAGTCGGCGACGCCCGTCGCGCGCGGCGCGATCCAGTCGGCGAGGCAGAACTGCGCCTGGCCGGCGGGTTTCGTCTTCTGCTGGCGCAGGTGATAAAGCGTCGCGACGCGCTCGCGCGGCGCGCCGTCCGCATAAACCTCGATGTCGTCGCCCGCGGACGCGGCCGGGAAGAAGCCGAGCACCGCGCGCGCCGCGAGCCAGCGTTCCCGGACCAGCGTCTCAAGCATGTTCTGCGCGTCGCGCCAGAGTGCCGAAGCCGCCTCGCCGCGCACCGGATCCCGCAGGATCTCGGGGAACTTGCCGGAGAATTCCCAGGCATTGAAGAACGGCATCCAGTCCACGTAGCGCACGAGTTCCGCGAGCGGCAGTTCGGGCAGCGCCCGTGCGCCGGTGAACCGCGGCACGGGCGGGCGATAGCCGGTCCAGTCGATGCGCGGCGCGCGCTCCCGTGCGCCGGCCAGCGAAAATGCGTCCGGGCGCCGGCGCCGCCCGGCGTGCTGCTCGCGCCGCGCGGCGTGCTCGGCGCGCGCGCGCTCGATGAACGCGGCGCGCGACTGCGGCGACACCAGCGACTGGCACACGCCGACCGAGCGCGAGGCGTCCTTGACGTAGAGCACGCCGTGCGGGTACTCGGGTTCGATGCGCACCGAGGTGTGCGCCGGCGAGGTCGTGGCGCCGCCGATCAGGAGCGGGATCGTGAAGCCCTGGCGCTTCATCTCGTGCGCCACGTGCACCATCTCGTCGAGCGAGGGCGTGATCAGGCCCGACAGCCCGATCATGTCGGCCGACTTCTCGCGCGCGGTCTCGAGGATCCGCTCCGCGGGCACCATGACGCCGAGATCCACGACCTCGAAGTTGTTGCACTGGAGCACGACGCCCACGATGTTCTTGCCGATGTCGTGCACGTCGCCCTTGACGGTGGCCATCACGACCAGGCCGTTGTGCGCGCGCGCCCCGCCCTGCTCGTGCTCGAGGTACGGCACCAAGTGCGCGACCGCGCGCTTCATCACGCGCGCCGACTTGACCACCTGCGGCAGGAACATCTTGCCGGAGCCGAACAGGTCGCCGACCACGTTCATGCCGTCCATCAGCGGCCCCTCGATCACGTCCAGCGGCCGCTCCGCAGCCAGGCGCGCCTGTTCGACGTCCGCGATGATGAACTCGTCAATGCCCTTGACCAGCGCGTGCTCGAGGCGCTTCGCGACCGGCCATTCGCGCCAGCCAAGGTCCTCACCGCGCCGCTCGGCGCCGCCGCCGCGGTAGCGCTGGGCGATCTCCAAGAGCCGCTCGGTGGCGTCGGAACGCCGGTTCAGGATCACGTCTTCGACCCGCTCGCGCAGCTCCACGGGGATCTCCTCGTAGATGCCGAGCTGGCCCGCGTTGACGATGCCCATGTCGAGGCCGGCCCGGATCGCGTGGTACAGGAACACCGCGTGCATCGCCTCGCGCACGGTATCGTTGCCACGGAACGCGAACGATACGTTGCTGACGCCGCCGCTGGTGAGCGATCCCGGGCAACGTTGCTTGATCTGGCGCACCGCCTCGATGAAGGCGCGCCCGTAGTCCGCGTGCTCCTCGATGCCGGTCGCGACCGCGAAGATGTTGGCGTCGAAGATGATGTCCTCGGGCGCGAAGCCGGCGCGCTGCGTCAGGAGCGCATAGGCCCGCTCGCAGATCGACAGCTTGCGCTCGACCGTGTCGGCCTGGCCCCGCTCGTCGAATGCCATCACGACCGCGGCGGCGCCGTAGCGGCGCACCTTTGCCGCGTGCTCGAGGAAAGGGCCCTCGCCCTCCTTCAGCGAGATCGAGTTGACCACGCCCTTGCCCTGCAGGCAGCAGAGCCCCGCCTCGATCACCGACCACTTCGACGAATCGACCATGACTGGCACACGCGCGATGTCGGGCTCGGCCGCGGCCAGGTTCAGGAACTTCACCATTGCCGCCTGCGAATCCAGCATGCCTTCGTCCATGTTGACGTCGATCATCTGCGCGCCGTTCGCGACCTGGTCGCGCGCGATCGCGAGCGCCGCCGTGAAGTCGCCGGCCTCGATCAGCTTGCGGAACTTCGCCGAGCCCGTGACGTTGGTGCGCTCGCCGACGTTGACGAACAGCATCTCCGGCTCGATGTTGAGCGCCTCGAGCCCGGCCAGCCGGCAGCGCCGCGGCGGCTTGGCCTGCCGGCGCGGCGGCAGCCCCGCCACCGCCTGCGCGATCGCGGCGATGTGCTCGGGCGTGGTGCCGCAGCAGCCGCCCACGATGTTGACGAGCCCGGCCTGCGCCCATTCGCCGAGCTGCGCGGCCATCTCGCAGGCGGCCTCGTCGTAGTCGCCGAAGGCATTCGGCAGGCCCGCATTCGGGTAGGCGCTGACGAAGCAGTCGGCCACGCGCGACATCTCCTCGACGTGCGGGCGCAGCTGCTTCGCGCCAAGCGCGCAGTTGAGCCCGACCGCGAGCGGGCGCGCGTGGCGCACCGAGTTCCAGAACGCCTCGACCGTCTGCCCCGAGAGCGTGCGACCGGAGGCGTCGGTGATGGTGCCGGAGATCACGAGCGGCAGCTCGACCGCCAGCGCCTCGAACGCTTCGGCGATCGCGTGGAGCGCCGCCTTGGCGTTCAGCGTGTCGAAAACCGTCTCGACCACCAGCAGGTCGGCGCCACCCTCGATCAGTGCGCGTGCGGCCGCGCCGTAGGTCTGTCGCAGCGCCTCGAAACTGGTGTTGCGGAAGCCCGGGTCGTTGACGTCAGGCGACAGCGACGCCGTGCGGCTGGTCGGCCCGAGCGTGCCCGCGACCCAGCGCGGACGACCGTCGGCTGCGGCCGCTTCGTCCGCGGCGCGGCGCGCGATGCGCGCGGACTCGAGAGTGATCTCGCCGACGAACTCCTCGAGCCCGTAGTCGGCGAGCGACGGCGCGCTCGCATTGAAGGTGTTGGTCTCGATGATGTCGGCGCCGGCCGCAAGGTACTCGCGGTGGATCGACGCGACCAGCTCGGGCCGGGTCAGCGACAGCAGGTCGTTCGCGCCCTTGAGCTCGCGCGGCCAGCTGGCGAAGCGCCGTCCACGGTAGTCCGAGCCGTCGAGACCGGCGCGCTGGAACATCGTGCCCATCGCGCCGTCGAGCACCAGGATGCGCTCGCCGAGCGCGCGGGTGAGCGCCGCGATGCGTTCCGCGCGGCTCATCGGGCCCGGATCCCCAGCGCGTGGCAGATCGCGTAGGTCAGCTCGGCGCGGTTCAGCGTGTAGAAATGGAACTCATCGACGCCCTCGCGCCGCAGCCGCGCGATCTGCTCGATCGCGACCGAAGCCGCGATCATCTTGCGCGTCTCCGGGTCATCGTCGAGCCCTTCGAAACGCTCGACCAGCCAGCCGGGCACCGAGGCGCCGCAGCGCTCCGCGAAGCGCATGAGCTGCGGAAAGCGCGTGATCGGCAGGATGCCCGGCACGATCGGGGCGCGGATGCCGCGCGCGGCGCAGGCGTCGCGGAAGCGCAGGTAGAGATCGGCGTCGAAGAAGAATTGCGTGATCGCGCGCACCGCTCCGGCGTCGAGCTTGCGCTGCAGGTTGTCGAGGTCGGCCTCGCGCGAGGTCGCCTCCGGGTGCGTCTCGGGAAACGCCGCGACCGACACTTCGAAGTCGGCGATGCGGCGCAGCCCGGCGACCAGGTCCGCTGCGTGCGCGTAGCCGTCGGGATGCGGGACGTGGCCGCGGCTGCCCGCCGGCGGGTCGCCGCGCAGCGCGACGACGTGGCGCACGCCGGCCTGCCAGTAACGGCGCGCGATGTCCTCGACCTCGCCGCGGCTCGCGCCGATGCAGGTCAGGTGCGGCGCCGCCGTCAGGCTGGTCTCGCGCAGCACGCGCGTGACCACGCGGTGGGTGCGGTCGCGGGTCGAGCCGTCGGCGCCGTAGGTGACCGACACGAAGCGCGGGGCGAGCGGCGCCAGCCGCTCGATCGAGGCCCAGAGCGTGCGCTCCATGGACTCGTCGTTGGGCGGGAAGAACTCGAACGACACCTGCACCGGCGGGCGGTCGCGCATCCGATCGAGTATACAGGCCGCGCTAGTGGATGCCGGGCGGCGCCTGTTGCGGCGACTCCGGCGCGAACAGCGCGGCCACGTCCACTGCGTCGAAGCGCCAGGCGCGGTTGCAGAATTCGCAGCGCACCTCGACGTCGCCGCGCTCGTGCAGGAGCGACGTGACTTCGTCGCCGCCGAGCGTGCGCAGGATGCCGGCGACGCGCTCGCGCGAACAGCTGCACTGGAAGTAGACCGGCGAGCCCTCGAACAGGCGGATATCGTCCTCGGGGAACAGGCGCCCGAGCAGTTCGCGGCACGGCGTGCCCAGCAGTTCCTCCGGCCGCAGCGTCGCAGCCAGGAGCGCGATGCGCCGCCAGGCGTCGTCGGCCTCGGCCTGGCGCTCCTCGTCGCCGACCGCGACCCGCTGCAACAGCAGCCCCGCCGCGCGGTCCGGCGTCGCCGCGAGCACGAGCCGCGATGGCAACTGCTCCGACTGGCCGAAGTACTGCTCGAGGCTCTCGGCCAGTGGCGCTCCCGCAAGCGGCACCACGCCCTGGTAGCGGTCGCCGCCTCCCGACTGCTCGATCGTGACCGCGAGCTGGCCGCCGCCGTAGAGCCTGAGCGCGTCGGCCTCCGCAGGCGCGGACTCGTCGTGGCGCGCGACGCCCCGGATCGCGTGGCGGTGCGTGCATTGCGCGAGCAGCAGGCGCAGTGGCCCCGGGCTCTCGAGCTGCAACGACAGGCGGCCCTCGAACTTGAGCGCGCCCGCCATCAGCACCGAAGCGGCCATGGCCTCGCCGAGCGCGTCGGCGACCGGGCGCGGGTAATCGTGGTGCTCGATTGCCGCGCGCCAGCTGGCGTCCAGGCGCACGAGGTGGCCGCGCACCGGGAGCTGTTCGAACAGGAAACGGTGCAGCAGGTCGCCGCTCATCCCGCCAGCATCTTGCGCAGCAGTTCGTTGACCTGTGCCGGGTTCGCCTTGCCGCCCGTGGCCCTCATGACCTGGCCGACGAAGAAGCCGAACAGCTTGTCCTTGCCCGAGCGGTAGTCGGCGAGCTGGCCCGGGTTCTGCGCCATCACCTCGCGGATCGCGGACTCGATCGCGGCGGTATCGGTGATCTGGCGCAGTCCCTTCGCGTCGATGATCGCGTCGGCGTCCTTGCATTCGTTCCACATCGCCTCGAACACTTCCTTGGCGATCTTGCCGGAAATCGTGCCGTCCTGGATCCGGCGCAGCAGGCCCGCGAGCGCGGTCGCGGAAACGGGCGAACCGCCGATCTCGAGGCCGTCGCGGTTCAGGAAGCCCGACAGCTCGCCCATGACCCAGTTTGCCGCGAGCTTGTGCTCGCCGCCGGTGCCCGCGGCGGCCTCCTCGTAGTAGGCGGCGAGCTCGCGGCTCGCGGTGAGCACGCCGGCGTCATAGGCCGAGAGCCCGTGTTCGCGCGCGAAGCGCGCCGCCTTCGCGTCCGGCAGCTCCGGCAGCGTCCTGCGCGCCTCCTCGATGAAGGCGTCGTCGAGCGCGAGCGGCAGCAGGTCCGGGTCCGGGAAGTAGCGGTAGTCGTTCGCCTCCTCCTTCGAACGCATCGAGCGAGTCTCGTGGCGGTCGGGGTCGTACAGACGCGTCTCCTGCACCACGCTGCCGCTGCCCTCGATCAGCTCGATCTGCCGCGCGACCTCGTAGTTGATCGCGCGCTCGACGAAGCGGAACGAGTTCAGGTTCTTGATCTCGCAGCGCGTGCCGAACTCGTGCCGGCCCTGGTGGCGCACCGAGACGTTGGCGTCGCAGCGGAACGAGCCTTCCTGCATGTTGCCGTCGCAGATCTCGAGGTAGCGCACCAGCGTGTGGATCTTCTTCATGTACGCGATCGCTTCGCGTGCCGAGCGCAGGTCGGGCTCGGAGACGATTTCCAGCAGCGGCGTGCCGGCGCGATTGAGATCGATGCCTGACGAGGTGCCGAAGCCCTCGTGAAATGACTTGCCGGCATCCTCCTCGAGGTGCGCGCGCGTAACGCCGATCGCCTTCTTCGAGCCGTCCTCGAGCACGATCTCGACCTCGCCGTCTTCGACCACCGGGCGCTCGTACTGGCTGATCTGGTAGCCCTTCGGCAGGTCCGGGTAGAAATAGTTCTTGCGCGCGAATACCGAACGGCGCGCGACGGTCGCCCCGATCGCGAGGCCGAACTTGACCGCCATGCGCACCGCCTCGCGGTTCAGCACCGGCAGCACGCCGGGGTAGCCGAGGTCCACGAGATTGGCTTGCGCATTCGGCGGCGCGCCGTAGGCGGTCGCCGAGGCGGAAAAGATCTTGGAGCGCGTTGCGAGCTGCGCATGGATTTCGAGGCCGATGACGGTTTCCCACTCGGTCGCCATCGGCGCCTCAGGCGTAGAGCGGCGGCAGCCGCCGGTGCCAGTCGGTCTCGACCTGCCAGGCGTGCGCCGCCGCCAGCAGGCGCTCTTCCGAGAAGTGCGGTCCGATGATCTGCAGTCCGACCGGCAGCCCGTCCACCAGCCCGCAGGGCACCGAGAGCGCGGGCAATCCCGCGAGATTGGCGCCGATCGTGTAGATGTCGTTGAGGTACATCGTGATCGGGTCGCCGGTCTTGGCGCCGAGCTCGAACGCGGGCGTCGGCGTAGTCGGGCCCATCAGCACGTCGACGGTCGCGAACGCGCGGCGGAAGTCTTCGTTGATCAGGCTCCTGACCTTCTGCGCCTTCAGGTAGTAGGCGTCGTAGTAGCCGGCCGACAGCACGTAGGTGCCGGTCATGATTCGGCGCTTGACCTCGGCGCCGAAACCCTCGCCGCGTGTGCGCCGGTAGAGGTCCATCAGGTCCTGCGGCTCGCGGCAGCGGTGGCCGAAGCGCACACCGTCGTAGCGCGAGAGATTCGACGAGCACTCCGCGGGCGCCACCACATAGTAGGTCGGCACCGACATCGGCAGGAATGGCAGGCTGACTTCGATGAGCTCCGCGCCCATCGCACGGAATCCGTCGAGCGCCGCGCGCACCGCAGCGCCGGTGCCGGCTTCGAGGCCCTCGCCGAAGAACTCGCGGATGATGCCGATGCGCAGGCCCTTCGCCGGCCGCGCGAGCCCGGCCGCGTAATCCGGCACCGGAGCATCGACGCTGGTCGAGTCGCGCGCGTCGAAGCCCGCCATTGCCGCGAGCACGAGCGCGGCGTCCTCCGCCGTCTGCGCGAGCACGCCCGCCTGGTCGAGGCTGGAGGCAAACGCGATCATCCCGTAACGCGAGACACGCCCGTAGGTCGGCTTGATGCCGGTAAGCCCGGTGAGCGCGGCCGGCTGCCGGATCGAGCCGCCGGTGTCGGTGCCGGTCGCGACCGGCGCGAGACGCGCGGCGACTGCGGCCGCCGAGCCGCCGGAGGAGCCACCGGGCACCTTGCTGCCGTCCCAGGGATTGCGCACCGGCCCGTAGTGGCTGGTCTCGTTCGACGAGCCCATCGCGAACTCGTCCATGTTGGTCTTGCCGAGCAGCACCATGCCGGCGGCGGCGAGCCGCTCGACCACGGTCGCGTCGTAGGGCGCGACGAAGTTCGCGAGCATGCGCGAACCGCAGGAGGTCAGGATGCCATCGGTACAGAAGATGTCCTTGTGGGCGAGCGGCACACCCGTGAGCGGCCCGCCCTGCCCGCGCGCGATCATCGCGTCGGCGCGCTTCGCATCGGCGAGCGCGCGCTCCTCGGTCACCGTGACGAAGGCGTTCAGGGCGCCATTCGCCTGCCGGACCCGGTTCAGGAAGAAGCGAGTGACTTCGACGCTCGAGTACTGGCCCCCGCGCAGCCCACGCGCGAGTTCGGCGACGGTGGAGTGGTGCGGGTTCACTCGATGACCTTGGGTACCAGGTAGAGCCCGGCTTCGACCGTCGGGGCGTTCGCCTGGTAGCGGTCGCGGTGGTCGGCTTCCGTGACACGGTCCTCGCGCAGGCGCTGCACCTGGCCCTCGAGCGGGTGCGCCATCGGTTCGACGCCCTCGGTGGGCGCCGCCGAGAGCTGCTCGACGAAGGCGAGGATGGCCGAGAGACTCTGGACGTAGACCGGCAGCTCCGCCTCGGTGATCTCGAGGCGGGCCAACTGCGCGATGTTCTCGACGTCGCGGCGGGTCAGCGTCACGAGCGCCCCAGTGCGGAAAAACAAGGGAAAAACTTGACGGAAATCATACACGTCGGCTTGTGGAATGTCGCGCCAGCAGGCTACACTCCCGCCCCTCGTTCCCTCGTCTTTACCGGTACTTAGCCGCACATGTTCAAGAGCCTCCGGGGTTACTTTTCCAGCGACGTCTCGATCGACCTCGGAACGGCCAACACGCTCATCTACGTTCGCGGCCGCGGCATCGTCCTGAACGAGCCGTCAGTGGTCGCGATCCAGGACGAGCCCGGGCGCGGCGGCAAGATCATCGTCGCGGTCGGCGGCGAGGCCAAGGGCATGATCGGCCGCACCCCCGGCCACATCACCGCGGTGCGTCCGATGAAAGACGGCGTGATCGCCGACTTCACCTATACCGAGCGCATGCTCCAGTACTTCATCAACAAGGTGCACGGCAACCGCTGGCTGCGCCCCTCGCCGCGCGTGCTGATCTGCGTCCCATTCGGCTCGACCCAGGTCGAGCGCCGCGCGATCCAGGAATCCGCCGAGGGCGCGGGCGCAAGACGCGTGGACGTGATCCCCGAGCCGATGGCGGCCGCGGTCGGCGCCGGCCTGCCGGTCAACGAGGCACGCGGCTCCATGGTGCTCGACGTGGGCGGCGGCACTTCCGAGGTCGCCGTGATCTCGCTGAACGGCATCGTCTACGCCGAGTCGGTGCGGATCGGCGGCGACCGTTTCGACGAGGCGATCACGAACTACGTCCGGCGCAACTACGGCATCCTGATCGGCGAGGCGACCGCCGAACGCGTCAAGATCGAGATCGGGTCCGCCTACCCGGGTCAGCAAGTACGCGAAATTTCCGTCAAGGGCCGCAACCTGTCGGAAGGCGTGCCGCGCAGCTTCACCCTGAACTCGAACGAGATCCTCGAAGCGCTGCAGGAGCCGCTGCAGGGCATCGTCCAGGCGGTCAAGAAGGCGCTTGAGCAGACGCCGCCCGAATTGGGCGCCGACGTCGCCGAGCGCGGCATCGTGCTCACCGGCGGCGGTGCGCTGCTGAAAGACATCGACAAGCTCCTGATGGAGGAGACCGGCCTGCCGGTCATCATCGCCGAGGATCCGATGACCTGCGTCGCGCGCGGCGGCGGCAGGATCCTCGAGCTGTCCGAGGAGCACCCGGGGCTGTTCGGCCTCGGCTAGAGGCCCCGTGACTTCACACGAGCCGGATTCGCGGCCATTGCTCCTGGGCGGGCCCGCCCTGGGGCTGCGCCTGATCGTGCTTGCGTTCGCCTCCGCCGGGCTCATGGTCGCCGACCACCGTCAGCACCACCTCGCCGTGGTGCGCGATTGGATGTCGGGCATCGTGTACCCGGTCCAGTGGGCGGTGCAGGCGCCGCTCAAGGCCTGGGACTCGCTCACCGGCTACTTCGAATCGCGCACGCGCATCGAGGCCGACAACGTGAAGCTCGCGGCCGACAATCTGGTGCTGCGGCTCAGGCAGATGCGCTTCGACGCGCTCGAGCAGGAGAACCAGCGGCTGCGCGGGATGCGCGAGAGCTCGGCGCGCGTGGTGCAGCGGACCCTGGTCGCGGAGATCCTGCGCGTGGACCTCGACCCGTTCCGCCAGCGCGTGCTGGTCAACAAGGGCACGCGCGACGGCGTGTTCCGCGGCCAGGCCGCGCTCGACGCCAACGGCATCTTCGGCCAGGTCACGCGCGCCGGCCCGGTATCAGCCGAGATCATCCTGATCACCGATGCCGAACATGCGATCCCGGTGATCGTGAACCGCACCGGTGCGCGCAGCATTGCGCTCGGCACCGGCCGCTCGGGCCTGCTGTCGCTGCCATACCTGCCCCAGAACGCGGACGTCGTTGCCGGCGACCTGCTGGTGAGTTCCGGGCTCGGCGGCGTGTACCCACCCGGCTACCCGGTCGGGCGCGTCAGCAACGTTGTGCGCAACCTGGCGCAGCCGCTGCTCGAGGTCGAGGCCGAGCCGCTCGCAGCGCTCGACCGCGACCCGGAGGTGCTGCTCGCCTGGTTCGACAACGTCGTGGTCGAACCGGAATCCGGGCCGGGGCCGGACGCGCAGCCCGCGGCCGCCGCGCCGGCCATCGCGGCGCCGGCAGGAGGCTGAGGTGATGCGGCGCGCGCATGCGGCCTTCGGCTGGGGGCGGATCCTGGCACTGACACTGGTCACGCTCGCCGCTTCGGTCGTGCCGCTGCCGGGCTGGCTCGAGCTGCTGCGCCCGGACTTCGTGGCGCTGGCCGTGCTCTGGTTCACGCTGCTGTCGCCGCGGCTCACCGGACTCTTCTATGCCTGGGGCGCCGGGCTCGCCCTCGACGCGTTCAAGGGCGTGCTGCTCGGCCAGCACGCGCTCGCGCTGATCATGGTCGCCTATGTCGCTTCCAAGCTGCGGTTGCAGATCCGCGCCTTCCCGCCGCTGCAGCAGACCGCGGTGGTGCTCGCGCTCCTGTGGCTCAACGAGTTTCTCGTGTTCTGGATCGACGGCGTGGCCGGGCACGAGGTCACGGACTGGCGCCGCTGGCTGTCGGTACTCACTGGCGCCGCCTGCTGGCCGCTCGTGACCGCCTTGTTCGCGCGCTTCGCGGCGCGGCGGTGAGCGCCTGATGCGCCGCGTCCGGATCAAGGACGACGCGCTCGAACAGCGCGTGTTCCTGCAGCGCGCGATGGTCGCGGCGGGCGTGGTCGCCGTGCTCGTGCTGCTGCTGTCGGGCCGCGCCTTCTGGCTGCAGGTGCTGCAGCACGACCATTACCTCGAGTTGTCGCAGGGCAACCGCGCGCGCATCGAGCCCCTGCCGCCGAACCGCGGCATCGTCTACGACCGCGCCGGCCGGATACTCGCCGAGAACACGCCGGCCTACCAGCTCGAACTGGTGCGCGAGCGCGCGGGCGACCTGGACGCGGCGCTTGCGCGGCTCGAGCGCTTCGGCCTGCTCGAGCCGGACGACGCCGCCCGCGTGCGCCAGCTGGTCCTCTCGCGCCGTTCCTTCGAGCCGGTGCCGATCCTGCCGCAGCTCGACGACGAGGAGGTGGCGCGCTATGCGGTGCACCGGCACGAGCTGCCCGGGGTGTTCCTCGAGACGCGCATGGCACGGCACTATCCCTACGGCCCAGTCGGCGCCCACGCGCTCGGCTACGTCGGCACCATCAGCGCGGACGATCTGGCGCGGATCGATCGCGAGCGCTACTTCGGCACCGGCGTGATCGGCAAGACCGGCGTCGAGCGCGCCTACGAGGACGAACTGCTCGGCACCGGCGGCTACCGCGAGGTGCTCGTGAACGCCGAGGGCCGCCCGGTCCCGGTGCACGACGGCGCCGACGACGAACTGCAGCACCGCGATCCGCGCGCCGGCCGGGACCTGCGCCTGACCATCGATATCGAGCTGCAGCGCGTCGCCGAGCAGGCGATGACGGGGCGGCGTGGCGCAGTGGTCGCGATCGACCCCTGGAGCGGCGACGTGCTCGCGTTCGCGAGCCTGCCCTCCTTCGATCCGAACGGATTCGCGCGCGGCATCTCGCGCCGCGACTACCTGGCGCTCACCGAAAACCCGGACCAGCCGCTGTTCAACCGCGTGCTGCGCGGCACCTACCCGCCCGGCTCCACGGTCAAGCCGGTGATGGCGCTCGCGGGTCTCGAATACGAGGTCATCGCGCCCGGCGACCGCATCTACTGCCCCGGGCACTTCTCGCTGCCGAACTCGCGCCACCGCTTCCGCGACTGGAAGCGCGAGGGCCACGGTACCGTGGACATGGAAGGCGCGGTGATGCAGTCCTGCGACGTCTACTTCTACCGGCTCGCCAATACCCTCGGCATCGAGCGCATCCACGACGCGATGAGCCGCATGGGCTTCGGCGAACCGACCGGCATCGACATCGGCGGCGAGCGCGGCGGCATCATGCCCTCTCCGCAGTGGAAGCAGGGCGCCTTCGCGCGCCGCGAGCAGCAGGTCTGGTTCCCGGGCGAGACCGTGATCGTCGGCATCGGCCAGGGCTACTGGACCGCGACCATGCTGCAGCTCGCGAAGGCGACCGCGCTCCTCGCCACCCGCGGACGGCATTTCCGCCCGCGCCTGGTGCGCGCGCTGGTGGACCCGGCGACCGGCGCGGTCGAGGAGCGGCCGCCTGTGGAGCTGCCGCCGGTCGAGCTGCGTGAGCGCGGCAACTGGGAAACGATCGTGGACGCCATGGTCGCCGTCACCAGCGGCCCGCGCGGCACCGCGGCGCGCGCGGCGCGCGGCGCCGCCTACTCGATCGCCGGCAAGACCGGGACGGCGCAGGTGTACTCCGTGGGCCAGACCGAACGCTACGACGAGAAGGCGGTGGCCGAGCGGCTGCGCGACCACGCGCTGTTCGTCGCATTCGCCCCGGCTGACGACCCGAAGCTCGCGATCGCCGTGCTGGTCGAAAACGCGGGCGCCGGCAGCGCGGTCGCCGCGCCGATCGCCCGTGCGGTGTTCGACGCCTGGCTTCTGCCTCCGGCCGATTGATGTACGAGGAACTCTCCGCATCGCGCACGCGCCTGACCGTCACCGCGACGGCGCGGCTGCTGCGCGCCTTGCATCTCGACGGCATGATGCTCGCCGCGCTGGCCGGGGTCAGCTGCTTCGGGATGTTCGTGCTGTACAGCGCCGCCGGCGACAACACCGCGCTCTGGGCGAGCCAGATCGTGCGCTTCGGCATCGGCTTCGCGGTCATGATCGCGCTCGCGCAGGTGCCGGACCACTTCTTCCGCATGCTGGCGCCGGCAGGCTATGCCGCGGGCATCATCCTGCTGGTGCTGGTCGCGGTCGTGGGCGACGTCGGCAAGGGCGCGCAGCGCTGGCTCGACCTCGGCGTGATCCGGTTCCAGCCTGCCGAGATCCTGAAGCTCGCCGTGCCGATGATGTGCGCCTGGTACCTGTACCAGCGACCGCTGCCGCCGTCGCCGCGGCACGTCGCCGTCGTGCTCGCGATCCTGGTCGTGCCGGTGCTCCTGATCGCCGAGCAGCCGGATCTCGGCACCGCGCTCCTGGTCGCGGCCGCGGGCCTCATCGTGCTCGTGATGGGCGGGCTGTCGTGGGCGTTGATCGCCGGCGGCGCGGCAGTGATGGGGGCGGCCGTCCCGCTGGTCTGGTACTTTCTGCACGACTACCAGCGCCAGCGCGTGCTGACGCTGCTGGACCCGCAGAGCGACGCGCTGGGCGCCGGCTATCACAGCATCCAGTCGCTGATCGCGATCGGATCGGGCGGCGTGTTCGGCAAGGGCTGGACCAACGGCACCCAGGCTCAGCTCGAGTTCCTGCCGGAGCGCTCGACCGACTTCATCTTCGCGGTGATCGGCGAGGAGCTCGGGTTGTTCGGACTGGTGGCGCTGCTCGCAGGTTACGTGCTCATCGTGGGGCGCGGGCTGTACATGGCGATGCAGTGCCGGGACTCGTTCGCGCGCCTGCTCGCGGGCAGCATCACGCTGACCTTCTTCGTCTACGCCTTCGTCAACGCCGGCATGGTGATGGGACTGCTGCCGGTCGTCGGCGTGCCGCTGCCGCTCGTGAGCTATGGCGGCACGTCGTTCGTGACGCTGATGGCGGGCTTCGGTATCCTGATGTCGCTGTACTCCAGCCGCAAGCTCGTGGGTTGAGGTGCCTCCGATCGTGTCCCGCATGAACGCGACAGGGATGCTGCGATGGTCCGCCTGTGCGCTGCTCGCGCTCGCGGCGCCCTGCGCCCCCGCGCTCGACGGCGGGCGCGAGGACGTGCGCGAGTTCGTCGACGAAATGCGCCGCAAGCACGACTTTGATTCCCAGTGGCTCACGGCAGTGATCGCGGAGGCCGAGATCCAGCCGCGGATCATCGAGCTGATCAGCCGGCCCGCCGAGCAGGTGATGCCCTGGCACCAGTATCGCCGGCACTTCCTGACGCCCGAGCGCATCGCGGCGGGCGTCGAGTTCTGGATCGAGCACCGGGTGCGCCTCGAGCGGGCTGCGCGCGAGACCGGCGTCGCGCAGCACGTGATCGTCGGGATCATCGGCTGCGAAACCTACTTCGGGCGCATCACCGGCCGCTTCCGCGTGCTCGACGCACTCGCCACGCTCGCTTTCGACTACCCGCCGCGCAGCGCGTACTTCCGCGGCGAGCTGGAGCAGTTCCTGCTGCTCGCGCGCGAGGAGCAGGTCGACTTCGCGACCGTGCTGGGCTCCTATGCGGGCGCGATGGGCAATGCGCAGTTCATGCCGCGCAGCTACCGCGCCTTCGCGGTGGACGGTGACGGCGACGACCGCCGCGACCTCTGGGGCAGCTGGGACGACGTCATCGCGAGCGTCGCGAACTACCTCGCCGAGCACGGCTGGCGCGCCGGCGAGCCGGTCGTGGAGCCGGCGGCGGCGTGGTTCCCGCACACCGACGGCCTCGCCTCCGGCAAGCTCGCGCCCGACTCCACGGTCAAGGCGCTGCGGGACGGCGGGCTGCGCTTCGACGGCGCCGTGGACGACGTTGCGCCCGCGCTGTTCGTGCGCGTGGACGGCGATACCGGCCCCGAGCTGCGCGCCGGGTTCCACAACTTCGGCGTGATCACGCGCTATAACAGAAGCGTCCTCTACGCGCTTGCCGTGCACGACCTCGGCCGCCGTGTCGAGTCGCTGCTGCCCGCCGCGCCATGATCCGTGCCCGCGTTCCCTGCGCGCTGCTCGCGCTCGCAGCGCTCGCCGCCTGCTCGGCCCAGCCGCCGCGGCCGGAAGCGCCGCGTGACGAGCCGCGCGCGAAGAGCGGCAACCCGCCGTTCTATGAGGTGGCCGGCCGCCGCTATGTGGTGCTCGAGAGCGCCGCCGGTTACGTCGAGCGCGGCGTCGCATCCTGGTACGGCCCTGATTTCCACGGCAGGCGCACCGCGACCGGCGAGACCTACGACATGCATGCCATGACGGGTGCGCACCCGACGCTGCCGCTGCCGACCTGGGTGCGCGTCACCAACCTGGAGAACGGCAGGAGCGTGGACCTGCGGCTGAACGACCGCGGCCCGTTCGCGAAGAACCGCATCATCGACCTGTCGCGCGCCGCGGCCGAGAAGCTCGGCATGATCGGCAGCGGCACCGCGCTCGTCGAGGTGCAGAGCCTCGCGGGCGGCGCGCCGCCTGCCCCCGCCGCGGCGCCGCCGGCGCCCGCCGCGCGCTTCTTCGCCCAGGCCGGCGCGTTCGCCGACGAGGACAATGCGCGCCGGCTCGCCGCCCGGCTCGCGGACGCCGGCGTCACCGGCGTCGAGGTCACCGAGGCCCGCGTCGACGGGCGCCGCCTGTTCCGCGTGCGCGCCGGACCGGTCGGCAGCGTCGCCGGGTTTGACGCGCTCGTCGAGCGCCTGCGCGCGGCGGGCGTCGAGTCGCCGCGGCTTGCATTACAGTAGCGAGGCATTCATGAGGCTTCTCTCCTTCGTCCTGGTCACGTTGGTCGCCGCCTTCGCGCGCGCC
Organism: Gammaproteobacteria bacterium; assembly: GCA_052386275.1. Taxonomy (GTDB): domain Bacteria; phylum Pseudomonadota; class Gammaproteobacteria; order Steroidobacterales; family Steroidobacteraceae; genus SCUD01. Next base: position 25,538 of record JBQTKI010000018.1, read on the forward strand.
GAGGCCCCGCCGGTGCCGCCACCGCCGGCCATCCCGGCCACTGCCTGGATCCTCGTCGACCAGGACAGCGGCGCCCGGCTCGCAAGCCGCGATGCCGACGCCCGCGTGGAGCCCGCGAGCCTCACCAAGCTGATGACCGCCTACGCGGTGTTCCACGCGCTGAAGGACGGCAAGCTGCAGCTCGACGCGGAAGTCCCGATCAGCGAGCGCGCCTGGAAGGCCGAGGGCTCGCGCACCTACCTGGATGTCGGCACGCGCGTGCCGGTCGAGGTGCTCGTCCAGGGCATGATTGTGCAGAGCGGCAACGACGCCACCATCGCGCTCGCCGAGGCGGTGGCCGGCACCGAGGAGACTTTCGCCGCGCTCATGAACCAGTACGCCGGGCGCCTCGGCATGCACGGCAGCCGCTTCGAGAACTCGACCGGCCTGCCGGGTCCGGAACACCGCATGACAGTGGCCGACATCGCGCGCCTGACGCGCGCCATCATCCGCGAGTTCCCCGACTACTATCGCTGGTATTCGCAGCGCGAGTTCACCTGGAACAAGATCTGGCAGCCGAACCGGAACGGCCTGCTCGCGCGCGACCCGAGCGTGGACGGTGTCAAGACCGGCATGACCGACGCGGCGGGCTACTGCCTGGTGTCGTCCGCCAGACGCGACGGCATGCGCCTAGTGGCGGTCGTGATGGGCACCGACAGCATGAAGACGCGCGAGGATGCGAGCCTGGCGCTCCTCAACTACGGTTTCTCGTTCTTCGAGACCCGCAGGATCAGGCGCGCGGGCGAGGAAGTCGCGGTGCAGCGCATCTACAAGGCGCGCGGCGGGCGCGCCGCGGTCGGCGTCGCGGAAGACCTCTGGGTCACGCTGCCGCGCGGCGAGGCTGCCCGCGCGACGCTCGCGATCGAGCTCGCGCCCAAGCTGTTCGCGCCGCTCTCGACCGCCGACCGCACCGGCGTGGTGCGCGCATGGGTGGACGGCAAGGTGGTTGCCGAGGCGCCGCTGTCGCCGCTCGCCGAAGTGCCGCGCGGCAACCTCTTGCGCAGGATCTGGGACACGATCCTGTCCTGGTTCGCCTGAGGGCTGCTGCATGCCGCTCCCGCTCGTCTGGCTGAACGGACAGCTGCTCCCGCTCGAGCAGGCGCGCATCTCGCCGCTCGACCGCGGCTTCCTGTTCGGCGACGGCGTCTACGAGGTGCTGCCGGTCTACGGCGGCCGCGCCTACCGCCTCGACGCGCACCTCGAGCGGCTCGACCGCAGCCTGCGGGAGATCCGCATGGCGCCGGTGCTCGACCGCACCGGCTGGCTCGCGGCTTTCGGCAAGCTGGTGCACGGCAACGGCGGCGGCGATCTGCTGCTCTACGTGCAGGTGACGCGCGGCGCCGAGCCCGAGCGCTTCCATGTGCCGAAGGCCGGCACGTCCCCGACGGTATTCGCCTGCGTCTCGCCGCTCCCGGTGCCGTCCGCGGCACTGATCGAGCACGGCACGCAGGCGGTGACGGCCGCGGACCTGCGCTGGGGCCGCTGCGACATCAAGACCACCTCGCTGCTCGGCAACGTACTCCTGCGCTGGCAGGCGGCGGACGCGGGCGCGACCGAATCGATCCTGCTGCGCGACGGCTGGCTGACGGAGGGCAGCACCGCGAGCGCCCACGTCGTGAAGGCGGGGGGCATCGCGACGCCGCCGCACGGCCATTCACTGCTGCCGGGCACCACCCGCGGTGTGCTGCACGAGCTCGCCGCGCGCGCCGGCATCGCCGTCGAACGGCGCCCGGTCGCGGAAGCGGAGCTGCGCGCCGCGGACGAGCTCATCATCGCCTCCGCGGGCGGCGGCATCCGCGCGGTCACGCGACTCGACGGCAGGCCGCTCGGCGACGGCCGGCCCGGGCCGGTGTTCCGCCGCATCCACGCCGACTTCCGCGCCACGATCGCGGAGTTCTCGACCGCGCTGCCCGCATGAGCGACGCAGACGAGATCCTGCACTTCCCCGCGGAGTTCCCGATCAAGGTGATGGGGCGCGACACGGAGTCGTTCCGCACGCTGACGCTCTCGATCGTCGAACGCCACGCCGGCCCGCTCGAGCCTGCGCGCATCTCCGCCAGGATGAGCCGCGCGGGCAGGTTCCTCGCGCTGACCTACACGATCCGCGCCGAGAGCCGCGCGCAGCTCGACGCGATCTACCAGGACCTCACGGCGAGCGGCGTGGTGCTGGTCGCGCTCTGAGGCGGCTGCAGAAGTCCGCGCGCCGGCAGCCAGCGGCCGTCCCAATCGAGCCCGAGCTCGGCGCAGAGCCGCGGCGCAAGCTCGTCCGCCGCGTCCCGCAAGGCAAGCGCCGCGCCCTCCCCCGCGAGCTGCGTCATCTCGAGCCCGGCCATGCCGCAGGGATTGATGCGCGAGAACGGCTCGAGGTCCATGTCCACGTTGAGCGCGAGGCCATGGTAGCTGCAGCCGCGGCGGATCCTGAGCCCGATGCTCGCGAGCTTGCGCCCGCCGGTGTAGACGCCGGGTGCCTCGCGCCGGCCCGCGGCCTCGATGCCGTGGGCGGCGGCAAGCGCGACCACCGCGTTCTCGAGCGCGACCACGAGTTCCCGCACGCCGATGGCGCGCCGGCGCAGGTCCACGAGCGGATACACGACCAGCTGGCCCGGTCCGTGATAGGTCACCTGCCCGCCGCGGTCGATGCCGACCACCGGGATGTCGCCGGGCGCGAGCAGGTGCTCGGCGCGGCCGTTGAGTCCCTGGGTGAAGATCGGCTCGTGCTCAAGGAACCAGATTTCGTCCGGCGTCTGCTCGCCGCGCCGGTCGGTGAAGTCCTGCATCGCGCGCCAGGTCGGCGCGTAGGCCACGCGTCCGAGCCAGCGCAGCCGCGCGTTCATGCGCCCTCGACCACCTCGCATTCGAGGTGGCGCGTGGCCGACAGCGAATTCGAGATCAGACAACCCTTCTCCGCCTTTTCCGCGAGCTGCCGCGCGCGCGCGGCGTCGGCGCCGGGCGGCACGGTCAGCTTCACGCGCATGTGGATGCGCGTAAAGCGGCTGTTGCCCTCGAAGCGCTCGAGCACGCCTTCCACCTCCGCCGACCACTCGCGCCACTCGAAGCGCGAGCCCTTCGCGATCGCGCGGAAAGTCAGCGCCACGCAGTCGCCGACCGCCGCGAGCAAGAGCGATTCCGGCGACCAGTAGCCGCCCGGCCCGTCGAATTGCGGCGGCGGCAGCGAGTCGATCGCAGGCAATCCTTCGCCACTGAGCGCGAGCGGCGCATCGGGCGTCGCGCGCACGCGGACCTGGTAATGGTGCGGGAACGGGTGCATCAGGGCAGGCCGCAGTTGTTGCCCGCGAGCGCGCGCTCGGCGCGGTAGCTCGATCGCACCATCGGCCCGGATACGCACTCGCGGAACCCGCGTGCCAGCGCCTGCTCGCGGTAGTGCGCGAATTCCGCGGGCGTCACGAAGCGTTCGACCGGCAGGTGGTTCGGCGTCGGGCGCAGGTACTGGCCGAGCGTCAGCAGGTCGCAGCCGATCGCGCGCAGATCGTCCATGGTGGCGAGGAGTTCCGGGTCGGTCTCGCCGAGGCCGAGCATCAGGCTCGTCTTGGTGAGCAGCCCCGCGCGGTGGCGCTTGGCGTGCGCCAGGACGTCGAGCGTCTGCCGGTAGCCGGCGCGCGGATCGCGGACCGGGTGTGTGAGCCGTTCGACGGTCTCGACGTTCTGCGCAAACACCTCGACGCCAGAATCCACGACCGTCTCGACGTCGGCGCGCACGCCCTGGAAGTCCGGCGTCAGCGCCTCGACTGCGGTCGCAGGCGAGGCTTCCTTGATCGCGCGCACGCAGGCGGCGAAGTGGCCGGCGCCCCCATCCGGCAGGTCGTCGCGGTCCACGGAGGTCAGCACGACGTAGCCGAGGCCCATCAGTGCGACGGTGCGCGCCGCGTTGGCCGGTTCCTCGGGATCCAGCCAGCCGTGCGGGTTGCCGGTGTCCACCGCGCAGAAGCGGCAGGCACGCGTGCACACCACGCCCATCAGCATGAGGGTCGCGGTGCCCGCATTCCAGCATTCGCCGATGTTCGGGCAGTGCGCCTCCTCGCAGACCGTGGCAAGCCGGTGCTCGCGCACGGTGCGGCGCACTTCGTTGAAGCGCGCGCCCGCCGGCATCGGCGCGCGCAGCCACTTCGGCTTCGCGCCCGGGCGGACCGGCGCCGCCGCGCGGCTCTGCTTGATGCCGTCGCGGATCGCGGTGAAACCCAGGGGCGTCAGGTATTTCTGGCCGCTGATCACGCGCGGTCGCTCGACCTGCAGCTTTATGCCCTTGAAATCAGACACTTGTGCGACACTGCGGAAGGAGTTCGCTCATTCTATCCGACTGGCGAGGACAGGACCGGGTGGCGCAGGCGGCCGAGCCGCAGTTCGGCATCGAGCGCGGCGAGCCGCTCGGGCGTGCCCACGTCGGTCCAGGCGCCTTCATGGCGCTGGCCGCTGAGCCGTCCGGATAGCATCGCGCGATCGAGCAGCGGCTTGAGTTGAAACGCGCCCGCGCTGCAGCCCGCGAAGAGATCCGGGTCGAGCACCGAGATGCCCGCGTAGGTCAGCCGGTTCGGCAGCGCGTGGATGCTGCCGGTCGCATCCAGGCTGTAGTCGCCGCCCGGGTGATGCGGCGGGTTTTCGACCAGCACCAGGTGCGCCAGCGAACCCGCGGGCCGGCCGAGCGTTTCGAACGCGAAGTCGCACCACACGTCGCCGTTGACGATGAGGAACGGCTCGCCGCCCAGGAGCGGCAGCGCCTGGAAGATCCCGCCGCCGGTCCCGAGCGGCTCGGGCCCCTCGTCGCTGTAGCGGATCGCGATCCCGTGCCGCTGGCCGCCGTCGAGTGCCTTGCGGATCATCGCGCCCAGCCACGAGAGGTTCACGACGACTTCCGCAATCCCGAACTGCGCGAGCGCGGCGAGGTGGTATTCGATCAGGCGGTGACCGCCCGCCTCGAGCAGCGGCTTCGGCCGGTTGAGCGTGAGCGGGCGCATGCGCTCGCCGCGCCCGGCCGCGAGGATCATCGCCTTCAACGCACGGTTCCCGCGCGTCGCGCGGCGGTGGCGAATGCCGGCGCCACCTGGCGGCGCAGGAAGGCGTCGAATGCGGCGAGCGCGGGTTCGGCCGCGGCGGCTTCCAGCGCGTAATCGAGCACGCGCGGCAGGTCGCCAAGGTAACCCGGTTTGCCGTCGCGGTGCCACAACCGCGCGAAGATTCCGAGCACCTTGACGTGCCGCTGCAGGCCCATGCGCTCGAACCACTGCAGGAACTGCTCGCGGTTCGCTGCACCTGCGATGCCCGCGGCCGCGGCGCGCTCGCGGTAGCGGTCGAGCCAGGCCAGCAGCCGCCGGCGCGGCCATACCACGTAGCAGTCTTTGAGCAGTGATACGAGGTCGTAGCTGACCGGCCCGCGCACCGCGTCCTGGAAATCCACGATGCCCGGGTTCGCGTCCGGGCAGACCATCAGGTTGCGCGAATGGTAGTCGCGGTGCACAAGCACGACCGGCTGCGCGAGTGCCTCGTTGCACAGCCAGTCGAACGCGTCCTCGATCGCGCGCCGCTCCGCGGGTCCGGGTGCGATGCCGAGGTGACGGCCGAGGAACCACTCGGGAAACAGCTCCATTTCCCGCCGTAGCAGCTCGCGATCGTAGCGCGGCAGCGCCGCGGTCGCAGCCAGGTCGGCCGACTGCAGCCGCACCAGCGCGTCGATGGCGTCCGCGTACAGGGGCTCCGGGTCGGCGCCCGCCGCAAGCGCCTCGAGGTAATGCTGGCGCCCGAGGTCGCTCGTGAGCACGAAGCCCTGCTCGGTGTCCGCAGCGATGATCGCCGGCACGTTGACGCCGGTGGCCGCGAGGATGCGCGCGACGCGCAGCCACGCGTCGAGGCCCTCGCGTTCGGGCGGCGCGTCCATTGCGACCTGCGTGGCGCCGCCCTCGCGGAATACGCGGAAGTAGCGGCGGAAGCTCGCGTCCGCGGAGGCCGGCAGGATGCGCTGAACCGGCGCGCCGGGCAGGCCCGCGACCCAGCGTTCGAGACTCATGAGCCGCGGGTCAGCGTTCGGTGTCGATGTCATGCGCAGGCGACGGCTGGGGGGCTCGCATTATAGACTTTGGCGCTACCGTGATTTCGCGCCGTTTCATCGCTTCGCTCGCGTTCGCCGTCGTGGCCTGCCCGGCCGCCGGCCAGGATTGCCTGTGGCCCGCGCCCGATGCGCCGCCCGCCGCCGGCGCCGCGCAGAACATCACGCTCGGTTCGGGTGAACTGCCGGTGCAGGTCACGAGCGGCGCCGCCGACATCTCGCGCGAAGGCGACGCCACGCTCACGGGCGGCGTCACCGTGCGCCAGGGCGACCGCACGCTGACCTCGGACTCCGCGACTTTCGACGCCTCCGAGCAGCGCTTCGAGGTCGACGGCGACGTCGAGTACCGTACGCCGGACCTGCGCCTGAAGGGCTCGAGCGGTTCCTGGCACACGGGCGGCGGCGGCCGCTTCACCGGCGCCGAGTTCGAATTGCCGCTGCGGCCCGCGCGCGGCGCCGCGAGCGAACTCGAGCTGACGGCGACCGGCGGCATCGCGGCGCGCGAGGTCCGCTTCACGACCTGCCCGGCCGGCAACGACGACTGGCTGCTGCGCGCCTCCTCGGTGGACATCGACCAGCGCGCGCAGCAGGGCCGCGGCCGCAACGTGCGCGTGACGCTCAAGGGCGTGCCGGTGCTGTACGCGCCGGTGATCTCGTTCCCGGTGGGCGCGGCGCGCAAGTCCGGCTTCCTGTTCCCGTCGTTCGGTAATTCCGACAAGAGCGGCTTCGAGCTCGGCGTGCCCTACTACTTCAACCTCGCGCCGAACTACGACATGACGCTGACGCCATTCCTGCTGTCGCGGCGCGGCGCCGGGCTCGATGGCGAGTTCCGTTACCTGAGCGGAAGCAGCCGCGGCGAGATCGCGACCCGCTTCCTGCCGAGCGACAACGTCGCGAGCCGCGACCGGCGTTTGAGTTCGCTCTCGCACCGGACCGAGTTCACGGACCGCCTGCGTTTCGACGTCGATTTCTCCGACGCGAGCGACAGCCTGTACTTCGAGGATTTCGGCCTCGGGCCCGACGTCACCAGCAACATCTACCTCGACCGCTTCCTGCGCCTCTCGTGGCTCGGGCGCGGCTGGCGCCTCGACGGCCGCCTGCAGGATTTCCAGACCATCGACCTCGCCGTGGACCCGGCGTCGCGTCCCTACTCGCGCATGCCGCAACTCGCGTTCACCGGCCACTGGCCGCTGCTCGGCGGCCTGTCGGCCTCGCTCGATTCCGAGGCGGTCTGGTTCGAGCGCGACGTCGGCGTCACCGGTCTGCGCGTTGACCTCGCGCCGCGCCTCGCGTGGACGCTGCGCGGACCGGGCTGGCATCTGGAGCCCAGCGCGGCATGGCGTCTGACCGGCTACCGGCTGTCGGACACGGCGTCGGGAGTCGATGACTCGCCGGATCGCGAGGCGCCCATCGTCTCGCTGGACGCCGGACTCGTGTTCGAGCGCGAGGCCGGATCGCAGGGCGGGATCGTGCAGACGCTGGAGCCGCGCCTGCGCTACACCTGGATCCCGTTCCGCGACCAGGCCGACCTGCCGGTGTTCGACACTGCGCTGCCGAACCTCAACCTGGTGCAGCTGTTCCGCACCAACCGCTACGTCGGCGCAGACCGCCTCGGCGACGCCAATGAGCTCGCGGCCGGAATCACCACGCGCTTGGTACACGCCGATAGCGGCCAGCAGTTCCTGACCGCGACCATCGGCCAGCGTTTGTTCTTCAAGACACCGCGCGTGACGCTGCCCGGCGAGCTGCCTGTATCGCGCGACGCCTCCAACATGGTCGGCGAGGTCGAGATCACGGCCTGGCGCCGCTGGAGCGCGCGCTTCGCGATGGAATGGGACGACGAGGAGTCCAACACCGTGCTCGGCGAGGCCGGGGTACAGTACCGGCCGCAGGCGGGCACCGTGTTCAACCTCGGTTACCGCTACCGCGAGGGGCTGCTCGAGCAGTGGGACGGTTCCGCGGCCTGGCAGGTTTCGCCGTCCTGGCGGGCGTTTGCGCGCCAGGTCTATTCCGTCAAGGAGAGCAACTCCATCGACCGCTTCGCCGGCTTCGAGTACTCAGGCTGCTGCTGGCGCATCCGGCTGGTCGGGCGGCGTTACGTCTCGAACCGAACCGGCGAGGATGACACCTCGGTGATGCTGCAGCTGGAACTCAAGGGGCTCTCGTCGGTCGGAACCCGGGACGACACTTTCCTGCAGCGGAGCATTCGTGGATACTCCCCCGCCTCCGCAACCCTGCCCTGAACCGGAAGCCGCATGAGACCGAAGCTGTTGGCCCTGGCCGCTGTCCTGGCGCTCCCCGCCTCCGCGCTCGCACAGACCCGCGAGCTCTCCACGAGCGGCGTCGCCCTCGACCGCGTGGTCGCGATCGTCAATGAGGGCGTCGTGCTGCAGAGCCAGCTCGACGGCCAGACTGCGATGATCCTGGAGCGCCTGCGGGAGCAGGGCACGCAGCTGCCGCGACCCGACGTGGTGCGCCAGCAGGTGCTCGAGCGCCTGGTGCTGCAGGAGATCCAGATGCAGCGTGCCGCGCGCCTCGGTGTGCAGGTGTCGGACGAGATGCTGAACGAGGCGCTGCGCGACGTCGCGCGCCGCAACAGCCTGCCGTTCGAGCAGATGCCGGCCGCGCTTGCCAGCCAAGGCATCGACTACGCCACCTACCGCGACGAGATGCGCCGCGAGATCACGCTGCAGCTCCTGCGCCAGCGCGACGTGATTCCGCGCATCTACGTGTCGCCACGCGAACTCGAGGCCGCGCTCGAGCGCCAGGCCGGCCAGGCCGATGTCAACGCTGAGTTCGACGTCTCGCACATCCTGCTGTCGCTGCCGGAGTCGGCGGATACGGCGCAGATGGAGCGCGTCGAGGCGCTCGCGCGCGACGTCCACGCGCGCGCGCAGGGCGGCGAGGACTTCGGCCAGCTCGCCCTCGCCTACTCCAACGCGCAGTCCGCGCTCGACCGCGGCAAGCTCGGCTGGCGCCGCCTCGGGCAGCTGCCCCAGTTCATCGCCGAGTTGGTCGGCGCCATGCAGCCGGGCGACGTGAGCGAGCCGATGCGCACGCCGACCGGCTTCCACATCGTGCGGCTCGACGGCACGCGCGGTGGCGACGGCGGCCCGATGATGGTCGAGCAGATCCACGCGCGCCACATCCTGATGCGGCCGAACGAGGTGCAGGACGACGCCACCACGCGCCAGCGGCTCGCGGCGATCCGCGAGCGCATCCTGGCGGGTGAGGACTTCGCGGCGCTCGCGAGCGTGACCTCCGAGGACCCGGGCTCCGGCTCGCGCGGCGGCGACCTCGGCTGGAATGCGCCCGGGACCTTCGACCCGCAATTCGAGGAAGTGCTGGTCGCGCTCGAGCCGGAGCAGATCAGCGAGCCGTTCCGGACCCAGTTCGGCTGGCATATCGTGCAGTTGCTGGGCCGCCGCACCCACGACCAGAGCGACGAGGTGCGCCGCCAGCGCGTGCTGACCGCGCTGCGCGAGGGCAAGGTCGACGAGGAAACCGAGCTGTGGCTGCGAAGACTCCGCGACGAGGCCTACGTCGAGTTCCGCAGCCGCTGAACGCAAGGGAAGCTCTGTACAGGTGGCGTGGGCGCGGCCGCGGGGGGGCGTAGGGGTGGGGGCCCAACAAGGGCGGGGGGTGTGGGAAGAACCTAGACGCCCGAGGCAGCCCCC
>JBQTKI010000019.1:0-34017 GCA_052386275.1 Gammaproteobacteria bacterium
TTGATTTTGGTGGGCGCGACAGGGATCGAACCTGTGACCCCTACCATGTCAAGGTAGTGCTCTACCGCTGAGCTACGCGCCCGAAAGGAGGCGGAATCTTAGTGGATTCCCCCCTCGCCGGTCCACCCGGCGCCGATCGCGTTCAGAACGTGTAGTTCGTCCTCAGGTAGTAGAACGCGCCGTTGAAAGTGATTGGCTGGAGCACGTCGTACGGCAGGTTGCCGAAGAAGTTGATGTCGGAGCTCGACAGGTCCGGGTACTCGTCGAAAACGTTGTTCGCGCCGATCGCAACCCGGAACGCCTGTGTCACCGCGAACTCGACGTCGAGGTCGACGCCCCATTCCGCTCCGTAGGTCTGCTCGGGCTCGAACCCGCCGCCGAAGTTGAACACGCGGGTTGCGCCGCCCCAGCGCGTGCCGCGGGCCAGGATCGACCAGCGCTCGTCCATCCAGTGCGCGGTGAATATCAGCTTGTCGTCCGGCGATGCGGTCTCGAGCGTATTGCGCTCTTCAACGCCGAACAGCACGTTGTCGACGCCGAGCATGTCGAGCACGGGCGGGTTCGGGTCCACGCGCGTGACGTCGGTCTCGCTCCGGTTGTAGGCCGCCGAGAGCGCGAGGCTGCCGGGTCCTAAATCGAACGCATAGTCGGCGACGATGTCGAATCCCTCCGTCTGCGTATCGACCGCGTTGGTGAAGAAGCGCACGCCGAGCACGCCTGGGATGCCAAGCTGATCCACGATGAAGTCGGTCACCTCCGGCCCGCCGATGCGCTCGGAGAGCGTGATGCGGTCGTCGATGTCCACGCGGTAGAAATCGACGCTCAGCCGGAAGTCGTTTTCGGGCGTGAAAACGAAGCCGAGGTTGTAGCTGACGGACTCCTCGGCGTCGAGCTCGCTCGCGCCGAGCAGCAGCGCGATCGGGTCGTCGGTCGGCAGGTTTAGCACGTTTTCGAGCTGGCCGCCCTCGCCGAAGCTCGTGGTCGAGCCGCGGAAGAACGCCTGGGTCAGCGAGGGCGCGCGGAAGCCCGTGCCGACCGTGCTGCGCACCGCGAGCGACGGGGTCAATTCGTAGCGTGCCGAGATCTTCCCGTTCACCGAGCTGCCGAAGTCGCTGTAGTCCTCGAACCGTCCCGCGATGCCCATCTGGAACCGGTCGGTGACGTCCGACTCGAGATCGACATAGGCGCTGGCCGCGTCGCGGTCGACGTCCACCGTCTCCGACGGCTTGAGGCCGGAGCCCGCCTGCGTGCCGATCGGCGCGCCGATCACCGGGCCGGCCTCGTAGGACGCGGGGTCCCCCTCCTCGGTCTCGTAGGTCTCGTTCCGGTACTCGAGACCCCAGGCGAGGTTCACCGGGTTCGCAAAGCCGCCGACTTCGAACGGGCGCGACATGTCGAAGCGCAGCGTCAGCTGCGAGAGCCGGTACTCGCCGATGTTGAAATTGGTCGGGCTCGCGTCGCCGAACGACACGTTGAGCGAGTTGGTGATGTCGTGATCGAAATCGTTCGACCCGTACACCGCCGACAGGTCCCAGCGCCAGTCGGACGCGAACGTCCCGCGGATACCCGCCGCCAGCGACAGGTCCACATTGGTCCCTTCGAGCACCGGAATGTAGCCGTTCGGAAAGATGCCGGGCACGTTGGCGAATGAATCCGGATAGCGGAAGAAGTTCGCGCCCTCGCCATTGCGCTCCGAATAGCCGCCGAACGAGTAGAACTCGACGGCTTCGCCCACCGGAATGGCGGAGTTGAACATGAACGACAGATCGTCCATCGGCCCGTCGCCGGCCTTGTGGGTCTGCGTCCCGAGCAGCGCGAGGTTGGGGGGCGTCTGGTTCTCGAAGAACGGAATCTGGTCGGGACCGGAGCGCAGCGTCTGGTCGCGGTCGCGGTATTCAGCCGTGAGGTTCAGGAAACCGCCGCCGGCGCCGAAGCCGGCATTGAGCGACGCGAACAGCGTGTCGCCATCATCGACGCTCCGGCCGGTCGGCGCAAAATCGGTGCGGTTCTGGCCCCAGGTCGCGGTCGCCTCGCCGCCCGCGTCCGCGTCCTTCAGCACGACGTTGATCACGCCCGCGATCGCGTCCGAACCGTACTGAGCGCCCGCGCCGTCGCGCAGCACCTCGATGCGCTTGATCGCGCCGACCGGAATGCTGTTGAAATCGACCGGGCTCGTGCCCTTGCCGAGCTTCGATTCCGTGGTGAGCGTCGCCGTCGTGTGGCGACGCTTTCCGTTCACGAGGACCAGCACCTGGTCCGGACTGAGATTCCGCAGCTGCGCCGGCCGCACCAGGTCCGCGAAATTCGAGTTCGACTGGCGGGGCAGGTTGAACGAGGGCACGAGTGACTGGAGCGCCGCGCCGATTTCGCCGGGCAGCGCCGCCGACTGCCGGATGGCTTCGGGCGTCACGAGGTCGATCGGCGCGAGACTCTCGTCGACTTCGCGTCCCGCCGTGCGCGTCCCGACGACGACGATCGCCTCGAGCTCCGGCCTCTCGTCCTGTGCCCATGCCGTCTGGCCGCCGGTCATCGCGGCGCCCGCGACGACCGTGCCGAGCACGGTTCTCACCGCCAATCGCAGTTCCGTTCGCATGTCACCGACCTCCGCGCGATACAAGGTCGAATCGAGTGTAGGGCCGGCCAAAACGGCGGGTCAACGCCGAATCCGGATGCTCCACTCGGGACCGGACCCGACGCTGTACTCCCGGGCGAAACTCCCCTGATTGACGGCGAGCGACACGCTGTCGAGACTGTTCATATAAAGCAATGGCTTGCCGACGGCGGCCTCGCCGAAGGTGCGAAGGTAGGGGACCGTCAGCTCAAGAACTTCTTGACCGCCCTTAAGAATCTCTATGCGCACGGACTCGCCGAGCCGGACTTCGAGGCGATCGAAGGTCGCCCGGTCCACGTTGGTCCAGATGTTGCCGTAGTTGCCGTCGCCGGTCTGGATGTTGCCGTACACGACGCCGTTCTCGTAGCGCACCGCCTGGTGCGGGATCCTCACGACTTCGCGTGGCAGCTCACGACCCACCTGCTCGAAGGTGATGACCCCGGCCGCCAGCCGCGCCGCCGTGTAGGCGTAGACGTCACGGCCGTGGAAGGTGAACGACTTCTCGGAGTCCCTGCGCCGATTGACGGCTTCGTCGATCTCGCGCACCGCCTCGATTCCGAGTCGCGGCGCGACGAACGTGAGCGTGCCGTTGTCCGGCGTGACGAAGTAGTGACCGGATTTCGTCTTCAGCACGATCGATCTGCGGTCGGTGCCGACGCCCGGATCCACCACCGATACGAACACCGTGCCGGACGGCCAGTACTCGGCGGTCTGCACCAGGCGTAGTGCTCCCTGCCAGATGTTGAACGGCTCGATGTGGTGGGTGAGGTCGTAGATATGGATGTCGGGCGACACGCCGACCGCGACGCCTTTCATCGAGGCCACGGCGCCGTCCAGCGTGCCGAAGTCGGATTGCAGGACCAGGATCGGCGGCGATGCCGTCGCGGCGCGCGCCAGAACCGTGGCGAGCAGCAATCCCCAGAAGCCCGTCAATCGCATCGCAGCGTTCCCCCGTGATGGAAGCTAGCCCGCGAGCCGGTCCGCATCCGCACCCAGTGATGCGTGCCGGATCGCCGCGATCTCGTCGCGCACCAGCGCCGCTCGCTCGAATTCCAGGTTGCGCGCCAGCCGGAACATCTCCTGCTCGAGCTTCTTGATCTGCTGCATCGCCTGCTCGGGCGTGAGGCGCGCGACCCGGCGCCGCGCGGATTCGCCCGCCGGCACTGCGCGCGCACCCTCCATGATGTCGCGCACGGCCTTGTGGATCGACTTCGGGGTGATGCCGTGGGCGGCGTTGTAGGCCAGCTGCTTCTCGCGCCGGCGGTTCATCTCGGCCAGGGCGCGCTCCATCGAGCCGGTCACGCGATCCGCATACAGGATCGCCGCGCCGTGCTCGTTGCGCGCCGCGCGCCCGACGGTCTGGATCAACGAACCCTCGGACCGCAGGAACCCTTCCTTGTCCGCGTCCAGCACCGCGACCAGCGAGACCTCGGGCAGGTCGAGCCCCTCGCGCAGCAGGTTGATGCCGACCAGCACGTCGAACTTCGCGAGCCGCAGGTCGCGGATGATCTCGACACGTTCGATCGTCTCGATGTCGGAATGCAGGTAGCGCACCCGGACGCCGTGCTCGCCGAGGTAGTCGGTCAGGTCTTCGGCCATGCGCTTGGTCAGGGTCGTGACCAGCACCCGTTCCCTGCGCTCGACGCGCAGCCGAATCTCGGACAGCAGGTCGTCCACCTGGGTCGCGACCGGGCGCACCTCGACCGCGGGGTCCACGAGCCCGGTCGGACGCACGACCTGTTCGACGACCTGCCCCGCTTTCGCAAGCTCGCGTTCCGCGGGCGTCGCCGAGACGTAGATTGTCTGCGGCTGCCGCCGCTCGAACTCGTCGAAGCGCAGCGGTCGGTTGTCGAGCGCCGACGGCAGTCGGAACCCGTATTCGACCAGCGTCTCCTTGCGCGAGCGGTCGCCACGATACATGCCCTGCAATTGCGGGATCGTCACGTGGCTCTCGTCGATCACGAGCAGGGAGTTGCGTGGCAGGTAGTCGAACAAACAGGGCGGCGGCTCGCCCGGCGCGCGGCCGGAAAGGTAGCGCGAATAGTTTTCGATGCCGGCGCAGTAGCCGAGCTCGTTGATCATCTCGAGGTCGAAAAGCGTGCGTTGCTCGAGCCGCTGCGCCTCGAGCAGCTTGTCCGCGGCACGCAGTTCCGCGAGGCGCGCCTTCAGCTCGAGCTTGATCTCTTCGATCGCGGCCGTGAGCCGCTCGCGCGGCGTAACGTAGTGGGTGGACGGGAACACGGTCAGGCGCGGGACCTTTCTCAGGACCTCGCCGGTCAGCGGGTCGAAATACGCGAGCGACTCGACTTCCTCGTCGAAGAACTGTACCCGCACGGCCTCGCGCTCGGACTCGGCCGGGAAGATGTCCACCACGTCGCCGCGCACGCGGAAGCTGCCCTGCCGCAGGTCGAGCTCGTTTCTCGTGTACTGCATGTCGGCGAGGCGCCGCAACAGCTGGCGGTGGTCCATCCGGTCCCCGCGCACAAGATGCAGCACCATCTTGAGGTAGGCCTCCGGATCGCCGAGGCCGTAAATCGCGGACACGGTCGCGACGATGATCGAATCGGGCCGCTCGAGCAGCGCCTTGGTCGCGGACAGGCGCATCTGTTCGATGTGTTCGTTGATCGAGGCGTCCTTCTCGATGTAGGTGTCGGAAGCCGGCACATAAGCTTCCGGCTGGTAGTAGTCGTAGTACGAAACGAAATACTCCACCGAATTGTGCGGGAAGTACTCCTTGAACTCGCCGTAGAGCTGCGCGGCGAGCGTCTTGTTATGCGCGAGCACCAGAGTAGTGCGCTGTACCTTCTGAATCACGGAAGCAACCGAGAATGTCTTGCCGGATCCGGTGACTCCGAGCAACACCTGATGTGCGAGCCCGGATTCGAGCCCGTCCACCAGCGCCGAAATCGCCGCGGGCTGGTCGCCGGCGGGCGCGTAGTCGGCCTGAAGTTCGAACGGCCTCGGGTCGCTCATCGAATCCTGCATTGCAACGCAAAAACGGTTCCCGTACCTTAGCTGGGATTCACGCCACACGGTACCCCCACGTGAGCATCCGCCTCGCAGAGCGCATCCGGCGCATCAAGCCCTCGGCCACGCTCGCCGTGACTGCGCGCGCGGCCGCGCTGCGTGCCCAGGGCAAGGACATCATTGGACTGGGCGCCGGGGAGCCCGATTTCGATACACCGGTACACATCGCGGAGGCCGGCATCGACGCGATCCGCAAAGGTCATACGCGCTACACCAACATCGAGGGTACGAACGAGCTGCGCGACGCGATCGTCGGCAAGTTTCGCCGCGACAACGGACTCGATTACGCGCGCAACCAGGTCCTGGTATCGAACGGCGCCAAGCAGGTGGTATTCAACCTCTGCTGCGCGCTGCTCGACGCGGGCGATGAGGCGATGATCCCGGCACCTTACTGGGTCTCCTACCCGGACATGGTGCTGGTCGCTGACGGCACTCCGGTGCCGATCTACGCGGGCGCGGAACAGGGCTACAAGATCACGCCGGCGCAACTCGCGCAGGCCATCACACCGCGCACCCGGCTCTTCATTCTCAATAGTCCCTGCAATCCCACGGGTGCAGCCTATTCGCGAGCGGAACTCCAGGCGCTCGGCTCCGTGCTGTCGAAGCACCCGGGCATCGTGATCGGCACCGACGACATGTACGAGCACATCTGGTGGGGACCGGAGCCGTTCACGAGCTTTGCGACCGCGAACCCGCAGCTCTACGACCGTACGGTCACGATCAATGGCTGCTCGAAGAGCTATGCGATGACCGGCTGGCGCATCGGCTACTGCGGCGGGCCCGCGGAGCTCATCGCCGCGATGGCGATGGTGCAGGGCCAGAGCACCTCGAATGCGTCGTCCATCTCGCAGAAAGCGGCGACGGTCGCGCTCAATTCGCCGCAGGACCGTGTGGCCGAGATGTGTCGCGCCTACAAGGAGCGTCACGATCTCGTGGTCGACGGACTGAACCGGCTGCCAGGCGTGGGCTGTCTGCCAGGCTGGGGAACCTTTTACGCGTTCGCCGACGTCAAGCGCGCGATGCGCATGGTGGGCGCGGCCGACGACAACGCTTTTGCCGAGTTCCTGATCACGGAAGCGGGCGTCGCGGTCGTCCCGGGCGATGGTTTCGGCGCGCCGGGACACATCCGGCTGTCCTTCGCCGCTTCCGCGGAGACGCTCCAGGAGGCCCTGCGCCGCATTCAGGCGGCGCTCTCGGGGGCCTCCGCGAAGAAGCGGGCCTGAGGTGCGTGAACGCCGAAAATCCCTGCCGGTTGATTGACTTGGGCGTGCGCAAAGCCCACAATCCCGCGCCCTGAAAACCCGCTTCCCCGATAGCTCAGTTGGTAGAGCAACGGACTGTTAATCCGTGGGTCGTTGGTTCGAGTCCAACTCGGGGAGCCACTTCCTCAGGCCTGCCTTGCGCGCCCGCCGAGCGCGAGCGCATTGCCCGCGACCAGCACCGCGACTCCGATGATCGCGGGTGCGCTCCAGCGATAGCCCTCGAACGCCGTCGACACCGCGAGCGCCACGACCGGGAACAGCACGCTCGTGTAGGCGGCGCGCGCCGGCCCGATGCGTTTCATCAAGAGCAGGTAGAGACCGAAAGCCAGCGACGTGCCTGCGAGCGACAGGTAGAGCAGTGACACCACATAGGACCCGCTCTGCTCGAAGGCGACCGGCGCCCCGCGCAGGATCGCGATGACGGCGAGCCCGATCGTGCCGTAGGCAAGGCCGTAGGCGTTCGCGGTCACGACTGAGAGTCCCGCCCTCGTGTTGCGCATCGCCGCCATGTTGCCGAGCGAAGCGAGATAGGTGCCGCCGAGCGCCAGCAGCGCGCCCCTGGCAACCGACCTGTTGCCCATCGCTGCTTCGAGCTCGGGCAGGAACAGGAGGCCGACGCCCAGCATCCCGGCGCCGGCCGCGACCAGTACCCGAAACTCCACGGGCGTGCCGAAGAAGATCCGCGCATTGACGAGATTGAGGAAGATGATCGCCGTGAATATCACAGCGACCAGACCGCTCGTCAGGTGCTGCGTCGAAAGGTAGGTCAGCCAGTAGTTCAGGCAGAAGAGCGTCAGGCCCTGGATTGCGACATAACGATGGTCGCTGCCCGACAACTTCAGGCTGCTGCCGGTCACGCGCGCGTAGACGAACACGATCACCGCGGCGAGCGCGAACCGGTAGACCAACGAGATCTCCGGTTCCACCACGCCCAGCTGGAACTTGATCGCGTACCACGTCGTGCCCCAGATGAGCACCACGATGAGGTAGATCACGGGAGTCGGCACCCGCGCGACGCTATGCTTTTAGTCCAGTCGAATCAATCACTAAAGCTAAAGTCCCCATCACAATTCGCGCGTGAGCGGGCTCACGAAAGCCGCTATCATGGATGACGATCCGCGAGGCGGCCGCAACCCAGACGCCGGCCCCGGGTCCAAGGTTCGACCGCGGCTGAGTAAGGGGACTGCCGCATGAGTTGGATGGTCGCGCTGGTCGCGACACTTGCCGTCGTGGCGCCGCCGGAAGGCCCGCGCGATGCCGCAGGCTGGCGCGCACAGTCCGATGCCCTGTATGCGCGGGGCGATCATGCCGGCGCTTTGGACGCGGCGCAACGCGCGCTCGCGCTCGATCGCCGCGATCCCTGGTCGCGCTACCTCTGGGCCCGCGCGCTTGCAGCCGTGAACCCGAGTGCGGCGCGCGCCGCCCTCCCCGGACTGCAGGATCCCGGCGCGCTCACCGCGATGGCGGCCGAGGAACGCGCCAGGCTCGAGACCGCGCTCGGTTACCTCTGCCTCGATCTCGGCGTCGAGGCGCTCGCCACCATGCATTTCGAAAGCGTGCCGGCGGGCACCTCGAGCCATCCCCAGGCCCAGGCCGGCCTCGCGATCCTCGCGGTGCGGCGCGGCCACACGCGCCAGGCGCTCGTCTATTTCGTCGCCGCACGCGTGTCGGGCCGGCTCGATCCGCCGCTCGCCGAGCTCGAGCGCGAGGCGCGCTTCCAGGTCGTACTGCACGAGTTCACGACCGCGCGCGACCTGCGCGACGCCAATGCCGCAGGCCGCGCCTATGCGGATCTAGACGAACTACGTCCCAATCATCCGGCCACGCTGCGCGCGCGCGCCGACCTCGCCCTGCTGCGCGGCGACTCCCCGGCACGCGAGCGCGCGCTACGCGACCTGCTCGCAGTTGATCGCGGGGCGCCGGGCGCGGCGAGCGAACTCGTGGACACCCTGCTCGATCAGGACCGTCCTTGGGACGCGCTCGTGGTCGCGCGCGAGCTGGCGCCCGAACGTCTGGCGGGCGATACGCGGCTGCAGGGCATCGAACGCAACTGGGTCTCGCACTTCGACGCGATGCTCGGCGGGCGTCTGCGCGAAGGTCAGACCCGGCACGACCGCCTGGAACTCCCACAGCTGCGCCTGGCATGGACCACCAGCGTCCCGCGCTTCGGGCGCCTGCGCATCGCAGCCGAGGCGGCGATGCCGGAATCGGACACGATTTCAGCCGGCCTGCCCTTCGGCGGCGCGGTGGCGCTCGCTGCGGCCGCGACCTCGCAGCATGACGACGGCGTCGCCGCCCACCTGGACTGGGCGCCCTATGAGCACCTGGCGGTCGAACTCGGATACACGCCGACGTCCTACGCGGTCAGCAACGTTACCGGCGCGCTGCGGTTTCGGTTCGTGGCCGCCGGCGGGCCCTGGGACTTCGGCATTGAGCGGCAGCCGATCGCCGATTCATTGCTGTCGCTCGCCGGCGCGATCGACCCGGTGACGGGCCGCGACTGGGGCGGCGTCACGCGCAACCGGGCCTACGTTTCCGGCGCCGTCGACAGCGGTGATCTCAGGCTCTACGGCACCGTCGGCCACTCGGTGGTGGACGGACACGGCGTGGACGAGAACTCGCAATGGGAGGGCGAAGCAGGCTTCTGGCAGCGCGCCGCCTCAGGCGAGGGCTGGCTCGCGCGTCTCGGCGGCAACGTGCGGGCGGTCGGCTACGACGACAACCGCTCCCACTTTACGCTCGGGCACGGCGGCTATTTCAGTCCGCAGAAATTCCTCGAGGTCGGGCCGGCCTTCGACCTGCAGGGCCGCCGCTCCGCCGCAAGTTTCCGCTTCGAGGGCGGCGTGACCTGGCAGGTGGTGCGCGAGGACGACACCGAATTCTTCCCCGAGGATCCAGCCCGGCAGGCCGCAAGCGGCGACCCGCGCTACGCCGGCGACTCGCGCGAGGGGCTAGGCGCGCGCATCGCGGCCACGGTCGAGTGGCGCGTGTCGAACCGCGCGGTTGCGGGCGTGCGCCTCGAGGGGGTACGCGGCGAGGACTTCGACGAAGTGCGGCTGCAGGTCTATACGCGCCGCTGGGATGGCGCCATCACCGAGCCGCTGCGCGAGGCGCCGCAGGCGCTGCTCGCGCGCGACGCCGACCGCGTGTTCTGAGGACGCGTTTCAGCCGCGGCGCCGGGCCGCGACGAAGTTCTCCAGGTAGCGCGCGAATCCCGCGCCGAGCTCGGGGTGCTGCAGCGCGTACTCGACGGTCGCCTCGAGGTAACCGAGCTTGCTGCCGCAGTCGTAGCGCTTGCCGGTGAAGCGGTAGGCGTAGACGGCCTCGCGGGCCAGGAGCGCTGCAATGCCGTCGGTCAGCTGGATCTCGCCGCCCGCGCCGCGGCCGAGATTGCGCAACTCGGCGAAGATCGACCCCGACAGCAGGTAGCGCCCGACCACCGCGAGTTCCGACGGCGCATCGGCGGGCTTCGGCTTCTCGACGATGCGCATGATGCGGGCGAGGGGTCCCTGCGCGTCCTCGGTCGCGACGATTCCGTAGCGTCCGGTCTCGGAGCGCGGCACCTGCTCCACCGCGACCAGGCTGCCTCCGCGTTCGAGGTAGTGGTCGCGCATCTGCAGCAGCACCGGCGGGCCGGCGTCGATCAGATCGTCGGCGAGGTGCACGAAGAACGGCTCGCGGCCGACGACGGGCTCGGCGCAGAGCACCGCGTGCCCGAGCCCAAGCGGCGCGGGCTGGCGGATGTAGATGCAGGCGGCGTCGGCCGGCAGCATGCTGCGCAACGCATCCGCGAGTTCCTGCTTGCCCTGGGCCTCGAGCGCGGCCTCGAGTTCCGCATCCGAGTCGAAGTGGTCCTCGATCGCGCGCTTGGAAGCGCCCGTGATGAACACCAGGCTGCGCGCGCCGGCGGCGAGCGCTTCCTCGACCGCGTACTGGATCAGCGGCTTGTCCACGACCGGCAGCATTTCCTTCGGGCTCGCTTTGGTGGCGGGCAGGAAGCGCGTGCCGCGGCCGGCGACGGGGAAGACCGCGAAACGGATCGGTGCGGGACGGGTCACCGGCAGGATGATACCGGAGCCGGCCTCCCGCCCGCACCGACCTGGGGCGAATCAGCCCTTCTCGGCCTCGAAGCGCAGGTTGGCCTTGTTCTGCTCGACCGTTTTCCTGCCGATGCCCTTGACCCTGGCGAGGTCCTCGGCACTCCTGAACGGTCCGTTCTTCTGGCGATAGCTGACGATGGCTTCCGCCTTCGCCATGCCGACGCCTTCCAGCTCGCGCGCCAGCGTCTTCGCGTCCGCGGTGTTGACGTTGACGGGCCCGGCGATGGCGGCCGGCGCGAGCAGCATCGCGGCCACGAGTGCCGCTCCCAGTCCGTTGGTGAACATGACTTGACTCCCTTGTGGTCGCGCGCGGCGACCATCGCCGCGCCCGCACAGAGGCTACGGCGGCCGGCGGCGCGGCGCCCTGCGGCTATCGCGTGCGTTCCGGGAGATTCAGGCAGGCGGGCCGCGCTCGAGGCCGGCTACCAGGTCGAATCGCAGCAGCGGGCGCTGGCTGTCCCAGAACTTGCATCCCGGGCACTGCCAGAAGTGGTCGATGCTCGAGAACCCGCAGTTGGCGCAGCGGTAACGCGGCGTCGTGACCGCAAGCCGGCGTAGCACGGAGGCGACCTCGCGCACCGCGCCCGCGTCGAGCGCGCCCGGGTCGCGGCCTGCGGCGAGCAACAGCCCGGCGATGGAAGCGTCCTGCGCCAGGCAGGCGCGGACGCGGCCCTCGAGCGGCGCGAACTCGAGCGCGTCCACCATGATCGCGGCAACCGCGATCTCGTTGCCGGCGTCGGGCCGGGCCGCGACCAGGCGCGCGATTGCAGCTTCGCCCTCGCTGCCCGCCGCGCGCGCGAGGCGCACCAGGCGCGGCATCACCTCGATCGCGAGCGCCGCGTCCTGGGTCAGGACCGCGGTCAAAAGCCGCTCCGCCAGCCCGAAGTCGCCCTGCTCGATCGCGATGTCGGCGCGCACCAGCGCGCCGCGCGTGAAGCGCCGCCGCTCCGAGCGCGCCGAGCGCAGGTGCCTGCGCGCCTCGTCGAGCGCCCCGCGTGAGCGCGCGTCCTCGGCCAGCTCGCACAAGTAGTGCGCGATCGCGTTTTCCTGCGGCGCGCGGCCGGCCTTCTCGAGCTCGCGGAACACCTCGATCGCGCGCAGCCAGTCCTTCTCCTGCTCGTAGATGCGCATCAGCTTGCGCATCGCCGCCATGCGGTGCGCGCCGGAGGCGGCGAGCGGCTCGAGGATCTTCTCGGCGCGGTCCAGCATGCCGGCCATCAGGTAGTCCTGAGCGAGCGCGAAGCTCGCCTGCTCGCGCTGCGCCGGTTCGAGCGACTCGCGGGTCGCGATGTTCTGGTGGATCTTGATGGCGCGATCCACCTCGCCGCGGCGCCGGTACAGGCTGCCGAGCGCGAAGTGGGTCTCGACCGTGTCGCCGTCGAGCTCGGCCGCGCGCAGGAAGGCTTCGAGCGCCCGGTCAGGCTGCTCGTTGACCAGGAAGTTGACGCCCTCGAGGTAGTTGCCGCGCAGGCGCTCGGCGCCCACCGCACTCGGGCGTGGCTTGCGCGCCGCGTAAAAGCCGATCGCCCCACCGAGGAACAGGACTCCCAGCAGGACCCAGATCGACTCGGGGTTCATTGAGGGAAGCTCTGCACCGGTGGCATGGGCGCGGCCGTGGCGGATATCCGATCGGGCAAGGAACGAGGAACGAAGTGTATCGCGATACATGAGCGACGAGTGACGCCGCCCGATCGGATATCCGCCCGGCCCCGAGGGGTTGCGCGCTCCATGCCACCGGTGCAGAGCTTCCCTAGTCCCGGATCGGGTGGGACTGCCCGTCGTTGACGCGCTCGCGCAGGTCCTTGCCGGGCTTGAAGTGCGGGACGTATTTGCCCGCGAGCGCAACCGCCTCGCCGGTTTTCGGGTTGCGGCCCTGGCGCGGCGGGCGGAAGTGCAGCGAAAAGCTCCCGAAGCCACGGATCTCGATGCGCTCGCCGCCGGCCAGCGCATCGCTCATGATCTCGAGCATCTGCTTGACCGCCAGTTCAATGTCCTTCGCGGGGAGGTGCTTCTGCTTCGCGGCGATGATCTCGATCAATTCTGATTTTGTCATGGCTCCCGTCCTGACAGGCGCGGCGCGCCGGCGTCATCCCCGGCGGCGCGACGCGGACCGGCTCACTGGCCGGAGATCTGCCCCTTCAGCAGGTCGCCGAGCGAGGTGCCGGTCGCCGAGTCGTTGCCGCGGTACTGCTGCACCGCCTCGGCTTCCTCCTCCGCCTCGATCGCCTTCACCGACAGCACGATGGCACGGCTCTTGCGGTCCACGCTCACCAGTCGCGCCTCGACCTCGTCGCCGGCCTTGAGCACGGTGCGGGCATCCTCCACGCGTTCGCGCGCGAGCTCGGAGGCCCGGAGCGTGCCGTCGATGCCGTTGCCGAGGTCGATGACCGCGCCGCGCGCGTCCACCTCCTTGACCGTGCCCTTGACCAGGCTGCCCTTCGGGTGCTCGGCCAGGTACGCCGAGATCGGGTCCTGCGCCAGCTGCTTGATGCCGAGCGAGATGCGCTCGCGATCCGGGTCGATCGACAGCACCATGGCCTCGAGCGTCTGGCCCTTCTGGTAGTCGCGCACGGCTTCCTCGCCGGGGCGGTCCCAGGAGATGTCCGACAGGTGCACCAGGCCGTCGATGCCGCCGGACAGCCCGATGAAGATCCCGAAATCGGTGATCGACTTGATCTGGCCGGTGACGCGGTCGCCGCGGTTAAAGCTTTCAGCGAATTCGCGCCACGGGTTCGGCTTGCACTGCTTGAGGCCGAGCGAGATGCGCCGGCGCTCCTCGTCGATGTCGAGCACCATGACCTCGACTTCCTGGCTGACGTGCACCACCTTGGCCGGGTTCACGTTCTTGTTGGTCCAGTCCATCTCCGACACATGCACCAGGCCCTCGACGCCCTCCTCGATCTCGACGAAGCAGCCGTAGTCGGCGATGTTCGTGACCTTGCCGAACAGCCGCGTGTTCGGCGGGTAGCGCCTCGCGATGTTCTGCCACGGATCGGCGCCCAGCTGCTTGATGCCGAGTGACACGCGCTGGCGCTCGCGGTCGAACTTGAGGATGCGCACGTCGATCTCGTCGCCGACCTTGACGACTTCGGACGGATGCTTGACGCGCTTCCAGGCCATGTCGGTGATGTGCAGCAATCCGTCGATGCCGCCGAGATCCACGAATGCGCCGTAGTCCGTCAGGTTCTTGACCACGCCCTTGACCACGTCGCCTTCCTTCAGGTTGTCGAGGAGCTGCGAGCGCTCGGCGCTGTATTCCTGCTCGACCACCGCGCGGCGCGACACCACGACGTTGTTGCGGCGCTGGTCCAGCTTGATGACCTTGAACTCGAGTTCCTTGCCCTCGAGGTAGCTCGGGTCGCGCACCGGGCGCACGTCCACGAGCGAACCGGGCAGGAAGGCGCGGACATTATCGAGCTCGACGGTGAAGCCGCCCTTGACGCGGCCGTTGATCACGCCCTTGACGATCTCGCCCTTGGTGAAGGCTTCCTCGAGGCGGGTCCAGGTGCGGGCGCGCTTGGCTTTCTCCCGCGACAGGCGTGTTTCGCCGGAGCCGTCCTCGACGGCGTCGAGCGCCACCTCGACCTGCTGGCCGACGGCGACGTCGATTTCCCCGTTCTCATTCTTGAACTGTTCGGCCGGTATCACGGCCTCGGACTTCAGGCCGACGCTCACGATCACGACGTCGGCGTTCACGTCCACCACGGTGCCGGTCAGGATCTGGCCGGGTCTGATCTGCTGGCTGGCAAGGCTCTGCTCAAATAGTTGCTGGAAGGATTCGGTCATTGGGTGTTCCGGGCCCGGGGGCCCTCGATGGTTTGCCTGCCGTCCGGCCTCCTGCCGGGACGGGTCCTGTCAATCCGGCGCTGGCATCCTGCCGCGCCGTCCCGGACCGGCTAGCGCCGGCCCTGCATTTCGCTCCCGCGCGCAGCCTCCGGGAATCTCTCGCGTGCGAGTGTGATCACCCGCCCGACGACCTCCTCGATGGACAACGCGGTCGAATCCACGACGATCGCTTCCGGCACTGCTACCAGGGGTGCCACGGCCCGCGTGGTATCCCGCCGGTCCCGCTCGGCGATCTCCGCAGAAAGGGCGGCAAGGCTAACACTCAACCCCTTTTCTTTCAACTGGTTATAGCGCCTGCGGGCCCTTTCCTCGGCGCTCGCGGTCAGGAAGATCTTGAGCCCGGCATCGCGGAAAACGATGGATCCCATGTCGCGGCCATCGGCCACGAGGCCAGGGGGCTCGGCAAAGGCCCGCTGGCGCCCCAACAGGGCCAATCGGACCGGCTGCCAGGCGGCCACCCGGGACGCGGCCTCGCCCGTGGATTCGGCGCGCAGGTCGCCTGTCACATCCGCGCCGCCCAAGTAGACCTGCTCGTCCCCGCGCGCATCCACGCCGAAGCGCACGTCGAGCTGGGCGGCAAGGCGTGCATGACTCGCAACGTCGTCGGGGACAAGCCCCACCCGCAAGCCTGCGAGCGCCACCAGCCGGTACAGGGCGCCGCTGTCCAGCAGGTGCCAGCCGAGCGCGTGCGCGACGCGCCGCGCGACCGTGCCCTTGCCCGAGCCGCTCGGGCCGTCAATGGCGATGATCGGGACCAGGATCAGCCCTCCTCTTGCAGCACCAGTCCCACAGCCTTCGCGCTTGCCGCGAAGCCCGGGTACGAAGTAGCGACATATTGCACGTCGCGGATCACGACCGGGGCAGCGGCCCTTGCGGCGAGCACCGCGAAGGCCATGGCCACGCGATGATCGCTGCGGCTGTCTACCACGCCGCCCCGGACCGCGCCGCCACCGATCTGGATGCCGTCCGGCAGCGCCCCGGCCTTGATCCCGAGCGCCGCGAGGCCTGCCGCCATAGCCGCGATCCGGTCGCTTTCCTTGACCCTCAGTTCCGCCGCACCGCTCACAACGGTCTCGCCGTCGGCCACGGCGGCCGCCGCGAACAGCACCGGGAACTCGTCGATCATGCGGGGCACGAGCTCCCGGGGCACCGCGATGCCCGACAGCCCGGACGGCCGCACCTCGATGTCCGCAACCGGCTCACCCGACCGTTCCGCCATGCCCCGCACGCGGATGTCCGCGCCCATCAGCGTGAGCGCATCGAGGAGGCCGGTGCGGGTCGGGTTGACGCCGACGCCACGGAGCACGAGGGGCCCGGCACCGGCGATCAGCGCCGCGACGATCAGGAACGCGGCCGATGAAAAGTCGCCCGGCACGTCGATGCACGCGGCTGTGAGCCGCGCCGGGCCGTCGACGGATACTGCCGCGCCTGCGCGCGTCACTGCCACTCCGAATGCGCCGAGCATGCGTTCGGTGTGGTCGCGCGAGGGCAGCGGCTCCGTCACGCTGGTGCGCCCGTCTGCGTAGAGGCCGGCGAGCAGAAGCGCGGACTTGACCTGCGCGCTCGGAAGTTCCAGCCGGTGCGATTGACCCGTGAGCTGGCGGCCGCCCGCGATCGCAACCGGCGGCCGGCCCTCGTTGGTGCGCAGGTCCGCGCCCATGCGCCGCAATGGCGCCGCGACGCGCTCCATGGGCCGGCGCATCAGCGAGGCGTCGCCGATCAGAACCGAGTCGAAGGCCTGCGCGCAGAGAATCCCGGCGAGGAGCCGCATCGCCGTCCCGGAATTTCCGAGGTCGAGGGCGACCGCGGGCGCACGCAGGCCCCGCATGCCGGTGCCGTGCACGATGAGGTGGTCCGCAGCCGGTCGCTCGATGCCGACGCCCATCGCTTCGAACGCGGACGCGGTCGCCTGGCAGTCTTCGCTGTCGAGGAAACCGCGTATCTCGCTGCTTCCCTGCGCGATCGCGGCGAGCATGACCGCTCGGTGGGAGATCGACTTGTCGCCGGGAACGCCGGCCTCGCCCGAGACTGTTCCGCCCGGGCCGGCGATCCAGTTCCGGCGACCGTTCACGCCCCGGCGGCGAGCGCGCTCGCCATCGCGGCCAGCAGGCGCTCATTCTGGGCCGCGGTGCCCGTGGTGATGCGCAGGTGATTCGGCAGGCCGTAGTTTGCGACTGGCCGCGCGATCACGCCCTGCCGCTGCAGGGCGTCGTTCACCGGGCCCGCCGGGCGCCCGAGATCCGCCAGAACGAAATTGGCGGCCGAAGGCGCGATCTTGAGGCCGAGCGCGCGCAGGCCCTCGCTCAGGCGCGCGATCCCCTGGCGATTGAGCGCCAGCGTCGCCGCGAGGTGCTCGCCGTCATCCAGCGCGGCCGCAGCCGCCGCGAGTGCGGGCACCGAGACGTTGAATGGCTGGCGCACGCGGTTGAGCAGGTCCGCGATGTCGGGATCAGAGAGCGCAAAGCCGACGCGCAGCCCGGCGAGGCCGTGGGCCTTCGAGAAGGTGCGCACGACGACCAGGTTCGGGTGAGTGGCGAGCCAGCGCGTGCCGTCCGGCACGCCGCGCTCCGCCGAATACTCGTGGTACGCCTCGTCGAGCACGATCACGACCTCCAGCGGGATCGCCCCGAGCAGTGCTTCGAGTTCCCGTTCGGAAAGCCAGGTGCCGGTCGGGTTGTTGGGATTCGCGAGGAACAGGAGCCGCGTCTTCGGGCCGATCGCCGCGAGGATTGCGGCCGGGCCGTGGCCGAGCGGCATCGCGTGCCCCGGCGGGTTCGCGGGCGCCACGCAGGCCACCGCGCCCGTCGCCTGCACCGCGATCGGGTACACGGCGAATGCGTACTGCGAGTACACTGCCTCGGAGTCTGGCGTCAGGAAGGTCGCGGCGAGCAGCACCAGGATGTCGTTCGAGCCGTTGCCGAGCGTCACCTGCGAGATCGGTACGCCGTGCCTTGCCGCGAGCCGCGAGCGCAGTGCGTAGCCGCTGCCGTCCGGGTACATGCCGACGCCGGGGAGCGCGTCCAGGAGCGCCCGCCGCGCGAGGGATCCGGGTCCCAGCGGGTTCTCGTTGGAGGCGAGCTTGATGCTGTCCCTGATGCCGAGTTCGCGCTCCAGCTGTTCCGGCGGCTTGCCCGGCACGTAGGGCGCGAGCTTCTGCACGCCTGGCGCCGCGAAGCGCTCGAACCGGTTGCTCATGAGGGCCCCTGGACGGCGCGCGCCGCGAGCACGCCCTGGATCATCGCGATCTTCGCGATCAGGCCCGGCGGCACCTGCCCGTCGATGTCGATCAGCGTATAGGCCACCTCGCCCTTCGACTTGTTGAGCAGGTCGGCGATGTTGAGGCCGGCCCCGGCCAGGCAGGTCGAGATCTGGCCGACCATGTTCGGCACGTTCTCGTTCGCAATCGCGAGGCGCGCGGTCGCGGGCACGCGCGGCAGCGCGGCCTCCGGGAAGTTGACCGAATGGCGGATATTGCCGTGCTCGAGGAAATCGCGCAGCGTGTCGGCCACCATCATCGCGCAATTCTCCTCGGCTTCGCTGGTGGACGCGCCGAGGTGCGGCAGCGCGACCACGCGCGGGTGGTCCTTGCTGCGCGGCGTCGGGAAGTCGCAGACGTAGGCGGCGAGCCTTCCGGACTCGAGCGCCGCCAGCACGGCCTCCTCGTCCACGATGCCGGCGCGCGCGAAGTTGAGGACCGTGGCGCCGTCCTGCATCAGCCGCAGGCGCTGCGAGTTGACCAGGGCCCGGGTCTGCTCGGTGAGCGGCACGTGCACGGTGACCGCGTCCGAGCGCGCGAACAGGTCGTCGAGCGACAGCGCCTGCTCGACGCCCGACGACAGCTGCCAGGCGCGCTGCACGGTGATCTGCGGGTCGTAGCCCAGTACCCGCATGCCGAGCAGGTGCGCGGCATTCGCGACCTCGACGCCGATGGCGCCGAGCCCGACGACACCCAGCGTCCTGCCTGGCAACTCGTGGCCGATGAAGCGTTTCTTGCCTTGTTCGACCGCATCCTCGAGCGCCTCACCCTCGAGTTGCAGGCGGCGCACGAAGTCCCAGGCCTCGCAGATGTGCCGCGCGGCGAGGAAGAGCCCCGCGAGCACGAGTTCCTTCACGGCGTTCGCGTTCGCGCCCGGCGCCGTGAACACGGGCACGCCGCGCTTGGTCAGCGCCGCGACCGGAATGTTGTTGCTGCCCGCGCCGGCGCGGGCGACTGCCTTCACGCTCGCCGGGATCTCGATCGCATGCATGTCGGCGGAGCGCACCAGGATCGCGTCAGGGTGGCCGATCTCGGAGGCGATCTCATAGCGGTCCCGCGGCAGCCGGTCGAGGCCCTTGACCGAGATGTGGTTGAGCGTGAGGACCTTGAATCGCATCAGCCGTACCGCCGCTCGAAATCGCGCAGGAATTCCACCAGCGCCTGCACGCCCGCGAGTGGCATTGCATTGTAGAGGCTGGCGCGCATGCCCCCGACCGCCCGGTGGCCGGCGAGGTTCGCGAGCCCCGCCGCCTCGGCCTCGGCCAGGAAGGCCTGCTCGAGCTCGGGCCTCGTAAGCCGGAATGGCACGTTCATCCAGGAGCGGCAGTCGCGCGCGACCGGGTTCGAGAAGAACGCGGACGCGTCGAGCGCGGCGTAGAGCAGCGAGGCCTTGGCGCGGTTGCGCCGCTCCATCTCGGCGAGGCCGCCTTCGCGCTTCAGCCACTGGAACACGAGCCCGGCGAGGTACCAGGCAAACGTGGGCGGCGTGTTCTGCATCGAGCCCGCCTCCGCTACCGCCCGGTAATCGAGCACCATCGGCGTGGCGGGCCGCGCCCGGCCGAGCAGGTCCTTGCGCACGATCACGACGGTGACGCCTGCGGGCCCGATGTTCTTCTGGGCGCCGGCATAGATGACGCCGAAGCGCGCGACCTCGAGTGGCCGCGACAGGATGGTCGAGGACATGTCGGCGACCAGCGGCACGGCACCTGTGTCCGGCACGTAAGGGAACTCGACGCCGTGGATGGTCTCGTTCGGCGTGTAATGGACGTAGGTGGCCTCGGGCGTGAGCCGCAGCGCTTCCTGGCGCGGGGCTGACGTGTAGCCGCCGGCGGACTCGTCCGCCGCGATCCGCAATTCCACGAAGCGTCTGGCCTCCGCGATCGTGCGCTGCGACCAGTGGCCGGTGTTGACGTAGTCGGCGGGCGCGCCCGGCGCCGCCAGATTGAGCGGCACGGCCGCGAATTGCGCCGTGGCGCCGCCCTGCATGAAGAGGACCTTGTAGCCGGGCGGGATGGCAAGCAGCTCGCGCAGGTCCGCTTCGGCCTGCTCGGCCACCGCGACGAAGGCGCGGCTTCGGTGGCTGACCTCCATGACGGACATGCCGCCTCGCCAGTCGGTCAGCTCATCGCGGGCCTGCTCGAGGACGGCCAGCGGCAGCGCTGCCGGGCCCGCGCAGAAGTTGTGGACGCGCAAGCTCGGCGGGCCCCGGTTCAGCCGGCCTCGCCGCCGTCCTGCGAGTCTTCGCCGGCGATGCGCTCGAGACCGACGAGCTTCTCGCCTTCCTCGAGCCGCATGATGCGCACGCCCTGCGTGTTGCGCCCGAGCACGGGAATATCGCTGACCGGCACCCGGACCAGCGTCCCGCTCGAGTTGATCAGCATGACCTGGTCGTCCGGGCGCACCTGGCGCGCGCCGACGAGCGCGCCGTTGCGCTCGCTGGTCTGCAGCGCGATCACGCCCTGGCCGGCACGGCCGTGGCCCGGGAACTCCTGCATCTCGGTGCGCTTGCCGTAGCCGCGCTCCGAGACTGTCAGGATGTGGCCCTCGCCGAGCACGATCAGCGAGGTGACGCGCTCCCCGTCCGCGAGCCTGATGCCGCGCACGCCGGCGGCCTCGCGGCCCATCGGCCGCACCTGGTCCTCCGCGAAGCGGATTGCCTTGCCGTCGGTCGTGGTCAGCAGCGCCTCGCGCTTGCCGTTGGTCAGCGCCACGTCCACCAGGCAGTCCGAGGCCTCGAGCGAGACGGCGATGATGCCGTTCGCACGCGGGCGCGAGAATGCCGACAGCGGCGTCTTTTTCACCGTGCCGAGGCTCGTCGCCATGAACACGAAATGGCGGTCGTCGAACTCGCGCACCGCGAGCACGGCCGTGATCCGCTCGCCCTCGCCGAGCTGCAGCAAGTTCACGATCGGCTTGCCGCGCGAGCCGCGGCTCGCGAGCGGCAGCTGATAGACCTTGAGCCAGTAGCACTGGCCGCGGTCGGAGAAGCACAGGAGCGTGTCGTGGCTGTGGGCGATGAACAGCTTGTCGACGAAGTCCTCGTCCCTGACCGTCGTCGCCATCTTGCCCTTGCCGCCGCGGCGCTGCGCCTCGTAGTCGGTCACCGGCTGGGTCTTGGCGTAGCCCGCATGCGACAGCGTGACCACCAGGTCCTGCCGCTCGATCAGGTCCTCGATGGTGACGTCCGACTGGTCCGCGACGATTTCGGTGCGCCGCGCATCGCCGTAGGACGACTTCATCGCCGCGAGCTCCTCGCGGATCACCGCGAGCAGCCGGTCGGGGCGCGCGAGAATGTCGCCGAGGTCGCGGATGACGTCGAGCAACTCGGCGAACTCCGCGACGATCTTTCCCTGCTCCAGGCCGGTGAGCCGGTGCAGCCGCAGGTCGAGGATCGCCTGCGCCTGCGCCTCCGACAGGCGGTAGCCGTCGCCCTGCAGTCCGAGGTCGTCGGCGATGCCGTCCGGGCGCGTCGGCACGTTGCCGGCGCGCGCGAGCATCGCGGGCACCGCGCCCGATTTCCAGGTGCGCGCCTGCAGGGCTGCGCGCGCCTCGGGCGGTGACGGCGAAGCCTTGATGACCGCGATGACCTCGTCGATGTTCGCGAGCGCGACGGCGAGGCCTTCCAGCAGGTGGGCACGGTCGCGTGCCTTGCGCAGGTCGTGGATCGTGCGGCGCGTGACGACCTCGCGCCGGTGGCGCAGGAAGGCGTCCAGCATCTCGCGCAGCGACAGGAGCTTCGGCTGGCCGTCGATCAGCGCAACCATGTTCACGCCGAACACCGCTTCCATCGGCGTCAGCTTGAACAGCTGGTTCAGGACCACCTCGTGGTTCTCGCCGCGCTTGAGCTCGATCACGACGCGCAGCCCGTCCTTGTCGGACTCGTCGCGCAGCTCCGAAATGCCCTCGATCTCCCTGTTGCGCACCAGGTCCGCGATGCGCTCGAGCAGGCGCGCCTTGTTGACCTGGTACGGCAGCTCGGTGACCACGATCGCCTGGCGGCCGCGGCTGTCCATGTCCTCGACTGCGGTACGCGCACGCACCGACAGGCGGCCGCGTCCGGTCTTGTACGCCAGCACGATCTCGGCGGCGCCGTTGATGATGCCGGCGGTCGGGAAGTCCGGGCCGGGAATCAGGCGCATCAGGTCCGCGAGCGTCAGGCCGGGGTCGCTGATCAGCGCGATGCAGGCGTCGATGATCTCGCCGAGGTTGTGCGGCGGGATATTCGTCGCCATGCCGACCGCAATGCCGGCCGAGCCATTCACCAGCAGGTTCGGGATGCGCGCCGGCAGGACCGAGGGCTCCTGCTCGCTGTTGTCGTAGTTCGGGGCGAAGTCGACCGTTTCCTTGTCGATGTCCGCCAGGAGTTCGTGCGCGATGCGCGACATGCGCACTTCCGTGTAGCGCATTGCCGCCGGGGCGTCGCCGTCCACCGAGCCGAAGTTGCCCTGCCCGTCCACCAGCAGGTAGCGCAGCGAGAACGGTTGCGCCATGCGCACGATCGTGTCGTAGACCGCAGCGTCGCCGTGCGGGTGGTACTTGCCGATCACGTCGCCGACGATGCGCGCCGACTTCTTGTAGGGCTTGTTCCAGTCGTTGCCGAGTTCGCGCATCGCGTGCAGCACCCGCCGGTGCACGGGCTTGAGCCCGTCGCGCACGTCGGGCAGCGCCCGGCCCACGATCACGCTCATCGCGTAATCGAGGTAGGACTTCCGCATCTCGTCTTCGAGGTTGACGTGCAGGACTTCGCGCGCGATCTCGCTCATGCGGATGTCGTCTTTTCCGTGGAATCAGGGGCCGCAGGAAAGCGTGAATTTTACCACAGCGGGTATAATTTCCGGATGCAATCCGGTGCCAATGTCGACCCCGCGGAGATCTCGAAATTCGACGCCGCGGCCCCGCGCTGGTGGGACCCCGAAGGCGAGTTCCGGCCGCTGCACGATCTGAATCCGGCGCGCCTCGACTACCTCGAGGCGCGCGCCGGGCTCGCGGGCCGGCGCGTGCTGGACGTCGGCTGCGGCGGCGGCCTGCTGGCCGAAGGCATGGCCCGCCGCGGCGCGCGGGTCACCGGCATCGACCTCGCGCCGGGGGCGCTCGCGGTCGCGCGCCTGCACGCGCTCGAATCGGGCATTACGGTCGATTACCGGGCGGTTGCCG
This sequence comes from Gammaproteobacteria bacterium, assembly GCA_052386275.1. Lineage (GTDB taxonomy): Bacteria > Pseudomonadota > Gammaproteobacteria > Steroidobacterales > Steroidobacteraceae > SCUD01. The sequence continues at coordinate 23,257 of JBQTKI010000019.1, forward strand.
CGGAGGAGCTCGCGGCAGCGGAACCGGGAGCGTACGACCTCGTGACCTGCCTCGAGATGCTGGAGCACGTACCGGACCCGGCAGGCGTGCTGGCAGCGATCGCGCGCCTGGTCCGCCCCGGCGGGGACGTGGTCTGCTCGACCATCAACCGCAATCCCAGGTCCTTCGCCCTCGCGATCGTGAGCGCCGAGTACCTGCTGCGGCTGCTGCCGATGGGGACGCACCGTTACGCCCGCCTGATCCGGCCGTCCGAACTGGCACGCTGGGCGCGATCCGCCGGGCTCGAGCTCGCGGATCTGGCCGGCCTCGAGTACAACCCGGTGACGCGCCGCGCGCGCGTCGGCGCCGACACCTCGGTCAACTATCTCGCGCACTTCCGCCGGGCGCCGCAGGCGTGAACCGCGCCAGCGGCCTGCGCGGCGTGCTGCTCGACCTCGACGGCACGCTGCTGGACACCGCACCCGACATGGCCGACGCCCTCAATCGCCTGCGCGCGGACGAGGGGCTCGCCAGTCTGCCGTTCGAGCGCATCCGCCCGCACGTGTCGCACGGCGCCCGGCGCCTGATCCGCGTCGGCTTCGGCGAGCCCGATCCCTCACGCTGCGAGTCCCTGCGCGCGCGTTACCTCGATATCTACCGGCAGGGACTCGTCATCCGCACCTGCCTGTTCGACGGCTTCGACGAGGTGCTGGCGGCGCTCGAGCGCGCCGGCGTGCGTTGGGGCGTGGTCACCAACAAGCCCGGCTGGCTCACCGTGCCGCTGCTCGAGCAGCTCGGGCTCGCGGCACGCAGCGCCTGCATCGTCGCGGGCGACACGCTGCCCGAACGCAAGCCGCACCCGTTGCCGCTCCTGCACGCGGCCGGGCTGCTGGGCCTCGAACCGCGGGAATGCCTGTACCTGGGCGACGCGGAACGCGACGTGCAGGCGGCACGCAACGCGGGCATGATTCCGCTGGTAGCCGGCTTCGGCTACCTGGACGAGGGCGAGGACCCTGCCGCCTGGAAGCCCGACGGCATCCTCGGCCGCCCCTCGGAACTCCTCGAGTGGCTGGGACTGCGGAACTGATCATGGACCTGACCGTCATCCTGCTGATCGCGCTCGCCATCGTGCTGGGCCTGGCCGGCTGGTGGCTGGGGCGGCGGCGCGGCGCGGATCTCGAAGCCGAACGCGCGCTCGCGCTCGAGCGCGCGATGGAGCAGCTCGACCGGCGCTTCGACGACCTTGCCGGCCGGCAGCTGCGCGAGAATATCGAGAACTTCCTGCGGCTCGCGAAGGAAAACCTCGGCCAGCACCAGCAGGCGGCGCAAAGCACGCTCAAGGAGCGCGAGCAGGCGATCGAGGCGCTGATCAAGCCGATCCAGGAGTCTCTGACCCGCACGTCCGAAACGCTGCGCGAGATCGAGGTCGAGCGCCAGCGCGACTTCGGCAGCCTGCGCCAGCACCTCACCGACATGCGCGAGTCGCAAGGCGCGCTGCAGCGCGAGACGCGAAACCTCGTCCAGGCTCTCAGCAAGCCGCAGGTGCGCGGCCAGTGGGGCGAGATCGCGCTACGCCGGCTGGTCGAGCTCGCCGGCATGACCCGGCACGTGGACTTCGAGGAGCAGGTGCAGGTTGCCGGCGAGGACGGTTCGCTGCGCCCCGACATGGTGATTCACCTGCCGGAGGGCCGCGACGTGGTCGTGGACGTCAAGACGCCGCTGGACGCCTACCTGGTGGCGGTCGAGGCGCCCACGGACGAGGCGCGAACCGCGGCGCTCAGGCGCCATGCGCAGCACGTCGCCGAACGCGTGCGGCTCCTGTCGTCGAAGAACTACGCGGCGCAGTTCGAGAACGCGCCCCAATTCGTGGTGCTGTTCCTGCCGGGCGACCAGTTCCTGTCGGCGGCCCTCGACCAGCAGCCGGACCTGCTCGATCGTGCGATGGGCGCAGACGTGATTCTGACGACTCCCTCGACGCTGCTCGCGCTGCTCAAGGCCGTGCACAGCGGCTGGCAGAACGTGCGCCTCGCCGAGGGCGCCGAGCGCATCCGCCGGCTCGCCGAGGAGCTTTACGCGCGGCTCGGCGCATTCCGCAACCACCTCGCCAAGCTTGGCGCGTCGCTCGAGTCGAGCCTGCGCGCCTACAATGCCTCGGTCGGCTCGCTCGAGCGCAGCGTGCTGCCGGGCGCACGCAAGTTCACCGAACTCGGCGTGCGCGCGGAAAAGCCGATCGAGGACCTGAGCGAGATCGAAGTCGCGCTGCGTCCCACCGACGGCACCACTCCCGAGCTTGCCCCTCCCGAGGAACACTGAGATCCCGGCGCCGGCGCCCGACTCGCATGCGGGCCGGGTGATCGTCGTGACCGGGGCCGGCGACGGCATCGGCCGCGCGGTCGCGGTCGCGCTCGCGCACCAGGGCGCGACGATCGCACTGCTCGGCCGCACGCCGCGCAAGCTCGAGCGGACCTACGACCTGATCGTCGCAGGGGGCGGGCCCAAGCCTGCGCTGTTGCCTTTCGACCTCGAAACCGCCGCGGCGACCGAGTACGACGCGCTCCACGATGCGCTCGACCGCGAGTTCGGCCGGCTCGACGGGCTCGCTCACGTTGCCGGCATCCTGGGTGCGCTATCCCCGATCGAGCACTACGACGTGCCGACCTGGTGCCGGGTGATGCACGTCAACCTGACGGCGGCGTTCATCCTGACGCGCACGCTGCTGCCGCTGCTGCGGCGCTCCGCGGACGCGGGCATCGTCTTCACCTCGAGCGGCGTCGGCAGGCGCGGGCGCGCCTACTGGGGCGCCTATTCAGTTTCCAAGTTCGGTACCGAAGGCCTGATGCAGGTGCTGGCGCACGAGATGGCGGAAACCACGAACATCCGCGTTAACAGCATCAACCCGGGCCCGGTCCGCTCGGCGATGCGCCGCCAGGCGTACCCGGCCGAGGACCCGGACCGGCTCTTGGCGCCCGAGGCGGTCACGCTGCATTACGTCTGGCTGCTGGGCCCTGCCAGCGCCGGCGTCAACGGCCAGGCGCTCGACTGCCAGCCCTGAACCGTCTGCCGGTATCGCAGCATGGCGCGAGGAAGCACTCTGCGCAGCGCGTCCGCGCGCCGCAGAGTGCCTTGCCATGCTCGACGATCACGGCGTGCAGGTCGGCCAAATCCTGCACCCGATTCCCCAGCAACGATGTCACGCGCGCGTGCACCGGCGCGTAGCGCGGTTGAACCTGCGCGCGCGTCAGGAAACCGGTGCGCGCCAGGAACCTGAGCGCATAGGCATCGGCGACGAATGCCGGCCGCCGGTACGCGTAGAGCAGGATGACGTCGGCGGTTTCCGGGCCGATGCCAGGCAAGGCGAGGAGCGCAGTGCGGAGCCTCGCCGTCGGCCACGACGCGAGTGTCGCCGGCCCGCCTGCGCGCGCGAGGAATCCGGCGAGCGCCAGCAGTCGCTGCGCCTTGGTCCGGTGATTGCCGCAGGAGCGCAGGAGTCCGGCGACCCTGTTCACGCCCGCCTCGCGCACGCGGTCGTGCCGCATCAGCCCGGCGCGCCGCAGCCGTCGCGCGGCCGCGGCCGCCGATTCCCAGCGCGCGCGCTGGGTCAGGATCGCGCCCGTCATCATCTCGAAGCGCGTGCGGGCCGGCCACCAGGCGCCGTGGTCGTAGCGCAGGCGCATTGCCGCGAGCAGGCGGCGGAGCTCGCGCCCGAGATCCGCGTCAGCGCTTCGCGCGCGCGACCGGCTTCGCTGCGCGGCCATTGCCGATGCCCGCCGCGTTCGAAAGCGCCTGCAGCTCGACTGCGGTCAGCGCCCGGCTGCGCCCGCGCGCCAGCGCCCGATCCATCGCGATGGGCCCGAAGCGCGTGCGCAGCACCCGATTCGCCTCGAAGCCGCAACGTTCGAACAGCCCCTTGAGATCACGTGGGCGCAGGCCGATACAGCTCACCTGCACCCAGCGATTGCTGCCCTCGCCGCCCGCGAGCTCGAGTTCCGTCACGCGCCCCTCCGTTGCCCCGTCCTTTTCCGCGACCGCAAGCACGAGCGGGATGGAAGCCTCATCGAACTCGCCGCGCAGGCGCACGCTGTACTCGCAGGGGATCTCGTGTCCGCGCCGCGCCAGCGCCGCTGCGAGCCTCCCGTCGGTCACGAACAGCTCGAGGCCGCCGTCCTGGGTCGCGAGCGGGCTGACCGGAATCCAGCGACGGCCCGAAGATTTCGGCAGCTTCTCGAGGGAGCTCGGCGAGGCTGCATCCGCGCTCGCGCGCACGCCCTCCTGGGCGGGGCGATGGTAGGCGAGTCCCAGTGGCGCCTCCTCGCCGCGTCGCGAGAGGCGCAGCCGACGCCCATCGAGCCGTACGTCGTCGCGCTCATCCACGGGCTGGCCCTTGGCGGCGGGCTTGCCGTTGACCGTGATGCGCCCGGCTGCAATCCATGCCTCGACCTGCCGGCGCGAGCCTGCGCCGCGCGCTGCGAGCACTTTCTGGATTCTTTCGCGCATGGTCCGGACGGGCGCGGCGGTGCCGCGCCGGCTCAGCTCGGCGCTTCGGCGTCGTTGGCAGCCGGCATGCCGGCCGCCGCCGCCTGCACCGTCGGCGCGCCCGCGAATTCGAGCTGGATGCCAACCGCCTCCATGTCCTTGAGCGCCGCGAGCGTCGGCAGCTCGTCCAGGCTCTTGAGGCCGAAGTAGTCGAGGAACTCGCGCGTGGTCCCGAGCAACTCCGGGTGCCCGGGCACCTCGCGATGGCCGACTACGCGGATCCAGCCGCGCTCGGTCAGCGTGCGCACGATGTTCGGGTTGACGGTTACGCCTCGGACATCCTCGATCTCGCCGCGCGTGATCGGCTGGCGGTAGGCGATCAGCGCGATCGTCTCGAGCAGCGCGCGCGAGTAGCGGCCCGGCCGCTCCTGCCACAGGCGCGACAGCCGCGCGGCGAAGGCGCTGCGCAACTGCAGGCGCCAGCCGCTCGCGACCTCCACGAGCTCCACCGGCCGTCCCTCGCAGTCGCGCATGAGCGCCTCCAGCGCCTTGCGCAGCTCGGAGGAATCGGGGCGCTCGGATTCGTCGAACATTTCGCGCAGCTGGTCGAGTGACAGCGGCTGCCCATAGGCGAGCAATGCGGCCTCGAGGATCTGCTTCAGTTGGGCCTTGTCCATACGCGTGGCTTCCGTCAGGCGGTCGTGATTTCGAGGTCGTCAAGCAGCGTCGCGTCGGGATCGCGCTCGGCGCGCCGCGCGTACAGAGGCTGGTAGGGTTCGGCCTGCACGATCTCGACCAGGCCCTCGCGCAGGAGCTCGAGCAGCGCCGCGAAGGTCACCACCACACCCATGCGGCCCTCCTCGGGGCGGAACAGGCGCACGAACTCGACCAGCCCCACGCCCTCGAGCGTGGCCAGCAGGTCGGACATGCGCTGGCGCACCGAGAGCGTCTCGCGCTGCACGTGCAGGTGCGCGAACATCTCGGCACGCTGCACCACGTCCTTGAACGCGACCAGCATCTCCTGCAGTGCGACGTCCGGCAGCAGCCGCACGACCCGGCGCTGCGCGAGCTCCACGCCCGCCTGGTATACGTCGCGGTCGAGCCTCCGGAGCCGGTCAATGTCCTCCGCGGCCTGCTTGAAGCGCTCGTACTCCTGCAGGCGGCGCACCAGCTCGGCGCGCGGATCTTCCTCCTCCGGGCCCACTTCGCCGCTGCGCGGCAGCAGCATGCGGGACTTGATCTCGGCGAGCATCGCCGCCATCAGCAGGTACTCACCCGCAAGCTCGAGATCGAGCTCCTGCATCAGCTGGATGTACTCCATGTACTGGCGCGTGATGTCGGCGATCGGGATGTCGAGGATGTCGAGGTTCTGGCGCCGGATCAGATACAGCAGCAGATCGAGCGGCCCTTCAAAGGCCTCAAGGAAAACTTCGAGCGCCTGCGGCGGGATGTAGAGGTCCCGCGGCATCTCGGTGACCGGCTCGCCATCCACGATGGCGAACGGCATCTCGCCCTGCTGCGGCGGCGGCTCGGCCGCGTTCCCGTCGTTCGCGCTGGCTTCGACCTCGGGGCCGTTCATTCGTAGTCCAGTCCCACCGCTTCCCGGACCTCCCGCATTGTCGCACGCGCGGCCTCGCGCGCGCGGCTGCAGCCGGCGTCCAGGATCTCGGCGACCCGCCCGGGGTTGGCCTCGAATTCCCTCGCCCGCTCCCGGATCGGCGCGAGTTCCGCCAGCACCGAATCGATCAGCGGCTTCTTGCACTCCAGGCAGCCGATGCCCGCGGTGCGGCAGCCCTTCTGCACCCAGGCCTGCGTGTCCTGGCTCGAGTAGATCTTGTGCAGGCTCCAGACCGGGCATTTCTCCGGGTCGCCGGGGTCGCTGCGCCGCACTCGCGCCGGGTCGGTCTGCATGGCCTTCAGCTTCTTCTCGATGCTGGCCGGGTCCTCGCGCAAGCGGATCGTGTTGTCGAAGGACTTCGACATCTTGCGGCCGTCGAGGCCCGGCACTTTCGGCGACTTCGTGAGCAGCGCGTCCGGTTCCGACAGGATTGTACGCCCGCCACCTTCGAGGTCGCCCTGCAGGCGCGCGCGGTCTTCGGTGGAGAGCTTCGTGCTTGCGGCGATCAGCGCCCGCGCCCTGGCGAGGGCTTCGGCATTGCCCTGCTCCTGGTACTGGCGGCGCAGCTCGTCGTACTGCGTGGCGCCGCTGGCACCGAGCCTCGCTGCAGCCTGCGCCACGCGCGCCGTGAAGTCCGGCTCCCGGCCGTAGATGTTGTTGAAGCGGCGCGCGATCTCGCGGGTGATTTCGACGTGCGCGACCTGGTCTTCGCCCACCGGCACGAACTCGGGCCGGTACATCAGGATGTCCGCGCTCTGCAGCAGCGGGTAGCCGAGGAAGCCGTAAGTGCCGAGGTCCTTGTCCTTCAGCTGCTCGATCTGGTCCTTGTAAGTCGGCACCCGTTCGAGCCAGGACACCGGCGTGACCATGGACAGGATCAGGTGCAGTTCGGCGTGCTCCGGCACGCGCGACTGCACGAACATGGTACAGGCGGAAGGGTCCAGCCCGGCGCCCAGCCAGTCGATGACGACCTCGTGCGCGTTGGCCTTGATCGCCGCCGTGTCCTCGTAGCCGGTGGTGAGCGCGTGCCAGTCGGCCACGAAGTAGAAGCACTCGTAGCGGCGCTGCAGGTCGATCCAGTTAACCAGCGCGCCGTGGTAATTGCCGAGATGCAGCTGCCCGGTCGGGCGCATCCCCGAGACGACCCGACGCCTGGATACCGGATTGGTGGGCATGCCTGCTCCTAGCCACCCAGGCCGAAGATGGACGTCAACAGCCCGCGAAGATACTCAATCGGCGGGCCGATGATGCCTTGGAGCGCGCCGGGGATCGCCACCAGCGCAAGGACGATGAAGAGTCCGAATGGCCGGATCATCTCGAGCAGCTGCGCGATCGGGCCACGGGGCACGAGGTTTGCCAACAGCTGTCCGCCATCCAGTGGCGGGATGGGCAGCAAATTGAAGAGCGCCAGCAGCAGGTTGATCGTGATGCCGAACGAGGCCATCGAAGCCAGCCAGACTCCGGCGACGCCCAGTTCGAGGCGCTGGCTCAGCATCATGAGGAACGCCCAGCCAATCGCCATCGCGAGGTTCGCGCCCGGGCCTGCGGCCGCGACCCAGACCATGCTGCGGCGTGGATCCCGCATGTTGCGCGGATCGACCGGCACCGGTTTCGCCCAGCCGAACAGGAATCCCCCGAGCCACAGGAGTAGTGCCGGCACCAGCAGCGTGCCGACCGGATCGATATGCCGCAACGGATTCAGGCTCAGCCGGCCCTGCATCTCCGCGGTGCGGTCGCCGAAGGTCCGCGCCACCCAGCCGTGGGCGACTTCATGCAGCGTGATGGCAAACAGGACGGGAATCGCCGCGATCGACACGATGGTGAGAAACGTGGCGACATCCATGGAGCGCTGCATCGGGCCGGAATTATACGATGCGGCGTCCGCCGTCGCCGGTCATTGGAACGGCCGCGGGTCGCCCTTGCCGGCGCGGATCAGCTTCGGTGGGTCGCCCGACAGGTCCACGATCGTGCTCGGCTCCAGTCCGCAGTTGCCGGCATCGAGGATCAGGTCGAGCCAATGCCCGATGCGCTTCTCGATCTCGCGGCCATCGGTGAGCGGCACATCGTCCCCGGGAAGCATCAGCGTCGTGCTCATGATCGGTTCCCCTAACTCGGCAAGCAGCGCACGCGGCACCGGATGGTCGGGCACGCGGATGCCGACGGTCTTGCGCCGAGGGTGCAGCAGGCGCCGCGGCACTTCCCGGGTCGCACGCAGCACGAAGGTGTAGGGCCCTGGCGTGAACGCCTTGAGCAGGCGGTACTGCCAATTTTCCACGCGCGCGAAGCGCGCAATCTCCGACAGGTCACGGCACACCAGCGTGAAGAAGTGGCTCTTGCCCGACTGGCGGATGCGCTGGATGAGCTCCATTGCCTCCTTCGCGCCGATCGCGCAGGCGAGCGCGTAGCAGGAGTCCGTCGGGTACGCGAGCACGCCCCCATCATTCAGGCAGTCGGCGGCCTGGCGCAGGAATCGTGCCTGCGGCGTGGTGGGATGCAGTTCCAGGCGCTCGGCCATGGGTCATTATGGACTGGGGGCACCCGCCCTCCCCTTCGGCTATCATTGGCGCCCCCGCCCGGACCCATGCATGCAGCTGCTGTTCGATTTCCTGCCGGTCATCGCATTCTTCGTCGCCTACAAGCTGGCGGATATTTACGCCGCTACGGTCGTGATCGTCGCCGCCACGGTGATTCAGGTTTCCATCCACTGGCTGCGCACCCGGCGCGTGAACCCGATGCATCTCGTGTCCGCCGGCCTCGTGCTGGTGTTCGGTGGCCTGACGCTCGCGATCCGCGACGCGGCCTTCATCATGTGGAAGCCGACGGTCGTGAACTGGCTGTTCGGGACCGCGTTCCTGGCGAGCCAGTGGCAATGGTTCGGCGGGAAGCCTCTGGTGCAGCGTCTGATGACCTCCACGGACGCGCGCCTCGAGCTGAGCGCGGAGCGGTGGAAGCGGCTCAACCTGATGTGGGTCGCTTTCTTTGCGGTGATGGGCGCGGTCAACGTCGCGGTATTCAGCTACTTCGACGAGGCGACCTGGGTCAACTTCAAGCTGTTCGGCATGCTGGGCCTCACGTTGGCGTTCATCGTCGTGCAGGGATTCTGGATCGCAGCGCAGGCGCGCCATGATGGAACCGCCGCGAGTTGAGCGAATCCGCAGCAGGCTCGAATCCGCGTTCGCCCCGGCACAGGTGGCCGTGGACGACGACAGCGCGCGTCACGCCGGCCACGCGGGCGCCGCGGGCGGCGCCGGGCACTTTCGCATCCGGGTCGAGTCTCAGGCATTCAGCGGCCGCAGCCGCATCGAAAGGCACCGCATGGTTTACGAGGCCCTCGCGGACATGCTGCCGGGCGAGATCCACGCATTGAACATCGACGCCCGTTCACCCGACGACGACCAACCTACGAGGAAATCATGAGATACACGCAGGCATTCGCGATCACGCTGGCGGGAATGATGCTCGCCGTCGGCTGCACCAAGGCCGAGACCCCGGCCGACGACGCGGCCAAGCCGGTCGCGACGGTGGACGGCACGCCGATCTCGAACGAGGTCTGGCTGCTCTACGTGAAGACGCGCCACCAGGGCAAGACCGTGGACCAGCTCACGTCCGAAGAGCGCAGCGAGTCGCTCGAGGAGCTGATCCGCATGTACGTCGGCGCGGCCGAGGCCAAGAAGCAAAAGCTCGACGACGGCGAGCCCGGTGCGCGGCTCGAGCTGGTCAGTCGCAGCGCGCTGGCCGAGATGCTGTTTCGCAAGCAGTCCGAGGGCAAGGAGCCGACCGAAGAGGAACTGAAGGCGGAGTACGACGCACGCATCGCTGAGATGCCGAAGGCTGAATACCACGCGCGGCACATCCTGGTGGACGACGAAGCCAAGGCCAAGGACCTCATCGTGCAGCTCGACAAGGGCACGAAATTCGAAGCACTCGCCAAGGAGCATTCGTCCGACGGTTCCGCAGCCGAAGGCGGCGACCTCGGCTGGTTCACCGCCGGCCAGATGGTCAAGCCGTTCTCGGACGCCGTGCAGCAGCTCGAGATTGGCAAGTACACGGCGACTCCCGTGAAGTCGGATTTCGGCTGGCACGTCATCCGGCTGGAGGAGACACGCCCGACGACGCCCCCGCCCTACGACACCGTCAAGCCGCAACTCGGCCCGATGGTGAAGCAAAAGCGTTTCGAGGCGCACCTCAAGGAACTGGTCGAGAAGGCCAGGATCGAGCGCGCCCTCTGACGCGCTTCAGCCCGCCGGGCGGAAGTAGCGCGAGTAGGTGCGGTTCATCGGGTTGATCGGCGGCGCCAGGACGGCGCCGCTCACCAGCCGGCGTGTGACGTAGAAGTAAACCGGCAGCAGCGGGTAGTCCTGGAGCATCAGGGCTTCCGCCTGCTGCAGCGACTCGCGCCGGCGCGCGGCATCGGTTTCCAAGGCCGCCGATTCCAGCAGACGTGCATAGCGGTCATCGTGCCAGCGGCCGAAATTCTGCGGACTGCCTTCCAGCATCGTGTCGAGAAAAGTCGAGGCGTCGTTGTAGTCCGCCGTCCCGCCGACGCGCACGACGTCCCACTGAGCGGGATCCGCGCGCGCGGCGAGGTATGCCTTGAACTCCATCTGGACGAGCTCGGTCTCGACGCCGAGCGTCTCCTTCCACATCGCGGCCACCGCGACGCAGACACGCTGCACCAGTTCGTTCTCGTT
>JBQTKI010000020.1:0-20007 GCA_052386275.1 Gammaproteobacteria bacterium
TCAGGCTGTTTCCGACCGGGGGGTGGCTTCTCCCCCGCCCCTGCGCAAAATCCGCGCAGCACAAGATCTGGTATGCGCAAAAACCGGGCAAAACACGCAGAGTTCATGCACGCGCGCGTCCGCACGCGGGAAAATAAGCCATGCGCGCGATCGGAACTTGTGGCGTCCGGCCCCGGTCAGACAGGCCGCAACAGAGGTTTTCACCCGCATGAGCCGATTCACGGCCGCGCTCCTTGCCGCGGCGATTCTCGCCCTGCCCGCGACCGCCGGCGCCCAGAAAGTTTCGACCCAGCCGTCGTTCGCGCCCGTCATCAAGCGCGTCTCGCCCGCGGTGGTCAACATCGCCGTGCGCGGCACGGTCTCACAGCCGCGCAACCCGTTCTTCGACGACCCGGGATTCCGGCGCTTCTTCGGCCTGCCGCCGGATGCGGCGCCGCGCGAGCGCGAGTTCAGGAGCGCGGGCTCGGGCGTCATCGTGGACGCCCAGGGCGGCTATATCGTGACGAACGCCCATGTGGTCAAGAACGCCAGCGAGATCACCATCACGCTGGTCAATGAGACCGAACTCAAGGCCGAGGTCGTCGGCGCGGACGAGCGCTCCGACGTCGCGGTGCTCAGGATCAAGGACGGCCGGCTACCGGCCGAGATCCGCCTCGCGGATTCTTCCAAGCTCGAGGTCGGCGACTTCGTCATCGCGATCGGCAACCCGTTCGGCCTGCAGCACACCGTCACCTCGGGCATCGTGAGCGCCCTCGGGCGCACCGGCATCAGCCGCGACGGCGTCGAGGACTTCATCCAGACCGACGCGGCCATCAATCCCGGCAATTCCGGGGGCGCGCTGGTGTCGCTGGACGGCGAGCTGGTCGGCATTAACTCGGTGATCCTGTCGGGATCGGGCGGCAATATCGGCATCGGCTTCGCGATCCCGTCGAACCTGGTCCGCTCGGTCATGGAACAGCTGATCCAGCACGGCGAGGTCAACCGCGGCCAGCTGGGCGTCGTCACGCTGTCCTTGACCCCCGAGTTCAGGAAGAGCCTGGGGCTCGCCGACGACGCGCAGGGGGCACTGGTGTCGCAGGTGGCCGAGGGCTCGGCCGCCGCGCGCGCCGGGATCGAGGTCGGCGACGTGATCACGGCGGTCGGCAGCACGCCGATCAAGAACAACGCGGAGCTGCGCAACATCATCGGCATGATGAAGGTCGGCGATCCGGCGACAATCGCGCTCCTGCGTGAGGGCAAGCCGCGGACTGTCACCGCCGTGCTGCGCGAGCCGGCCCAGCTCGCGGATGCCTCCGCGATCCATCCGGCCCTCGCCGGTGCGGAACTGGTCGAGGCCCCGGACGACGGCGGCGGCGGCGTGCGCATCAGGGGCGTCGCGCCGGGCAGCCCGGCCGCGCAGGCGGGTTTGCAGGCCGACGACCGCATCCAGGCGGTCAACCGCACGCGCGTCGGCAGCCTCGCGCAGCTGCGCGAGGCGGCCAAGGGCCAGGGCGCGATCCTGCTCCAGCTGCGCCGCGGCAACCAGGTGCTGCTGCTGCCGCTGCGCTGAGCGGCCCGGCCGAGGGGCGGCCCCTATAATCGGGCCATGGCGGCGCGATCGGTCTGCGTCCTCGGCGGCTCCGGCTTCGTCGGCACGCACCTGACCGCCGCGCTTGCCCGCGACGGCTGGCAGGTGACCGTCCCGACGCGCGACCCGGCCCGCGCCCGCCACCTCTGCACGATCCCCGCGCTCACGCTGGTCGCGGCAGACCTGCACGACCCGGCGCAGCTCGACCTGCTCTGCGCGGGCAGGCCCGCCGTGATCAACCTGGTCGGCATCCTGAACGAGCGCGGTCGCGACGGGCGCGGTTTCGAGCATGCGCACGCGGAGCTCGCGCGCAAGCTCGTCCTCGCCTGCCGGCGGCAGCGCGTGGACCGGCTGGTGCAGGTCAGCGCGCTCAACGCCGACGCCGCGGGCGGCCCCAGCCATTACCTGCGCAGCAAGGGCCGCGCCGAGCGCATCATCCGCGAGGAATCCGGCGCCGACCTGCGCTGGACCATCTTCCGGCCGTCGGTGATCTTCGGCCCGGGCGACGGTTTCGTGAACCGCTTCGCGGGGCTGCTGCGCGCGATCCCGGTGGCATTTCCGCTCGCCCGCCCCACGGCGCGCTTTGCACCGGTCTGGGTCGGCGACGTCGTGACGGCGATCCAGCGCGCACTCGCGGACGAAGCGACCGCCGGCGAGGTCTACGAACTCTGCGGGCCGGAGCAGCTGACGCTGCGCCAGGTCGTGGTCATGATCCGCGACCGGCTGCAGCTGTCGCGGGCGGTCATCGGCATGCCGGACTTCGCGGCGCGCCTGCAGGCCGCGGTGTTCGATTTCGTGCCGGGCAAGCCATTTTCGACCGACAACTATCGCTCGCTCACCCTCGACAGCGTCTGCAAGGTGAACGGGCTCGCGCGGCTCGGCATCCACCCGCAGCCGTTCTCCGCCATGTTGCCGAGATTGCTGGCCTGAACCGAGCTTGCGGACCGCCTCAAGCTGGAGGGCAGAGTCTGCCGCGCGCGGCCGCATCCTTCGCGAGCTTCCGCATTTCGGCGTAAAAGGCCGGCAGGTCGCGGTCCAGGCGCGCGAGTTCACGCTCGATCGGCGGCATGCAGCGGTGATAGCTGGAGACCGCCACCAGGTGCGCATTGTTGAGCGCCCCCGAGGATGGCGCGCCCTGCCCGCCAAGCGCCGCGCGCAGGCGGTCGAACTCGGCAGACTTGGCCAGGCGCAGTTCCGCTTCCGGCGCACCGCTGGCGTAGATCGCGGCGAGGCGCGCGCGGCTTTGGATCATGAGCGCCGCGAGGCGCTCCTCGCGCGCACGGTGTTCGAGGAACTCGCGCACCTCCGCCTCAAGGCCCGCCGCCGCCAGGAAGCGGCGCACGCCCTCGCGCTCGACCACGCTCGCGAAGGCCTCGCTGAAATCACTGTCGCTGGCGGCGTACACGGCCTGATGCGCGAGTTCGTGGATGATGAGCGCAGCGAGTTCGGCATCGCCGTAGCCGAACATCGTGTCGAGCAGCGGGTCCTTCAGGTGGCCGAGCGTCGAATAGGCGATCGCGGGGCCGACGTGCACGTCGTAGCCGCGGCGCGCATAGCGCGCCGCCGCGCGCGCCGCCCGCGATTCCTCGAAGTAACCGCGGTAGGCCACGCAGCCCGCGACCGGAAAGCACCAGCGCCGCGGCTCGATTGAGAATTCCGGCGCCGCGAACAGGTTCCAGGCGGCGTACCGGCGGCCGAGCTGTGCGTAGGTCCGGTAACTGCCGTTGTCGGGCAAGCCGAGCTCGGTCATTGCGAAGTCACGCGCGCGCTCGGCGAAGGCGAGCCGCCGGCGCAACTCCGCGCCGGTCTCCGGCCGCGCGGCGATCGCCGCGATCGGCTCGCGCCGCCGGTTCATCTCGAGCTGGCCGGCGGCCAGATGCAGGTAGTAGCAGCCGGCGGTGCAGGCCGCGGCCGCGAGCAGCGGCAGCAGCCGGGTCAGGCGCCGTGGCGGATCGCGTAACATGGCCGCATGAAAGTCTATCTGGTCGGCGGCGCGGTTCGCGATGAGCTGCTCGGCCGCCCGGTGACCGAGCGCGACTGGGTGGTCGTGGGCGCGACACCCGAGGAGATGCGCGCCGCCGGCTACCGGCAGGTGGGGAAGGACTTTCCAGTGTTCCTGCATCCGGAGACCGGCGAGGAATACGCGCTCGCCCGCACCGAGCGCAAGAGGGGACGCGGCTACCACGGCTTCGAGATGCGCTTCTCGCCGGACGTGACGCTCGAGGACGACCTGCGCCGGCGCGACCTCACGATCAATGCGATGGCCAGGGATGCCGCGGGCGCGCTGGTCGATCCCTGCGGCGGGCACCGCGACCTCGGGTCGCGCACGCTGCGCCACGCCTCGGAGGCCTTCGACGAGGACCCGGTGCGCATCCTGCGCGTGGCGCGCTTCCTGGCCCGGTACCAGCCGCTGGGATTCTCGGTCGCACCCGAGACGCAGGCGCGCATGCGCGCGATGGTCGCCTCCGGCGAGGCGGATGCGCTCGTCGCCGAGCGCGTCTGGCAGGAGACCGACCGCGCGCTGGCCGAGCCCGCGCCCGAGGCCTGGCTGCGCCTGATGCGCGAGTGCGGCGCGCTCGCGCGCGTGCTGCCCGAGCTCGACGCGCTCTACGGCGTGCCGCAGCCCGAGCAGTGGCATCCCGAGATCGACACCGGCCTGCACATCGAGCTCGTGCTGTCGGTCGCGGCGGAACTCTCGCCGCTGCCGCGCGTGCGCTTCGCGGCGCTCGTGCACGACCTCGGGAAGGGCCGCACGCCGCGCTCAGCCTGGCCGCAGCACATCGGCCACGAGGAAAAGGGTGTCGCAGTGGTGCGCGAGGTCGCGGCGCGGCTGCGCGTGCCCAACGACTACCGCGAACTCGCCGAACTCGCCTCGCGCTGGCATTGCCTCGCGCACCGCGCGGCAGAGCTGCGCCCGCGGACGATCCTCGAGATGCTGGAGGCCTGCGACGCGATGCGCCGCCCGGAGCGGTTCCGCGAGTTGTTGCTCGCCTGCGAGGCAGACTTCCGCGGGCGCGGTGGCCTGCGATCCCGGCCCTACGCGCCGGCGCAGATCCTGCGCCGGGCGCAGGAGACTGCGCTCGCGACCACACTCGGCGAGGAGGACCGCAAGGGACTCTCGGGCGAGGAGATCGGGGCGTTGCTGCGGCGGCGCCGGCTCGCGGCGCTCTCCGCGCACGGCTGAGCGCAGCTCAGAGGAACACGACCAGAATCAGCGCGGCGACCGCAAAACGGTAGATCGCGAAAGGCGCGAGCCCGATCCGGTTGATCACCGCGAGCAGCCCATGGATGCAGAGGTAGCCGGTCGCGGCCGCGACCGCGGTGCCGAGTGCCATCGGTCCCCAGGCTACCGCGCCGTTTCCGCCCTGCAGCAGCTTGAGGAGCTCGTATCCGCCTGCCATCGCGATGCCCGGCACCGCGAGCAGGAAGGAGAAGCGTGCGGCGGCCTCGCGGCTCAGGCCGAGCGTGCGCGCCATGGTCATCGTCACGCCCGAACGCGAGGTGCCCGGCATCAGCGCGAGCGCCTGCGCGCAGCCGATCAGGAGCGCGTGGTGCCAGTCGATCGCGTACTCATCCTTCTCGCGCCTGCCAAGGCGGTCGGCGAGCCACATCAGGATGCCGAAGCCGGTCAGCGTGCCGGCGACGAACAGCGGGTTGCGCAGCCACTGCTCGATCAGGCCGCCGAACAGCAGCGCCGCCGCGCCGACCGGGACGGTGCCGACGATCACGCACCAGGCGAGGCGCGCGTCGGGCGTCAGGCCGCGGCCCGCGAGCGAGCCGAGCCAGGCGCAGAGCATGGCCGAGAGCTGGCGGCGAAAATACGCGACCACCGCGAGCAACGTGCCGACGTGCACGGCGACGTCGAAGGCGAGCCCCTGGTCGGGCCAGCCCAGGAAGTGCGGGACCAGGATCAGGTGGCCCGAGCTCGAGATTGGCAGGAACTCCGACAGCCCCTGCACGATCGCGAGCACGACGGCCTGGAATGCATCCACCGGCGGCAGTCTACAGGCTGGCCGCGAGGTCGCGGAACGAGAAGCCGGCGAGCGGGCCCGCGACACCGCGCGCGAGCGCAAGCAGCTTGAAGCGCTCGCCCATCTCGCCGGGCAGCATCAGGGTCAGCGCGCCACCCGCGAGCACGATGCGCTCGGGTTCGGCCGCCCGCTCGAGGAGTGCCGCGAGTTCGCGCTCGATGCCGGTGGCGGCGAGGAAGTGCGCCTGCGTCGCGAAACCCAGCACCGCAAGCCCCGCCGCGCGCCCCGCGTCCGCGAGCGCCGAGAAGTCCACCCAGGCAGTCAGGTCCACCAGGCCGGGCCGCTGCAGCACGTCCTCCAGCCGGCGATGGCGGTGGAATCCCGCGAGCGTGCCGCCGTCCCGGGAGGGATGGTAGTACTGCGCGCGCGGCAGCCCGTAATCGACTGCGAGCAGCAAGCCCCGCGCCAGCGTCGCGGTGGCCGACGCGAGCCAGCCGGGCGCGCGCAGGCAGATTTCCGAGACGTAACCCGGCGGCAGCGGCCGCGGCAGCCTCCGCGACAGCGCCCGCACCGCCGCGATGAGCGCGCAGTCCGCCGGCCCGGCGCGCCAGGCGAAGCCCTCGCCGTCCATCACGACACCGATCGCTTCGCAATCGCCCGCCGTCACGCGGAAGCGCTCGAGCGGCAGCGCATCGACGACTTCATTCGCAACTGCGATGCCTTGCCACTCCGAGTCCGGCGGGCCCGGGAGCCACTCGATGCGATCCGCGTGGGCGGAGCGTACGGCGAGCCGCTCGCGCTGCTCGGCGCGAAGCGTCTCGCTCAGCTCCACGATGCGATAGCGGCGCGGCAGCGCGCCGCGTGCCGCGAGCGCATCGAGCAGGTCCACAGCGAGGCGGCCGCTGCCTGCGCCGTATTCGACCACGTCGCCACCGCCGATGCGGTCCAGCACTTCCGCGACCTGCGCGGCGAGGCAGCGGCCGAAGAGCGGCGACAGTTCCGGCGCGGTCACGAAGTCTGCGCTGGCGCCGAAGGGCCGCCGGCCGGCCGTGTAGTAGCCGAGCCCTGGCTCGTACAGCGCGCATTCCATGAACCGTGCGAACGGCAGCCAGCCGTCCGCGCCCTCGATCAACTGACGCAGCCGGTCCGCGACACGCCCCGAATGCCGGGCCTCTTCGGCGGAGAGCGCCGGCAGTGCGGCCGCGGTCAGCACCGGCACTCACCTGCATGATAATGTCGCGGCCCATGGCGCAGCCCGATGCCAACCCGCTGGCGAACCAGGTCGTGCTCGTCACGGGCGCGGCGCGGCGCATCGGCGCGGTCATCGCGAGCGCGTTCCACGCGCGCGGCGCGAAGGTGGCCGTGCACTTCCGCCGCTCGGCGGCGGAGGCCGGGGCGCTCGTCGCCGCGATGAACGCCGCGCGCCCGGGATCCGCCGCGGCTTTCGAAGCCGACCTCAGGGACGATTCGGCGCTCGCAGCGCTGCCTGCCACCGTGATCGGCACTTTCGGCGCGCTCGACGTGCTCGTGAACAATGCCTCGACCTTCTACCCGACTCCGGTCGGCTCGATCACCGCGGCGCAGTTCGACGACCTCGTGGGCAGCAACCTGCGCGCGCCGCTGTTCCTGTCGCAGGCGGCGGCGCCCGAGCTCTCCCGGCGGCGCGGCCTGATCCTCAACATCGCCGACATCCACGGCCTGAAGCCGCTGCGCCACCACGCGGTCTATTGCGCGGCCAAGGCCGGGCTCGTGATGCTGACGCGCTCGCTGGCGCGCGAACTCGGTCCCCGCGTCCGCGTCAACGCGATCGCGCCGGGTCCGGTGCTGTGGCCCGAGCATGCGATGGACGAGGACCTGAAGCGGCGCATCGTCGCGCGCACGGCGCTCCGGCGCACGGGTACACCCGAGGACGTCGCGCAGGCCGCGCTCTTCTTCGCGAGCGGCGCGTCCTTCGTCACCGGCGAGGTGCTCGCCGTGGACGGCGGCCGGCTCTCCGGCGGCGACGATCGCTGAGCGGGTCAATCGGGCACCGCAAGCGAGGTCTCGGCGAGCGGATGCAGGGCGCGGTCGAAGCGCCGCCACAGTTCTCCGATCGCCTCGCCCGACACGGGATGGCGCAGTTCCGGCGCCAGCGCCGCGAGCGGGCCCAGCACCCAGGCGCGGGTCGCGAGGTCCGGGTGCGGCAGCCGTGCGCCAGGGAACTCGCCGGTCAGGTCGCCATACAGGATCAGGTCGAGGTCGAGCGTGCGCGACCCCCACTTTGCGGCGCCGGGTTCACGGCCGAGCGCGCGTTCGATGTCCTTGAGCCTGGCGAGCAGTTCCGTCAGCGGCAGCCGGCAGGGAAACGCCGCAACCAGGTTCACGAAGTCGTCGCCCTCGAAGCCGGCCGCCTGGTTGAGGTACGCGCGCGAAGCCCGCAGCCCCGGGAACTCGGCGCCCAGCATGGCGAGTGCCCGCCGCAGGTTCGCGCGCGGCCGGACATTGCTGCCGGCCGCGACGTAGGCCTCAGCCATCGCAGGCCTCAGGCATCGCGGGCGCGCTCGATCGTGACACCGACGTCCTTCGCATGGCGCACCGCGCCCGGCTTGTGCACGGTCACACGCACGCGGGCGACGCCGAACTCCTCGAGCACGATGCGCGCGATCTCGCCCGCGAGCGCTTCGACCAGGCGGAAGCGGGCCTGCTGCACGCAGGCCAGCACGCGTTTCGCGACCGAGCGGTAGTTCAACGTATCCTCGATCGCGTCGCTCTGCGCGGCGGTGGCGAGGTCCACCCACATCTCGAGGTCCACCTCGACGCGCTGCAGCGACTGGCGCTCCCAGTCATGGATGCCGATGACGGTCTCGGCGGCGAGCGCGGTGATGAAGATGCGGTCCACGTCAGCCTCCCGGCGCGCGCAGTTCTTCCAGCGGCCAGCGCGCACGGGCGCGCACCGGCAGCTCCTCGCGCTCGCCGGCCGCGAGCCGCGCGTGGCCTGCGAGCGCGATCATGGCCGCATTGTCGGTGCAGAACCCGGGCCGCGGGTAGTGGACGCTCCCGCCCGCCGCCTGCACCGCGCGCGCGAGCGACTCGCGCAAGCGCCGGTTGGCGCCCACGCCGCCCGCAACCACGAGCGTCCTGATGCCGGTCGCCGTGAGCGCGCGCAGGCTCTTGCCGGTGAGCGTCTCGACCATCGCGTCCTCGAATGCGCGCGCGACGTCGGCGCGCGTCTGCTCGTCCTGCGTGCGCCCGCGCAGCGCCACGATCACCGCGGTCTTGAGGCCGCTGAAGCTGAAGTCGAGGCCGGGGCGGTCGAGCATCGGGCGCGGGAATTCGAACACACCCGGGCGTCCCGACTCGGCCTTCGCGGCGAGCGCCGGCCCGCCGGGGTAGCCGAGCCCGAGGAACTTGGCGGTCTTGTCGAAGGCCTCGCCCGCGGCATCGTCCTGCGTCTCGCCCAGGACCCGATAGCGACCGATGCCCTGCACCTCGATCAGCATCGTGTGGCCGCCCGATGCCTGCAGCGCGACATAAGGAAAGCCGGGCGCGCCGGGCTCCAGCGCCGGCGCCAGCAGGTGGCCCTCCAGGTGGTGCACGCCGATGACCGGCACGCCTAGCGAATAGCCCAGCGCGCGCGCGACGCAGGCGCCCACGAGCAGCGCGCCGATCAGCCCGGGGCCTGCGGTATAGGCAATCCCGTCAATGGCTTGCAGCGAGATCCCGGCATCGGCCAGTGCGTCCTCGATCATCGGCAGGAGCCGCTCGATGTGGTCGCGCGAGGCGAGCTCCGGAACCACGCCGCCATGCGGAGCATGCAGCAGAACCTGGCTCCAGACCCGGTCCACGAGCAGGCCCCGATCGCCGTCGTAGACGGCGACCGCAGTCTCGTCGCAGGAGGTTTCGATGCCGAGGACTTTCAATGGCCTATCACTTTGATTTTCCGGGGGCGGATCACTACAATTCCGGGCCCTTTCCCCGGGGCTGTTCCGGGGGCGCAGTGCCAGAAACGAGGTTGGAATGCCGAGCGTCCGTATCCGCGAGAACGAGTACTTCGACGCCGCCCTGCGTCGTTTCAAGCGTGCCTGCGAAAAGGCCGGTGTGCTGACTGAACTGCGCCGCCGGGAATTCTACGAGAAGCCCACCCAGGAACGGAAACGCAAGAAGGCGGCCGCCATCAAGCGGCACCTGAAGCGCGCCTCACGCGACGGCGGGCGCGGCGCGATGCGCTGATCCCGGGATGAGCCTGAAGGACCGCATAACCGAGGACATGAAGGCAGCGATGAAGGCGGGCGAGAAGGATCGCCTGTCCTGCATCCGCATGCTCCAGGCCGCCATCCAGCAACGCGAGGTGGACGAGCGCATCGCGCTCGACGACACCCAGGTGCTCGCGGTCATTGACAAGATGATCAAGCAGCGGCGCGAGTCGGTGGTCCAGTTCGAGGCCGGCAAGCGCGCCGACCTCGTCGCCAGGGAATCGGCCGAGATCGTGCTGCTCTCCTCCTACCTGCCCGCACAGCTTTCCGACGCCGAGCTCGCGACGCTGATCAGGGAAGCGATCGCGGCGACTTCGGCCTCCTCCATGAAGGACATGGGCAAGGTCATGGGCTGGCTCAAGCCCAGGGTGCAGGGCTGCACCGACATCGGCGCACTCTCCGCACGCATCAAGGCCGCGCTCGGAGCCTGAGCTTGAGCCCGAGCCGCGTTCCGGAAGGCGAGACGCGCGGGTACGTCGTCCCGATCGGCGGCGCCGAGAACAAGGAAAACGACCCGAAGATCCTCGCGCGCTTCGTGCAGGTCTCGGGCGGCGAGATGGCGGACATCGTCGTGATCCCGACTGCGAGCCGCTCGAACGAGACCGGCCCGCGCTACGAGAAGCTGTTCCGCGAGCTCGGCGCCCGGCGCGCCGATGTGATGGACTTCGACACGCGCCGCGACTGCCAGGAGGCGGGACGGCTCGAGCGCCTCCAGCAGGCAACCGGGATCTTCTTCACCGGCGGCAATCAGCTGCGGCTCACCACGCTCCTCGGCGGGACGCCGGTCGCCAAGCTGATCCGCGCGCAGAACGCGCGCGGCGTGGCGGTCGGCGGCACCAGCGCAGGCGCCTCCATCCTCTCCGAGCACATGATCGCCTTCGGCGACGACGGCGCGGCCGCGATCGCAGGAAACGTGCGGCTCGCGCCGGGGCTCGGCCTCACCAATCGCTTCATCATCGACCAGCATTTCCGCCAGCGCGACCGGCTGGGCCGGCTCATCACCGCGCTCGCCTACAACCCGTTCGCGGTCGGCATCGGCCTCGACGAAGACACCGCCGCGTTCATCGGCCCGGACGAGACGCTGGCGGTCGAGGGCACGGGCGGCGTCACGGTCGTGGACGCCTCGAAGGTGACATTCTCATCAGTGGACAGCGCCACCGAGGGCCAGCCGATCTGCATCCTCGGCCTCGTGGTGCATTTGCTGACCGCCGGGGCGAGCTTCGACCTGCACACCCGGGAGGCCCGGATGGGCAGCCTGGGGCCGTCTCGCGCATGATGGGGGCGTCATGCGCATCCTCGACCGCTCCGTCTATGTCGGGCCATCGCACTATGCGAGGTTCCCGGTCATCCGGCTCGAGCTCGACCTTGGCGAACTCGAGGCCTGGCCGACCGGCCGCCTCGGCAAGGACTTCGTCGACCGCCTGATCGCCGCGCTGCCCGGGCTCGCCGACCACGGCTGCTCGTACCAGGAACCCGGCGGATTCATCCGCCGCATGAACGAGGACGACGGCACCTGGCTCGGCCACGTGCTCGAGCACGTGGCGCTCGAGCTGCAGAACGTCGCGGGCGAAGACGTCACCTTCGGCAAGACCCGGAGCCTCGATCGCCCCGGCCGCTATTCGGTCGTCTATGAATACGCCGAACGCGAGGAAGGCATCGCCGCGGGCGAGCTCGCGCTGCGCCTGTTGTGCTCGCTGTTGCCCGGGGGCATCCGGCCCGCCGGCAGCGTACCCGAGGGCTGGGACTGGCCGCAGTCGCGCGACGACTACATCAAGTACGCGCAGCGCCGCGCGCTCGGGCCCTCGACCGCGTCGCTGGTGCACGCCGCTACGATGCGCGGCATTCCCTTTTTCCGGCTCAACGACCAGTCGCTGATCCAGCTCGGCCACGGCAAGTACCAGCAGCGCGTCCAGGCAACCGTCACCGGGCGCACGCCGCACATCGCGGTCGAGCTCGCGGGCGACAAGGAGGAGACCAACCGCATCCTCGGCGCGCTCGGCCTGCCGGTGCCGCGCCAGGAACTGGTCCAGGACGAGCGCGCGGCGGTGCGCGCCGCGAACCGGCTCGGCTTCCCGGTCGTGACCAAGCCCTACAACGGCAACCATGGCCGCGGCATCTCGATCCGGCTCACGAGCGACGAGGAGGTCGCACGCGGCTTCGCGATCGCGCGCGAGCATTCGCGCTCGGTCATCGTCGAGACCTACCTCGAGGGGGACGACCACCGGCTGCTCGTCGTCAACGGCGAGCTGGTCGCGGCGACGAAGCGCACGCCGGGGCACGTCATGGGCGACGGCGTACACCGGGTCGCCGAACTGGTCGAACTTGTGAACCAGGACCCGCGCCGTGGCGTCGGCCACGAAAAGGTGCTGACGCGGCTCGAGCTCGACGCGCAGGCCGAGGCGATGCTGGCCCGCGCCGGACTCACCGCGCAGTCGGTGCCTGCGGCGGGTCAGCGCGTCTATCTCCGGTCCACCGCCAACCTGTCCACCGGCGGCACCGCGACCGACGTCACCGACGTGATCCACCCCGACAACCGCGACATGGCGGTGCGCGCGGTCAAGGCGATCGGCCTCGACGTCGGCGGCGTGGACTTCCTGACGAAGGACATCACGCTCTCCTACCGCGAGATCGGCGGCGGCATCTGCGAAATCAACGCGGCGCCCGGCTTCCGCATGCACGTGGCGCCCTCCGAGGGCACGCCGCGCGACGTCGCGGGCCCGGTCATCGACATGCTGTTCCCGCCGGGCACGCCTGCGCGCGTGCCGATCGCGGCCGTCACCGGCACGAACGGCAAGACGACGACCGCGCGCATGCTCGCGCACATATTGAAGATGGCGGGCTACACGCCGGGGCTCACGACGACCGACGGCGTCTACATCGACGGCCAGAAAACGGTCTCCGGGGACATGACAGGCCCCGTATCAGCCCGCATGGTGCTTTCCGACCCGCACATCGACGCCGCGGTGCTCGAGACCGCGCGCGGGGGGCTCATTCGCGCCGGCATGGGCGTGCCGGAGGTGGACGTCGGCGCGGTGCTCAACGTGCAGGCCGACCACCTCGGCCTCAAGGGCATCGACACGCTCGAGCAGCTCGCCGAGGTCAAGCGCACGGTGGTCGAGGTCGCCAGGTCCTGCGCGGTGCTGAACGCAGACGACCCGCTGGTGCTTCGGATGTCGGCGCACACCGAGGCGGCGCATATCTGCTACGTGACCATGAATCCGCAGCATGCGCTCGTGCGCGAGCATATCCGCGCGGGCGGGCGCGCCTGCGCCCTCGAGGCCGGCGTCAACGGCCACATGGTCACGCTCTACGACCGCGGCGGGCACATGCCGCTCTTGTGGACGCACCTGATTCCGGCGACGCTCGAGGGCCGCGCCACGCACAATGTGCAGAACGCCATGTTCGCCGCCTCGATAGCGTTCTCACTGGGCGTCAAGCTCGATGCGATCCGCCAGGGCCTGCGCACCTTCGACACCACCTTCTACCAGGCGCCCGGGCGCATGAACGTGTTCGACGAGCACCCGTTCAAGGTGCTGTTCGATTACGGCCACAACGCACACGCCGTCGGCATGCTCGCGGACCTCGCGGGCCGGCTCGACGTCGCCGGCCGGCGCATCGTCGTGCTGGCGGGCCCGGGCGACCGCCGCGACGAGGACCTGCGCGCGATCGCGCGCGCGGTCGCGGGGCGCTTCGATCATTACTTCTGCCGGCGCGACGACAACCTGCGCGATCGCGCACCCGACGAGGTGCCGCGCATCATCGCCTCGGAACTCCTCGCCGCGGGCGTGCCGCAGGCCTCGATCTCGGTGATCCCGGACGAGCAGGAGGCGATCGACGCGGCGCTGCGCATGAGCCGGGCCGGCGATCTGCTCCTGGTGTTCGCAGACGCGCTCACCCGTTCCTGGAAGCAGATCATCCGCTTCCGTCCCGAAGGCGCGCCGGCCCCGGCGGCGCGCGTGCACGAGGGCGCCGCCTTGACGCCGGTCGTCGAAGCGCCCGCAGAGGCGCCGCCGCCGCTCTCGTTCGAAGGACTCATCCGCGACGAGCGGGGCATCCGCTACGCGCCGGAGGCATCCGACTGAGCCATGCCGCCGCACCCTTCGCCGACTCGCGCCGGCTGACCGGGCACAACCGGTTCTTCGACGGCCCGGGCGCCGTGCTCGAGACCCCCGGCACGACGTCCGCGATCGGCGCCGGCTGGGAACGCCGTGCGCGCGCGGCAATGGCGGCGGTCGGGTGGCCGGCGGGATCCGTCGTCGCGGTCGCGCATCCCGGCGGCGCCTCGCTCGCTCTGTCCGCGCCGCCCGACCAGCTCTTCACCGCGACCGAAGTCAACGAGTGGGCGCTGGCCGCGGCGCTCGCCGAACGGGAACCGGGGCGACGCGACGAACTCATCGCGACGCTCGCCGCGGAGCAGCCGGAGGAGTCCGAGCCGCCGGTACTCGAGGAAACGGGCGCGCTCGAGCGCCTCGCCCGTCGCGCCGCGCGCGAGGCCAATCCGCGCCTGCGAACGCTGCTGGCGGAGGCGGCCGCGCGCGGGATCCCGTGCTTCGGCGACGACGAGCACGTCACGATCGGCGCCGGCCGCGGCGGGCGGACCTGGCCGCTCGCGGAACTGCCGGACGCGGCGCAGGTTCCCTGGCAGTCACTGCACGGAGTGCCGGTCGCGCTGGTGACCGGCACCAACGGCAAGACCACCGTCGTGCGGCTGGTCGCCGCCTGCGCGCGTGAGGCCGGATACCACGCAGGCTGGTGCTGCACCGACGGCGTTTACGTGGACGGCGAAGCGCTCACGTCGGGCGACTACTCGGGGCCGGCCGGGACGCGGCGCGTGCTGCGTGACCCGCACGTCGAGTGCGCCGTGCTCGAGACCGCGCGCGGCGGCATCCTGCGCCGCGGGCTCGCCGTCGCCCATGCCGACGTCGCGGTGATCACCAGCATCTCGGCGGACCACTTCGGCGAGTACGGCGTACACGACCTCGAGGGCCTGGCGCAGGTAAAGCTCGCGGTCGCGCGCGCGCTGAGCGATCGCGGCCTGCTGGTCGCGAATGCCGACGATGCAATCCTCGCGCGCGCCGCCCCTTCCGCTGGCAAGCCGCTCGGCTGGTTCGCGCGCGACGCCGGCCAGCGCACCCTCGCCGCGCACCGCGCCGCGGGCGGCGCGGCTTGCGCGGTGCAGGACGGGCGACTCCGGCTCTGGCACCGCGGCGCGGCAAACGACCTCGGCGCAGTCGCCGGCATGCCGCTCGCGGCGTCGGGTCATTCCGCTTTCAACCTCTCCAATCTCGCCGCCGCAGCGCTCGCCGCGGCGGGCCTCGGCATTGCGCCCGCCGCCGTCGCCGCCGTGTTCGCGCGCTTCGGCGCGGATCCGGCGGACAATCCCGGCCGGCTGATGCGCTGCGAACTGGGGGGCATCCACCTTGTCGTGGATTTCGCGCATAACCCGGCGGCCCTCGCAGCACTCCTCGACTTCGCGCTTTCGCTGCGTGGTCGGGGCCGGCTCGCGATCCTGCTCGGCCAGGCGGGCAACCGCGAGGACGCAGACCTCGCCCGACTGGCCGCCGTCGCGGCCGCGGCGCGCCCCGATCTCGTAGTGGTCAAGGAGCTCGCCGGCTACCTGCGCGGGCGCGACGCAGGAGAGGTGCCCGCGATCCTGCGCCGGGCGCTCAGGCGCGCAGGCGTGCCGGAAGCACGGATCGAGGAAGCGCCGGACGAGATCTCGGCCGTGTGCCGGGCGCTCGCCTGGGCGCGGCCCGGGGATGCCCTGCTGCTCGCCCTGCATACGCGCGAGGGCCGCGACGCGGCGCTCGAGCTGATCGGGCGGCTGTCTGCCCAGTCCTGGCACGCGGGGCGGCCGCTGCCGGCGTAGGGAAGCATTGCGTGCGTGCCGTTGGACACGCCCGCGTCCCCTGTGCCAGCATTCCCGAGCACCGCCATTATTCCGAGAAGATCAGGGGACGTGACGGCGGATCCACATGAGCATCACTGCGCGCCCGTCGCTCGTCGCGTTGCTGCTCCTGCTTGCAGGTCCGGCGCACGTCGCCGAGAGCCCGCCCGTCACGGAATCGCGCAACACCGTCCAAGCTCACCTCGACCAGACGATCCGCTCGTTCGACCGGCGCCGCTACGATGAGGCGCTCGCGACACTCAAGGAAGTCCTGCCGGTCGCCGAAGCCGGCGAAGACCGCGCGTTGCTGGCGCGAGCCCTGTACTACGCCGGGCGCAGTCATTACTTCCTGAGCGACTACCGGACGGCGCTGCCGCTGCTGGAGCGCGCGCTTTCGGTGAGCCGCGATGTGCGCGACCGTCCATTCGAAGCCGAGGTGCTGCGCGGCATCGGCAGGCTCCACAAGCAGCAGGGTACATATGCCGATGGCCTTCGGGCCTGCGATCAGTCGATCGCGATCTTCGACTCCCTGGGAGAGCGGCGCGAGGCCGCGCGGACCTGGATGACGGTCGGGGCGATTCGCGATCTGACGGGCGAATACGAGCAGGCCCTGGTCGCCTACGGGAAAGCGCGCGTGGGGCTCGAGAGCGTCAAGGACGACGAGTACTACACGCTCTTCAACGAGATCGCCATCACGTACACGAATCTCGGCCGCTACGAGGACGCACTCGCGGCGCACATGGTCTCTCTCGAAGGACGCGAGCGTTCCGGCGACAGCTATTTCATCGGCATCTCCCATTCGAATATCGGTGATGCCTACTTCGCCCTCGGACAGTTCGATCGGGCCATCGAGCACTACGAGCGGTGCGTCGAGCTCTGCGGGTCGGCCGGCGAGCGGCGCAGCGTCGCCGTCGCGCTCGGCCAGCTGGCCCGCGCCTGGATGGCGGCCGCCCAGCCGCAACGCGCGCTCGGCTTTGCGGAGCGCGAGCTCGCGCTGACGCGCGAGCTCGACATCGGGCACCTCAAAGCCGCCGCGCTCCGGCATCTCGGAGAGGCCTACGCGCTGCTCGACAACCCTGATGCGGCCCTCCGTCACCATGCAGAGGCCGTCGCGCTTTCGCGCGAAGCCGGAGCGCTCGCGGACGAAGCGTCGAGCCTCGCGGCCATGGCCAATCTGCACCTCGAGCGCGGCCGACCCGAGCAAGCCCGTCCGTTCGCAGAGCGCGCGCTCGCGCTTGCGCGGCAGACGCGCGCGCCGGACCTGGAAGTCGAGGCGCGCATTGCCTGTGCCCGCGCGGCCCGCGCCCGTGGAGAGACCGCGAGCGCCCTCGCTCACCTGCAAGCAAGCGTTGCAATCATCGACAGCGTGCGCGGCCGTGTGCGCACAGACAGCGGCAAGATCGGCTACCTCGACACGCGCCAGACCGTCTTCCACGAGCTCGCCGACCTGCTGCTCGACCAGCGACGGGTGAAAGAGGCTCTCGAAATCGCCGAGGCTGCGCGTGGCCGCGCCTTCAGCGATCTGCTCGCCGCACAGCGCCTGCCGCTCGCGCCGGCGGCGGTTGCTTCGCTCGCGGCGATTCGCGAGGCGGAAGCCGGGCTGCGCGCGCAGGAGGCCATCCTGCCCGGCGATGAAGCTGCAAGGGCGCAGCTCGCGCAGACGCGTGCGGCCGCAGAAACGCAGCTTGCCGGAAAGCTGCAGGCGCTCAGGAGCGCGCAACCCGAGCTCGCGAGCCTGGTCGCGACCGAGTCTCTGGACGCCCGCGAGATCGCGGCGGTTGCCGCGCGGCTGGACGCGACGCTGGTTGAATACCTCGTCACCGAACATCGGCTGCTGGTCTGGCTCGTCCGGCCGAGCGGCGAGATCACGGGCACCAGCGTCGAGATCGGCCGGGACGTGCTGCGCGAAAAGGTGCGGGCGCTGCACACGCGCCTGAACGACCCGGATGCCCGCGAGCTCGGCCAGCCCGATGCGGTTCGCGCGATGCTCGGGGAGTTGTATCGCTGGATCCTCGCCCCCGTTGCCGCACGCCTGCCGCGCGATCCGCAGGCGCTCGTCTACGTCGTGCCGCACGACGTGCTGCTGCTCGTGCCATTCGCCGCACTCGTCGATCCGCAAGGACGCTACGCCGTCCTGCGCCACACACTGGTCTCGGCTCCGTCCACGGCCGTGTTGCGCTACACGGCGATGAAGAAACAGCGGGTCATGTCGCCCGATCGCCCGCACGTGCTGGCACTGGCGGACGCGGCGCCGCCCGAGGATGCGGACTTCCCTGCGCTCCCGGGCGCGCGCGCGGAAGTCTGGCAGCTCAGCCGCCGCTATCCGGCCGATCGCCGACTCGCGCTCCTTCGCGAACAGGCAACGGAAGCCAATGCGAAGCGCCTGAGCGCAGGCCAGACGATCCTGCATTTCGCGGTTCACGGCCTTGTGCGCGACGACCGGCCATGGGAGTCGGCGCTGATCCTGGCGCCCGGCGAGGGCGAAGACGGCTGGCTCAGGGTGCCGGAGATCTTCGGTCTCACGCTGCGCGCCGATCTCGTGACGCTGAGCGGCTGCTCGACCGGCCTCGGCAAGATCTCCGGCGACGGCATCCTGGGGCTCGCGCGCGCTTTCATCTACGCGGGCGCTGCATCCGTCGTCGTCAGCCAGTGGGACGTCAGGGACATGAGCACGGCGTACCTGATGGATCGTTTCTACGCAGCCATCGGCGACGGCAAGGCGAGGGCGCTTCGCGCCGCGCAGCTCGCGACGATCGAGCGCTATCCGCATCCCGCGCTGTGGGCGGCGTTCGTTCTGGTGGGCGAGCCGCGGTGAACGCGCCAGCGGCGGTCGCTGGAGACGGCGTCGAGACCGAGATCGCGCGCCGGGTCCGCATCCGCTTCTCGCTGAGCGCGTCGGATTTTGCAGCCCGCGTGCGGGAGCTCGGGCTGGACGCGGCGCGTCTCTGCCTCGACGATCTCTACCTGGCGGCGGCCTGCGCCCGCGGCGACGACCAGGCCTGGCGCGAGCTGTCGGAAAGACACTTCGAGTTCATGCGCGCCTTCGCGCGCCGCTTTGTTCCGGCGGCGGTGGCACGCGATCTTGCGGACGAGGTCATCGCCGAGCTCTGGTCGCGCGGACGGCTCAGTCAGTACGCGGGGCGAAGCACGCTGCGCACCTGGCTGGGCGCGATCGTCGCCCACGCGGCATTGAATACCCGCAAGGCGATGGGACGCATGAGGGGGCTGCGCAGCGCACAGGACGGTTCGGTCGATGCAGCCGTACCAGCCCCCGACACGCTCGACTCGGCGGACGAGGAAGCTGCCCGCCTGTTGCACGAGATGCTGAGCGAGGCAGTCCGGAACCTGCCGCCCGAAGACCGGCTGCTGCTCCAGCTCTACTATGAGCAGGGCATGACGCTCGACGAGATAAGCGCGACGCTTGGCGCTTCGAGTGCCGCCATCAGCCGGCGGTTGAAGCACACGCGCGAAGACCTGCGGGCGGCGATCGAAACGCTGTCTCGTGGACGAACGGGCGAGTCGGCCGACACGCTGCGCTCGGGGCTCGATCTCGGCCGCATCGAGCTCGACCTTGGCAGATTGTTCGGCAGCGCTGTCTAAGAGCGGGGCAGCCGAAGGAGCCGTGATGCAGGAACCGACCCACGATCTCGAGTCGCTCGCGGCCATGGTCGAAGGCCGCCTCGACGACCGGGAAAAGGAGCGCGTAGTGGCGCATCTCGCCGGCTGTCCCGAGTGCCGCCGCACGCTGGCCCACCTCGGCCGTGCCGTCGCAGACGGCGGTCTTTCGCAGGACACGAATCATTCCGGTGCTGGCGGTTTTCACTGGTCGAACGCCCGGATCTGGCTGCCCGTCGCGGCGTCCGTGCTCATCGGCGCATTCGCGTGGTTTCAGCTTGCCGCGCCGCCTGGCGGCGAGCGCCCTGCCGCAGAGGAATCGGGCGCCGGCCCGGCCGAAGACGCGCCGGGCGAGAAGCGCAGTGGCGGGCGCCGCGTCGCGGGCAAGACATTCCGCATGGCCTCCGGCGAGTGGATCGATGCGAGCTTCGACCCGACAGCCGGACTGCCGACCGTCATCGCCCGCGGTGGCGAAGAGCGTAGGGCTGTGCTCGCGCGAGTTCCCGAGCTTGCGCCCTACACGGAGCTCGGCGACCGCGTGCTCGTCGTCTGGCAGGGCACCGTGTACCGCTTCGAGCCCTGATCGCACCCCGACTTCCCGCGTAAGAAATCCGCCGGCGCCTGTCTAAGGCGCGGGAACGGTGGAAATCCGGGCCACGGGCCCGGCGGGGAGGGACTCATGCGACGGTCGCGGTTCCTGTGGAGCCTGATCGCGCTCGTGCCGGCACTCTGCGC
>JBQTKI010000021.1:0-2634 GCA_052386275.1 Gammaproteobacteria bacterium
GACTGGGCGTTGCTGCGATAGAGCACCGCGGCGGCCGCGAGCGGCAGGCCGCGGCGCGCGTGCTCGCGGATGCTTTCGATGACGAAATCCGCCTCGTCGCGCTCGTTGAAGGCGGCGTAGACGCGGATCGGTTCGCCGCCCTTGACGGAGGTCCAGAGCTGCTTGCCCATGCGATCGGTGTTGCGCGCGATCACGGCGTTCGCCGCAGAGAGGATCACCTGGGTCGAGCGGTAGTTCTGCTCGAGGCGGTACACGGCCGCGCCGAACTCGCGGCGGAAGTGCTGGACGTTCTCGACGCGAGCTCCTCGCCACCCGTATATGGACTGATCGTCGTCGGCTACAACGTAGGGGGCGCCGGTCTTGCCGGCCAGAAGCTTGAGCCACTCGTACTGGATGCCGTTGGTATCCTGGAACTCGTCCACGAGAATGTGCCGGAAGCGCTCGCGATAGTAAGCGCCGAGATCCGGCAGATTCTGCAGCGTCTCGTACGAGCGCAGCAGAAGCTCCGCGAAGTCCACCACGCCCGCCAGCTCGCAGCGCGCCTCGTAGAGCGAGTACAGCCGGATCAGCTGCTTGCGCGTCGGGTCGCCGCGGTCGTCCAGCTTCTTCGAACGCCGGCCTTCGTCCTTGTGTGCATTGATGAACCCCTGCACCTCGCGCGGCACCCAGCGCTGTTCGTCGAGGTTCTGTTCGCGGATGATCTTGCGCACCAGGCGCTGCTGATCGTCCTCGTCGATGATCTGGAACGACGGCGGCAGGCCGGCCTCGCGCCAGTGCCGGCGTAGCATGCGGTGCGCGAGCCCGTGGAACGTGCCGATCCAGAGCGGATCCGCGGAAATGCCGAGCAGCGACTCGATGCGCCCGCGCATCTCGGCCGCGGCCTTGTTGGTGAAGGTCACGGCCATCAGGCCATGCGGCGAGACGCCGTGTTCGAGGATCAGCCAGGCCGCGCGGTGCGTCAGCACGCGCGTCTTGCCGCTGCCGGCACCGGCGAGCACCAGCACGGGCCCGAGCGGAGCCGTGACGGCTTCGCGCTGGGCGTCGTTCAGCGAATCGAGCAGGCGGTGTCCGGGCATGGGCCGCGCATTCTATCAAGCGGCCCGCGGTCAACGGGATGGCTGTGCCGGTGGATCCCGCGCGAAATCCACCAGTGCCAGCACGAGCGCAATGATCACCGGCCCCAGGAACAGGCCGATCATGCCGAAGGCGGCGAGGCCGCCGATCACGCCGATGAAAACGGCGAGCGTCGGCACGGTGGCGCGCCCCGAAATCAGGAGCGGTTTCAGGAAGTTGTCCACGCTGCTGACGATCGCGCCGACGACGCCGAGCGCGATTGCCGCGCCAAGGCGGCCCTGGAATGCGAGCACGGCGACCGCCGGGACCCAGACGAGCGCGGTCCCGCCGAATGGCACGACAGAGAGGATCGCGCCAAACACGCCGAACACGACCGGCGCGGGCAGCCCGACGATGGCGAAACCGATGCCGAGCAGCAGTCCCTGCACGACGGCCGTCAGGATCGTGCCGCGCATGACCGCGCGCGTGACGAGCGCGAGCCGCTCGGTGAGCGCGTCGCGCCGCGCCGGCGGCAGCGGCACGAGCGAAATGGCACCCGCCGCCATCGCCCGCCCGTCGCGCACGATGAAGAACAGCAGGAACAGCATCGCGGTGAAAGAGAGCACGGTGCCGACCGCGCCGAGGAAGGCCGTGCCCCCCGCCGCCGCAAGGCGCTCGAGCAGCCTGCGTCCGCCCTCGAGGAGCCAGGCCTGCACCTCGGCCGCGCTCACGTGCGCGTACTGGTCGAGCCACGCGAGCGCGGGCCCGACCACCGGCAGGCTCGCGAAATCCGCGAACGTCCTGCCTTCCTGCCCC
This sequence comes from Gammaproteobacteria bacterium, assembly GCA_052386275.1. Taxonomy (GTDB): domain Bacteria; phylum Pseudomonadota; class Gammaproteobacteria; order Steroidobacterales; family Steroidobacteraceae; genus SCUD01. Next base: position 1,870 of record JBQTKI010000021.1, read on the forward strand.
GCGATCCATGGCTGCAACAGCACCGCGAGCGCGGCGGCCTGGTGCGCGAATGCGACCGCGAGCGCGGTGAGCGGGCCGATGAACAGCACGAGCACCGCGAGCGTCAGCAGGAAGGCCGCGATGGATGCGCGCCCGCGCAGCCAGCCGACCAGGCGCGCCTGCGCGGGCTGCAGCAGGAAGCCGATGAACAGCGCCCAGGCGAGCGGCGCGAGGAAGGGCTCGAGGATCCGGAACAGCAGGAAGGCGAGTAGCGCGAGCCCCGCGACCGCGAGGACGCGTTCGTAGAAATGCGCCTGCGATCCGCCGCTCACCGGCCGACCGGGCCGCCCGTCAGCACGATCTCGACGCGGCGGTTGCGCGCGCGGCCCGCGGCCGTCGCGTTGTCGTCCACGGGCCGGTCGGGACCGAGGCCTTCCACTTCGATCGCAGTGGTCGCCACGCCCTGGCCGATCAGGTAATCGCGCACCGTGATCGCGCGGGCGAGCGAGAGCGCGCGATTGGTGGCGTCGCTGCCGGTGCTGTCGGTGTGGCCCTCGACCTTGAAGCGCAGCTCGGGGTAGGTGACCACGATGCCGGAGAAACGCGCGAGCGCCTCGCGCGCATCCGGACTGAGCGTTGCCGCACCGGTCGCGAACAGTACGCCCGAGATTTCGGCGACCAGGCCGCGGTCAGTCTCGCGGGTCGGCAACGCGCGGTTCAGGCGCGCCGTGAACTCCGCGCGGGCGCGAGCCGCTTCGGCCGCAGCCGCCCTGGCTGCCGCATCGC
>JBQTKI010000022.1:0-9648 GCA_052386275.1 Gammaproteobacteria bacterium
TCGAACTGCTTGCGTGTCCGGGCGTCGAGCGTCGCGACGGAATTCTCAAGCGCTTTCAGCTTCCGCGCGAGTTCCGTGTTCGAAGCGAGGACTTTCCTCAGCTTCACGAAGGCGCGGACGACGTACACGGACATTTCTACTGCGCGCGGGCTGTTAAGGACCGTCGCAGCCATGATGGCGCCGTGTTCGGTGAAGGCCAGGGGTGGGTAACGAGAATTCCTGAAGCGATGTGAGGCGCTTGCAGAATGCAAGCGCCTAGGATCTAACTCATTGATTTTCAATTGAAATACAAAGTCCGCCGGAAACCGGCCGCGATTGCGACGCACTTGCTGATTGAGTCGCTCAGTCGGTACTTCGTACAGCTCTACCAAATCTGCATCAAGCAGCACTCGCTGATTGCGCAGGTCGAGAATACGGTCCTCTATCGCCATGGGTTCAGCATGATGCGTAATCGATGGCATGGCGCGCCATCGTTTCAAAGCTGCGTCGTTCATGCTTTTCAAGAATTGAGCGCATTTGCTTTGAAATCAAAGGGTCGCAACATCTAAGGTCGCAATTTGCGACCTTAAGAGAGGTCGCTATTTTGTCTGCGATGTCCCCTCGAACCCTTCAGCCTCCATTCATGTCCAACGGGCGTAAGATGAATTCGCCATGATGCTGCGCCCTGCCCTGCTGCTCTTCGCGCTCGCGGCATCGCCCCTCGCCTGGGGCGAGGCCCCGGATCCGCCCGCGCGCATCGCGCGCCTGTCTTATGTCGAAGGCGAGCTGAGGTTCCAGGGCGCGCGCGAGGCCGCGACGACCGCCCTGCCCGACCGGCCGCTGATGGCCGGCGACCGCCTCGTCACCCGGCGCGATGCACGCGCGGAACTCGCGCTCGGCACTGCGGCCATCCGGCTCGATGAACGCACCGAACTCGAAGTCGTCGATCTCGACGAAGCGGCGGTTCGCGTCGAACTCACGGCAGGCACCGCGAACGTGTACCTGCGTGAGCTGCTCGAGGACGAAACATTCGAGATCGCCACGCCCAACACGACCATCACGCTCGACGCACCGGGCGAGTACCGCGCGGACGTCCTGGCGGATGATTCCACCGCGCTTACCGTGCGCAGCGGCGCCGCGACCGTCGCGACCGCAGGCGGACCGGTGCGCGTCGCCTCCGGCCAGCGCGTGCGGCTCGAAAGGCGCGAGGCGCTCGCGCGTCTCGAAGCTGCGCGGCCCACCGACGCCTTCGATGAATGGGTGCTCGACCGCGAATTGCGGCTCGCCGAAGCGGAGCCGCCGCGCTACACCCCGTACGAGGGCGAAAGCTACGAGGAACTCGACCGTCACGGCGAGTGGTACGACGAGCCGCGCTACGGGCGCGTGTGGATGCCGGATTACGGCTACTCAAGCTGGTCGCCGTACCGCGACGGCTACTGGCAGCGCGCCGGATTCGGCTGGAGCTGGTACGACCCGGCGCCTTGGGGCTTCTTCACATTCCACAACGGCCGCTGGGCCTACCTCAATCACCTGAACCGCTGGTGCTGGGTGCCAGGGCAGCGATTCCGCGAGCCGCACTTCGTGCACGACGACACCCGGCCATACGGATGGCCTCGCGGGCGCGCGCGCGAGCGGGTCGAGCGGCCAGACGGGCCACCGACCTCTTACACGCCAGCGAATGAGCCTGACGTACGCCAGCCCGTCGTGACGGCAGGCTCGGATGCGCGCCGCAGAGATGTCGAGCGGCGCCCGATGCCCCGGCGCGAAGTCGCATCAGGCGAGCGGGCCAGCGGTGGGACGATCACGCGCGGTGGCAATCGTGAGCCGAGGGCGGCTGCTCCGGCCGCAGCGCCGGCCGCAGCTCCGCCCTCCGCGCCGCAGCGCAGCGGCGGGCCGACAATGTGGCCGTCCCGAGATTCTGGCGCCCGCGAACGGCCGGTTCGGGAATCGTCGCCGCGGATGAGCGCGGACGTGGGTACGAGACAGGAGCCCTGAAGGCGCTCCTACACCCAGAGCCGCATGGCGGCAATCGTCAGGCCGAAACCAACGATGAGCATGGAGCCCAGCCTGACTGTGATCCGAAGCTGAACCGTATCGATTTTCTGGTCGAGCAGGGCAAAGCGGTTTTCGATTTCCTGCCGGAGCACCGCTACGTCCTGCTTCACCAGGAGCAACTCCTCCTTGGTCGCTAGAAGCCGCAAGTCCTGCTTCGTCGCCAGCGTGGTGCCCATGTCCCGCTCCATCGCATCCACGACCGCCCGCGCCTTGTCGGACGGGACGCTGATGCTGACGAGGGCATCATACAGCGAGTAGAGATAGTTCATGCCTTGCGCCAGAGTATGGTGACCCAGTATCGCAGCTGCTGGCATAAGCCATTGATTCGATATATGCCGCAAGCACCAAGATTTTCGGATGTGACCAAGAGACGCTTCGACTGGCAGAAATGGCTGACCGTCGCGGTCATCGCAATACCGCTCGCGACCGCCGCTTTCTATCTGTATCGGAACATCCGCGCCGAGATGACACCCGGCGAGGGCGACCTGATCGTCAACGTCAATACGGCAACTCAGGACGAGTTGGAGACGATTCCGGGCATCGGCCCCGCCCTTAGCAGGCAGGTCATCGCCGGTCGTCCATACGAGCGCGTCGAGGACCTGGAGCGGGTCAAGGGCATCGGGCCTTACACGCTCAACAGCATGCGCCCGAACGTCAAGGTTACGGGAGAGACGGAGAGGCGCTAACTATTTGGATACCGCCGTTGCTCTTCCGAAAACGCAATCTAGCGATCTTTGCCCAGATCCGCCGTAAAGCCAATCGGTCGCGACTTGCTTGCACGTGGCGCCATCAGCGCTTGGATCGCCTGGTACACCTCCTCGAACTGGCGGCGCGTCCTGGCATCCAGCGTCGCGACCGATTTCTCCAGCGCCTCAAGCTTGCGGGCCGGTTCGGTGTTTGACGCCAGCACCTGGCGCAGCTTCACGAATGCACGGACGACGTAGACAGACATCTCCACCGCGCGCGGGCTATTGAGGACAGTGGCAGCCATGATCGCGCCGTGTTCCGTGAAGGCAAGCGGTGGAAACTTGCTGTAGCGGCCACGGCCCTTGTCTAAGATCACAATTTGTGATCTTAGAGATGCCCACTCTTCGGTCGTTGCTTCGACCAGAAAATCGGCGGGAAAGCGCCTCTGATTGCGCCGCACCGCCTGATTCAGAGTCCTGGTTTGGACCCCATACAGCCTGGCCAGTTCTGCATCCAGTAGTACGCGCAGACCGCGCAATACGATGATTCTGCCCGCGATGCGTTCCGGGTCGACCTTGCGCTGGGAAGGCGGCACTTGGCGTCATCATCCGTGTACGCGATCTCTGCTGGCATGCGGGATAGGTCCGGCTTTGTTGCGAAAGACCAGCGTTTGGCCACGGCGCCCGTTCCAACTTGAAGTCGCAAAATGCGACCTCAAGTTTTATATCTCTTTGATTTTTATGGACAGTGCGGGCCGCCAGCTATGCCTTCACCCTCGCCTCCAAAAACACCGCCTCCCGGTGAAACTCCAGATACGCCCGCTGCCCCTCCGTAAACCCGCCGACATTGCGCCGCTCGTAATGAACCCGCGATCGAAGAGATGATCGACGGTGGGCGTGAGCAGCAGGCCGTTCTCGCCGTCCTTGCGCTCGTCGTGGGACTCGCAGTCCCGCTAGATGTGCTCGATGCGCGACACGCGCTCGCGGAACTTCCCCTGCCCGCGCTCGTTTAGGCCCAGGCGCGGAGAGCGGCAGTGAACAAGCCAAAGCTGACGACTATCATCGAGCCCAGTTTGACGGTCGTCCCGAATTCCTGGGCATCAATCTGCAGCGTGAACCCTACCGCGCCAGTCCCAGTAGTTCCTCCGCCTGCTGTATGCAGGCCATGACCGACTCCTCGTCGATATCCTCACCCGTGTAGTCCACGAGATTTCGCTTACGCCGCAAGGTATCGAGTACCACGAGTCGCTTCGACTCGATCTCGAGGGTCAAAGCCAGCGATTGAATGGTCGTCATGTGATGGCCAGGCCGGCCCGTGTCCGGCCGATAGCCCCTCGCCGCCAGCGCCGCAAGGCCGATCTGCATGATTGCCCGGTAGGCCGCGTCGAACCGCGTTTCGGTGCTGATCAGCGTGACCCGCGCGTCGGCGATGCTTCGCTCCGCGGCGCCCAGTAGTCGTTCGATCTCCGCTGCATCCGCCTCATGCCTCGTGAGCAGCCCGATCCTGAGCAAGTTCTCCAAGCTCACGGGCGTCCCCGGCGAGGAAGATCTTCGGCTCGCGCATCACCCTTGCCGCGAACCGGTCGCCACGCCTTAGCTTCGAGCGAAACGCATCCGGTGTGATCGCGACTGGGTTCACCTCCCGCCGCAGCCTTTCGCCGGCGGGCGCCAGTGCCTCCACCACGCGCACGAACGGCGCCGAGCCGATCACCATCACATCCACGTCGCTCGTGGCGCGCTCCCTGCCTTGCGCCACGGAACCGAACACGAACGCGATTCGCACGGCCGGCCCGAGCGGCTCCAACGAATCGCGGAGCACGTCGGCAAGCCCCGCGGTCTTCCGGAAGATGCCCGCCAGCTCCTCGAACACCGGACAGCTCTGGTCGGCCTGGTAGCGGACCTGGTTTCCCGAGGCGCCGCGCGTCACGAGGCCCGCTTCGGCGAGCGCCCCGAGCTCCCGGTGCAGCGAGCCGGCTGGTACGCCGGTCAGCCGGCCGATCTCCCGCACGTAGTAGCTCTGGTCCGGGTGCAGCAGAAGCAGCGACAGGACCTGCCGGCGATAGGCGCCGAACAGCAGTTCGACGAGGCGTGGCTGCACGCGAACCTTCCGCGTTCTCATAATGAGAACGATTGTAGCTCGAATGAGAACAGATGGACAGACTGGGTGAAACACGCGGGACAATAGCCATGACTGGCCATTGTCGAAGCCCTGACTCACGCCCGCCCTGCGCAAATCTCCCTCGAACCTGCGGTTACTAATTCCAGGGGCGAACAAGCCCGTGATCCAGCAGGCGCGCTCGATGCGCGGCACGCGCTCGCGGAACTTCCCCCTGCCCGCGCCGCGCATATGGACCGTAAGACGGCGGCCCTTTCGCGCTTGAGGACGGTGAACTGGCTCATGGCACGGGTCAATTTCTCTGACCCACATTCGAGTCCAGCTCCGAGTTCAACAACTGCACGTAGCGGCGATAACTGAACACCCGGTCGCGCTTCCGGCGCGTCAGTTCCTTCACGATGCGGAGCGTTTGCAGATGTACCAGCGACTTGTTGACAGTGGCTGGCGTCAGGCCCGTGGCTTTCACCAGCGCCGCCGACGTCGCCAGCGGCTGTCTCTGCAGGGCTTGGTGGACGGCGAGCGCCGATGGCGCCGTGCGGCCGAGTTTCGCAATCTGGTCGCGATCCTTCTCCACCAGCGCCAGCAGCGCATGCGCCGTGGTGACAGCCTGCGTCGCGCTCACGGCAATGCCTTCAGCGAAGAAGTCCAGCCAGCGTTCCCAGTCGCCGTGCAACCGCACCTCGTTGAGCAACTCGTAGTACAGCGCGCGGTGCGTCTTGAAGAACAGGCTCGGGTAGAGGAGTGGCTCATGCAGGATGCCGTCCGCCACCAATTGCAGCACGATCATCAGCCGTCCCACGCGGCCGTTGCCGTCGAGGAACGGGTGGATGGTCTCGAACTGCACATGCGCCAGCGCGGCCTTGATCAGCGGCGGCGTCGGCTCGGGGTCATCGTTCAGAAAGTGCTCCAGCGCGGCGAGGCAGTCGGCCACTGCATCCGCCGGAGGCGGCACGAAAACGGCATTCCCCGGCCGTGTGCCACCGACCCAGACCTGCGAGCGGCGCAGCTCGCCCGGCGTCTGGCCGCGCCCGCGCGGATGATCGAGCAGCACGACATGTACCTCGCGTAGCAGGCGGCTGGAGAGCGGCAGTCCGCCGCGCACGAGTTCGAGCCCACGTTCCAGCGCGGCGACGCAGCGGCTGACCTCGCGCGCATCGTCGAGCGGCACGCCCGGCACCTCGTCGATCTCGAACAACAGCAGATCCGCGAGCGAGGATTGCGTGCCCTCGATCTGGCTGGACAGCACCGCCTCCTTGCGCACGAAGCTGTAGAGCAACAGCCCCGCATTGGGCAGCAGCGCGGAAATCGCGTCCAGGCGTCCGAGCGCGACCAGCGCGTCGTCAAAGCGCCGCCGCAGCGCCGTGCTCCACGCCACGGGCGGTGCCGGCGGCAGCGGCGCGGGGACGAACGCCCGGAACAACTCGCCCCCCGTGGACTGCCTTATGTAGTGACCTGGCGGCACACGCCGCATATGGAACCCTAAAATAGCCTCGTTCGTTATTTTACGATAAAGCCATTCCGTAAAATAATCAATTGAACTGGCAAGTCATTGTTCCAATGGGATTACCGCCGCAGTCATTGCAAATCCGGCGGCTTCCACCGCAATTGATGTTCCAGCTACGCCCTCACCCGCGCCTCCAAAAACACTGCCTCCCGGTCAAACCCATGGAGATGATCGACGGTAGGCGCGAGCGGCAGCCAGGGCATGGTTAATCCGGCGGCTGGCGGCTACACAGCGGCCCGGTACACGCCGTCAAACTTTTTCTCCAGCCGCGGATTGGCACCGCGCACCTCGTCCACCACCTTCTTCGCCCAGTCGAAGTACTCGCGCCTTCGCGCGGGCGTCCAGTCTGCCGGCGGCAGGGCCAGGATGTCGCGCAGATTGCAGAGCTTGTCCGCGATCTTGAGCTGCTGCGCCGCGCGGCTCGCGCGCCCGGCCTTCGCCAGCTGAAGGCGCTTGCGCGCACGCTTGCCGAGGAATTTCGTGTCGGTGACCTCAGCCACGACGTCCGCGATCCGCTCGCCAAACCGCCCGCGCAGTTCCTCGTAGCGTGTCTGGGTATCCTCGATCGTATCGTGCAGTAGCGCCGCCGCCAGGATCTCCGGATCCCGGACCCCGCCCTCCTCCGCCAGCGCCCGCGCGACCGCGAGCGGATGGTTGATATATGGCGTGGCGTCGGCGTCCTTGCGACGCTGGGCGCGATGCTTGTGGGCGGCGAAGACAGCAGCACGCAACAGCAGCCCCGTTCCATCACTCTGATTTCGGTTCACGCCAAACTCCTTTGAGTACTTGAGCCTCGATCGAATCCTCGGGGTCTGGAACGGGCACGCTATCGCCCTGCCGCCAGCGACGCCGTACGAGATTCCCTTGGTACATGTAGAGCCGCCAGGCGGCACGGCCCGTCAGCAGGACTTGCTCGCTGAATGCGACCGGGAACTGCCCGACCTGGATGACATTGTCTTCGCGTCGCAGCTCAAGGTCCGGGAATCCGGCCATGCGACGCTCATCCGTCAGCTTGAATGACACGATGCGCTCCTCTCTCGAGGCGCGCCACGCGGTCATCCTTGCCGCGCCGCGCGCGGTTTCCACCGGCCACCGTCATCGACAGCCGGAAACGTCTATCTCGGGTTTCGGGGAGTGACCGGGCCCGGGAAGGCCCGTCGGCGGGAGCGGTTGTTCCTCAGGTCACAGTGCAGATTTTAGCAGGTTTCCGCGGGAAATGTGCTGAATGGCGTTGAAGGTGGTGGCGCCAGCGGTGTTGGTGCCACCGCGCCCCGAGGCGCTACAACAGGGACGCTTGGCGCTCGTGAGGGATGGGAAACACGCCCACGATCACCCAGGGATTCGGCGCAAATTGATGGAATTGCTGAGTCGTGCCGAGAAAGAAGTGCAGGTCGCGCTGACCGAATTCGTCGAGGTATTTCGCCTTGACCTTTTCAAGCGCGGCACTTTCGTCGCCGTCGCAGCTGCGCAGGCAATTCCAATAAAGCGCACCGATTTCCCAGTCGAGAATCTGCAACTCACTGACGCGACCGCCTGAATCCGCAAATCGATAGGAGAAGCTGTAGGGCAGCTTTGGAATCAGCTTGAACGTCTCTCGCCAGGACTCTTCTGCAAACAACTCCTTTTGCTGCGACCGCGCGCGGATCTCGGACACCTTCGATGGATCCCATTCGCGCGCTTCCTCCTCCCATCTGAACTCTTTGATCCTGGTCGGTCGAAAGACTGCCAATGACATCTCATTCGCCTTCGCGGCGGAGATCAGATCATCCAGGCGTGTGTAGACCTTGGAGGTCTGCACAAGAATGCAGCGTCGCTCGCGCCAGTCGTCAGCAGTATCAATATGGCCGACTGCCGTCATCTGCTTGGGATCGACAGGGGACCGTGACTCCGGTCGCGGGTCGGAGCGAGCCTTGACGAGGTCGAGTTCCAGCCAGTCGAACTTATGGTATTGCTCGGCTTCGTCCAGCCGGCGGAACGGAACCGGATAGATCCGTACCCAGGAACCATCCTCGCGCACGCCAGCCGTGCAGACCGTCTCGCCATACTTTCGTGACAGCGTCGGGTAGGTCTTGACGGTGATCAGCACCCTTTCCCTGGCCATCGACGATGCATCACAAGTGTGTCGGTGCGAAGGAATTGCCGAACTGCTCCTGCAATGCGTCGGCTACGCAATGGCGATGGCATTGCTGGGCGTGTGCCTCAAAGCAGGTCAGCGCCACGCGTTCGCCTTGGTCCACCCAATCCCGGATCTTCGTCAGCGCTTCTTGCTGATTTGGCAGCGTCTCGCGGCGGTACGCATTGAAGAGCAGCTCGTATGCTTTCGGTGAATCGAGCCCGCGTCGTTCCTCGGAGGCTATCCCGAGCTCCGGCAGATGCTCGTAGCGGATTCCGACACCTTCGCAGGCATGTGCCAGGGTGCCCTTGGAGAAGCCGTACTTCCGGCTCAGTGGATTTCGCCTGACATCGCACAACAGGCCGATTCCCGCGACAAGCAGGCGGTTCAGGTACGCCTCGAGACTGCGACCTTCGTAGCCAATGGTGCAAATGCCCGCTCTCGCTGGCCGCGGGCGTGCTGCCTGGATCGCCGCCATCCCGCCTTCGTCGCTCCGAAACAGGCGCTCGGCGATCTCGCTACGCGTGGCGTAAAAGGGAAATCGGCGATAAGTCTCCTTCACGAGGGCGTCGCCGCGCAGCTTGCTGTAGCGCTGTGCAAAGGCCGCGAGGTCCTTTCGAACAGACGGGGCCACAACGGCGGAGCGGTGGCCAGCCTTCGTCAACGTCCAAAGTTGCTCCTCATCGGCAAGCAACCCCTGGCCGACAAGGCGCCGTCGGTCTGCGTAGGACGTGAACGAGAACCCACCGAAGCGATAGGGGACGAATTCATAGCTCTGCGCTGACGGCTGTTCCTGGCAGAAAAGGAACAGGAGCTTCTGGAAATCGAGGCGGCTGAGGCTCCCGCCGAACGCTTTCAGCAGTGCAAGCAACGTTCTCTGGCGGGCATACAGCATGGGAAAGGACTGTATAAACGTACAGCCAAGTCGTCAACAACCGTCGCGCGGCAGTCTACGTCGGCGTGGATTCTTTAGAAACATCAATAAGTTGCGGAAATCTGCAGTTTCAGCACGCGGCTGTTAGCGAGGATGAACCCTCGCCTCCAAAAACACCGCCACGCGGTGAAACTCCATGTACCGCCTCTGCCTCTCGGTGAACCCGCCGACATTGCGCCCCTCTTCCGGCGCAATCCCCATGCGCAGCAGCGACTCGCGATGCACGACCGGCGAGATCAGAAGCCCGCCATCGTTCTCGAA
>JBQTKI010000023.1:0-4978 GCA_052386275.1 Gammaproteobacteria bacterium
GCGCGGCGCGCGCTATCGCGTGACCTTCGTGCCGGACCCGGTGTGCTGGACCGACGCGCCCGAGGATCTCGGCACGCTCGCGCGCCAGCGCAAGCGCTGGCATCGCGGGCTCGCGGAGAGCCTCACGATGAATCGCGGCCTCTGCTTCGCGCGCGGCAGCGGCGCGGCGGGCTGGCTCGCGTATCCGTACTTCGTCGTGTTCGAGCTGCTGAGTCCGATCGTCGAGATCGGCGGCCTGGTGGTGATGGCCGCCGCCTTCGCGCTCGGGTTGATGAACGGGATGGGCTTCCTCGCGTTCGTGGCCGCGGCGTTTGCTCTGGGGGTGATGTTGTCAACCACGGCCATCCTGCTCGAGGAACTCTCCTTCCACACCTACCCGAAGGCGCGGCACGTGCTCGTGCTGTTCGTGGTCTCGATCCTCGAGAATTTCGGCTACCGGCAGATCATCTCCTTCTGGCGCCTGCAGGCGCTCGTCGCCTGGATCGCCGGCCGCCCGATCCACTGGGGCGTCATGAAACGCAAGGCGGACTGGCAGCAGCACTGACCGGGCGCCGCGACCGCCGCCTGCCGGACCGCGACGCCGGACCTCGCGCTGCTGTATCGGGCGCATTCAGAGCAGCGCCATCCCGTGCCGGTGGTCGTGGTCCCGGGGGTGCTCGGCTCACGGCTCGTGGCGCGCGACACCGGCCGGGAGGTCTGGCCGGGCAGCACCACGCGCCTGCTGACCAGCAGTTACCGCGAGCTGGCGCTGACCATCGATCCGGCGACGCTCGAGCCGCTGGACGACGGCTTGATTCCATCCGGGCTGTTCGACGCCGCGGCCGGCCGGGACTTCTACCGCAGCGTGCTGCATGCGCTCGAGCAGGCCGGCGGCTATCAACCCGGCCGGCCCGGCGTGCAGGAGCAGGACGGCATCCCCCGTTATTACCCCTTTCCCTACGACTGGCGGCAGGACAACGTCGCGACCGTGCGCAGGCTGGATGCGCTGATCGAGCAGATCCGTCGCGACTACGGCGATCCGCGGCTTCGCGTCGATGTGATCGCGCACAGCATGGGCGGGCTGATCCTGCGCTACTACGAGCGCTACGGCACGGCGGACGGGCTGGACGACAACATGTTTCCGGTCACGGGTGCAGGGGCGATGAAATTACGCCGCGTCGTGCTCCTCGGCACGCCGAACCAGGGCTCGGTCACCGCCGTGCATTCCTTCCTGAACGGCTATCGCGTGGGTCTCGCGAGCCTGCCGACCGAGGCGATCGCGACCATGCCCGCGCTCTACCAGCTGTTCCCGCATCCGCTGGTCGACTGGATCATGACCGCCGATGGGCAGCCGTTGTCACGGGACCTGTTCAGCGTCGAGCTCTGGCGGCATTTCCAGTGGTCCGTGTTCGACCCGCGCGTGCGCCGGCGGATCGAGGAACCGGGCGGGGCATGGCCGGATGCGGATACTTTCGAGCGCTGGTTCGAGAAGCGGCTGGAACGGGCCCGGCGTTTCGTCTGGTCGCTGATCGTGCCGGTCGACGGGGTCCAGCTCGTGACGCCCCTGGTGTTCAGCGGCAACTGCGTGCCGACGCCCGCGCGCCTGGTGGTCGAGGAGGCGGGCGGCGATTCGGTGGTGCGCCTGCGGCCGGAGCAGATCCTGAATCCCGTGCCCGGCGTCGACTACGAACGGCTCATGTTCGAGCCCGGCGACGGCAGCGTCACCAAGTCCTCACTGCTGGGTCGCCAGGAACTGGATCCCTCGGTGCCGAGGCATGAGTACGCGCATCTCGAGTTCGAGCAGGCCTTCTTCATCTGCGAGGAACACGGCGCGCTGACCGCGAACCTGAATCTCCTCGACAACCTGCTGCACCACCTGCTGCGCGCCGACCCGGCACCCCAGTAGCGCGATCACGCCGGTCAGCAGCGCGGCGGAGAAGGCGAGCGCGACCGGCCGCCAGCCGGCCTCGCGCAGGTGCGCGAAGCTGACGCCGAGGCCCACTGCGACCATGCCGATGAGCAGCAGCCATTCGGAGGCGAACTGCCCGGCCGCGAGCACCTGCTTCCACTGATGGGCCGTCGCGCCAGTTTCGCCGGCGATCAGGTCGCCCGCCGTGCGCAAGGCCACGAACGCGAGGAACGCGATGACGAAGCCCGGCACGGCCTTGCGGCCGAGACCCGGCATGCCAGTCACCGGCGCATGCTCTCGTGCCGCGATCCAGGCCGCGAGCGGCACCAGCAGCAGGAGTCCCAGCGTGCGCAGGAACTTGGTGAGCCCGGCGATCGCCACCGCCTCCGGCGACTGTTGGTGATCGGCGTAGATGAGCGCCGCGCCGATCACCTGCGAGGTGTCGTGGATGGACGCGCCGAAGAACATGCCGGCTGCCCGTACGTCGCCGCCGAAGAGCACGGCGGCGATCCACGGGTAGGCCAACATCGCAATCGAGCCGAAGAGCACGACGCAGCTCATCGCGATGCCGACGTCGGCCTTCTTTGCGCGCAGCAGCGGCGCCGCCGCGATGATCGCGGTGCAACCGCAGATCGCGGTGCCGGCCGCGAGCAGCCGGCGCAGGGTGAGCTCCACGCCGAGCGCGCGGCCGAGAATCAGCGCGGCAGTCACCGCCACCGCGACGGCGGAGAGCACGATCGGTATCGCGGCCGCGCTCACCTCCGCGAGCACCAGGAGCGTGAGCCGCAGGCCGATCAGCGCGATGCCGATGCGCAGCAGCGTCTGCCCGGCGAAATCGAGGCCGCGCTCAGCCCAGGCGCCGACGCCGATCGTGTTCCGCCAAAGCATTCCGGCCGCGATCGCGACCAGCGTCGGGCTGACGGCGTCACCCGTCGCGTGATGGACGAAACGCGCCGCGGCGGCGAGGGCGACGGCGAAAACGAGGCCGGGGTGGGCGGTGGACGACTGCACGGACGCGCAGTCTATTCCATGCAACGCTGTTTCGGCCTCATTGCGCAGTCTGTCTGTGCCGCCGGCGACCGCGGGTACGCGCACAGTGGAGCGAGTGGCACCGGCTCAACGATTGTACTACAATGTATGACATGAAATCGTCGCTGATCACCATCCGGCTGGATCCCGCGCTCGAGCGGCAGCTGTCCCGCGAAGCGAAACGCAGCGGCCGCAGCCGCAGTGAACTGGTGCGCGATGCCCTGCGCCGGCAGCTCGCGCTGGCGCAACTCGAGGACCTGCGGCGCCGGATCATGCCGCTCGCCGAGGCGCGCGGCTACCTGACCGACGAGGATGTCTTCCGCGACGTATCGTGATCGTCTTCTTCGATACGAATGTGCTGGTCAGCGCCGTCGCGACGCGCGGGATCTGCGCCGACATCCTGACCGCCGCGGTGGCACATCATCAGCTCGCTGTCGGAGCGACGGTGTTGTCCGAGCTGCGCCGGACCCTGAGCGCGAGGCTGCGACTGCCGGCAGCCACGGTCGATGAGATGGAGTCGTTTCTTCGTCGCCACGCAGAGATCATCCCCGTGCAGGAAGAGGTCGCCAGGCTCGCGCTCGACAAAGGCGACTGCATGGTGCTGGCGCAAGCGATCTCCTGCGGGGCGGATGCGCTCGTGACCGGAGATCAGGCACTGTTGGCGCTGTCTGGCAGCGTGCCGGTCCGGATCCTCTCGCCGCGCGGATTCTGGGAGCTGCTGCGCGCGAGCTAGTCGAGCTGCCAGCCGATCGCGAACTCCGCGTTGGAAGCCGAGAGGAAGAGCCCCGCTTTGTCTCCGGTCGCATCGCTGACCACTGCTGCAACGCCCGCATAGCGGCCATTGCGATCGCCGCAGGCGCTCACGTCGAGCACCACATCGTAGCCGTTGATCGCGGGATTCCGGATCGACGCCCGACCGTCGAGACGGCAGCCATTGGTATCGCTTCCGATCACCAGCCCCGTGTCATCGATCGTGATCGTCAGCGTGTAACCCGTGCCCAGGTGGCTGGTGTAGCTGCCGGCGAGATGCGCGATGCCGGACGAGCGCACGAAAGCGCCCGGCAGGATATCCCGCACGGCGAACGCCGGCGCGTCGGTTTTCCGCCCGCCGGCCAGGCTCGAACGGCTGATGGCGTACGCCGCCGGCGCTCCGTCCCGCTGGCCGACAAAATGCGTATCGAGCAGCATGAACCGGTAATCCCCCGCATCGTTCGTGACGCCGCCCACGCGGAATGAACTCGCACCGACGCAGCAGGCCTCGCCGATCCACAGTCCGGCCATCATCGTCGGATTGACCGTCAGAACAACGGATCTCTGATCACTTTCTCCGTAAATGCCGCCCCTGCAACTCAACGAATAGGTATAGGTACCGGGCGCGCTCGGCGAGACCTGTTCGTTGCCGCTGCCGGCTTTGGCGCCGGTCCACGCGCCGCTGGCCGTGCAGCCGGTGCCATTCGAGCTCCAGGTGATGGTCGCGTTCTGGCCCACGGTGATGGTCGTCGGGCTGATGGACAGGTTGAGCGTGGCCGGCGTGCCGCCCCCGCCGCCTCCGCCGTAACCGCTGCAACCGGAAACGAGACTGGCGCTCAATGCGACAACCGCGGGCGCGCAGGCGCGAAGTGAAATGTTCATGGGACCTCCCCGGGGGGCTCGGAAGGCATGTGCTTTCAAGCCCACGGACCCGGGCGGCGCCACATAGTTCCGCGATCCGGGTTGTGGCCGAATGGCAACAACCCCCGGCTAGGGGTCCCGCCATCAGCCGGCGACCCGGCCCCGTCCTTACAGGGATTTCATCAGCGAATCCGGATCGAACACGACGCCGTCTTTCAGCACGCGGTGCACCTTCTGGAGATTGGCGACGTCCTCCAGCGGATTGCCGTCGAGCAGCACGAGGTCCGCGCGCATGCCGACCGCGATGGCGCCGGTCTCGCCCGCGGTGCCGAGCGCGCGCGCCGCATCGAAGGTCGCCGAACGCAGGATCCGGGCGGGCGTGAGACCCGCCTCTTTCATCAGGGCGAACTCGCGGTGGATCGAAGGCCCGTGCAGCGTGCCGATGTTGCC
>JBQTKI010000024.1:0-9327 GCA_052386275.1 Gammaproteobacteria bacterium
CGCTCGCATTGGCGGAAGAGGACCTCGTCGTTCGAGCGCGCGGCGAGTGCCACGACGCGGAAACGCTCTGGATGCGCCGCGGCGACGGCGAGCGTGTTCTCGCCGACGGTTCCGGTCGAGCCGAGCACCACCAGGCCTCTCATGCGACCACTCCCAGCCAGCCGAGCCCGAGTGCGAGCAGCGGGACGGAGGCCGTCAGGCTGTCGATGCGATCGAGGATGCCGCCGTGTCCCGGCAGCAGACTGCCGCTGTCCTTGAGACCCCGCTGGCGCTTGAACATGCTCTCCAGCAGGTCGCCGACCACCGAGGCCAGTACCGCGGCGATGCACAGCGACAGGAACGCGAGCGGCGGCGGCCTGAGCCAGGCGAGCCCCGCGAGCGCGATCACGAGTCCGCCCGCGAGCCCGCCCAGCACGCCTTCCCAGGTCTTGTTCGGGCTCACGAACGGCGCGAGTTGCAGCCGACCGAAGCGGTGGCCGGCAAAGTACGCGCCGATGTCCGCGAACCACGCGAGCAACAACGCGAACACCACCAGCAGTTCGCCCTCCGCCTGCAGGTAAAGTCTGGCGAGTGCGACCCAGGTCGGCGCGAGCGCCCAGAGTCCGGCCACCGCCGCGAGCCAGGGAGCGCTGCGGCGGGGCGCGAACAGGATCCAGCCGAACAGGGGCACCCAGCCCGCCATCGTCGCGAGCATGGCACGCTCGAATCCCGCGGCATCGCCGGTCACGGCCCAGAGTCCCCACATGGCGGCGGCGCAGGCGAGCAGGTAGACGGCCCGCGCGCCGGCCTGCCCGAGGCCCGCGAGCGCCGACCATTCCCAGGCGCCGGCGAGGATGAATGCCGCAAGCGCCGCGATCGCCGCCTGCTCCGGCAGCACGAGCAGCACGAGCGCGAGCACCACCACCATGCCGGCCGCCGTCATGACGCGCGTGCCGAGCATCAGATGACCCTCACTTGTGCAGCGATGCGGCCGAAGCGCCGCTGGCGGCCGGCGAAATCCGCGAGCGCGGACGCGAAGCCGGCCGCGTCGAAGTCCGGCCACAGCGTATCGGTGAACCAGAGTTCGGTATAGGCGAGGTCCCACAGCAGGAAATTGCTGATGCGCCGCTCGCCTCCGGTGCGGATGAAGAGGTCCGGCGCCGGCCGTCCCGCGGTCGCCAGCCGCGCGCCGAGCGCCTCCTCGTCGACCGCTCCCGGTTCGATGCGCCCTGCGGCAGCATCGGCGGCGAGGCTCTGCGCCGCCCGCGCCAGGTCCCAGCGCCCTCCGTAGGCCACCGCCACCACGAGATCCAGCCGGTCGCGGCCCGCAGTGCGTGCCTCGGCCCCCGCCATGCGCTCGACCAGCGCGGGCGCCAGGCGCGCACGGTCACCAATGAAGCGCAGCCGCACGCCGTTGGCGTCGAGTTCGGCAACCTCGCGGTCGAGCGACTCGAGGAAGAGCTGCATCAGCACGCCGACTTCCTCAGCCGGTCGCCGCCAGTTCTCGCTCGAGAATGCGAACAGCGTGAGTGCCCGGACGCCATGGCGCACCGACTGCTCGACCGTGGTGCGCACCGCTTTGGCGCCGGCGCGGTGACCGGCCGCGCGCGGCAGCGCGCGCTGCTCGGCCCAGCGGCCGTTGCCGTCCATGATCACGGCGACGTGGCGCGGCACCGGGTGGCTTCCGGATTCCCCGGCGGCGGGTGAGGACATCTCAGACCTGCAGCAGCTCTTTCTCTTTCTCGGCCAGCACCGCGTCGATTTCGTGCACGTGCCGGTCGGTGAGCTTCTGGATCTCCTCCTGGGCGCGGCGGTTCTGGTCCTCGGAGATCAGTCGCTCCTTGAGCTTGTCCTTGAGTTCGTTCATCAGGTCGTGGCGCACGCCGCGCACCGCGACGCGAGCGTTTTCGGCCTCGTGACGCGCGACCTTGGTCAGTTCCCTGCGCCGCTCCTCGGTCATCGGCGGCAGCGGCAGGCGGATCACCTGGCCGGCCGTGTTCGGCGTGAGCCCGAGATCGGACTTCAGGATCGCCTTCTCGACCGCGCTGACCGCGGACTTGTCCCAGGGCGAGACCACGAGCGTGCGCGAATCCTCGACATTGACGGTGGCCACCTGATTGAGCGGCACCTCGCTGCCGTAGTACTCGACCTTGATGCCGTCGAGGAGGCCGGTGTTGGCGCGGCCGGTGCGCATCTTGCGGTAGTGGTCCTTGAGCTGCGCGACGCACTTGCCCATGCGCTGGGTCGCATCTCGGTTCATCGGGTCCTGCATGCCCCTACTCCTCTCCCGCGCCGGCTACAGGCCGTTGGCGACCAGCGTGCCGACGTCCTCGCCGTCGACGATGCGGAGCAGATCGCCCTCGTTCATCAGGTTGAACACGCGCAGCGGCAGGCCGTTGTCCCGGCACATGACGATCGCGGTCGCGTCCATGACGCCCAGCCGGTCGTCCAGCACCTTATCGAACGACAGCGTGCGGTAGCGCGTGGCTCTCGGGTTGCGCGCCGGGTCGTCGTCGAAGATGCCGTTGACCTTGGTGGCCTTCAACAGCAGGTCGGCCCCGATCTCGATCGCGCGCAGCGACGCGGCCGTATCGGTCGTGAAGAACGGGTTGCCGGTCCCGGCCGCGAAGATCACGCAGCGGCCCTTCTCGAGGTGGCGCACGGCGCGGCGGCGGATGTAGTCCTCGCAGACCTCCTGCACGCGCACCGCCGACATCACGCGCGCGTGCAGACCGAGGGATTCCAGCGAATCCTGCAGCGCGAGCGCGTTCATCACGGTCGCGAGCATGCCCATGTGGTCGGCGGTGACGCGGTCCATGCCCGCGCGCGCGAGCCCTGCGCCGCGGAAGATGTTGCCGCCGCCGATGACGACCGCGACCTGCACGCCGCGGCCCATGACGTCCTGGAGCTCGCCCGCCACGCGCTTCAACACCGCAGGATCGATGCCGTAGTCGGCTGCGCCCAAGAGCGCCTCCCCGCTGATCTTCAGCAGGATCCGCGCGAGCGGTTTGCGGGCCTGCGAATCCGCCATCCGGGTCCTCCCTACCGGCTGCCGGGCCGCGCACGTGCGGCCCGCTGCCATTTTACCGTCAGCGCCGGCCCTCGGCCGCCTTGACCTGGGCCATCACCTCGGCCGCGAAATCGGCCGGTTTCTTCTCGATGCCCTCGCCGACCTCGAAGCGCAGGAAGCCGGTGACGGTTGCGTCCGCCTGCTGCAGCAGCTGGCCGATGCTGGTGTCCGGGTCCTTCACGAAGGGCTGGCCCGTCAGGCAGATCTCAGCCAGGTACTTGCGCAGCCTGCCCTCGACCATCTTCTCGACGATGTTGGCCGGCTTGCCTTCGGCAACCGCCTGCGCCATCAGGATTTCGCGCTCCTTGGCGACGGTTGCCGGAGGCACGTCCGCAGGCGCGACGTACTGCGGGTTGGCTGCGGCCACGTGCATCGCGAGGTCCTTGGCGAGCGCGGCCTCGCCCCCCGAGACGCCTACCAGCGTGCCGATGCGCACGCCGTGCACGTAGCCGCCGACCCGGGTTGGCGCGCTCATGCGCCCGGCCCGGCGCACCGCGATGTTCTCGCCGATGCGCGCGACCAGCTCGCGCCGTGCATTGTCGACCGACCTGCCGCCCGCGAGTGAGAGCCGGCCGAGTGATTCAGCGTCCTCCGCGCCCGCACCGAGCACCGCCTGGGCGACCGCCGCTGCGAATGCCTGAAACTCGGGCTGGCGCGCGACGAAGTCGGTCTCGCAGTTGACCTCGACGAGCGCCGCACTCCTGCCGTCGGCGCTCCGCGCGAGCGCGAGCACACCCTCGGCCGCGGTGCGCGCGGCTTTCCGGTCGGCTTTGGCGAGTCCTGCCTTGCGCATCAGCTCGGCCGCCGCGTCCAGGTCGCCGCCGGCCTCGATCAGCGCCTTCTTGCACTCCATCATGCCGGCACCGGTGCGCTCGCGCAGTGTCTTGACCGTATCCGCCGTGATCGCCATGGCTCAGTCCCCGTTCTTGTCGGACTTGCGCGCGGCCGGGCGGCGGCGCACGGCCGGCTTGGCGTTCGCTACCTCCGGGATCTCCGCCGTGTCGATCAGGTCGGCTTCGAGGTCCGGCGCATCCGCGGACTGCGCGGGGGCCTCCTCCGTGCCGGGCACCGGCATGGTCGCGGCCGAGGCAGTCTCCGCCACGGCGCGCGCACGTGCGGTCTGCTTGCGGCGCACGCTCGCGGGCTTGCGGGGGCCGCGGCCCGCGCTCTTGCGGCGCGGCTGGCCGGCTTCGTCGAGTTCGACGAATTCGTCCTCGCCTGCGGGCACGACCGGGACCGCGGCCTTGCCGTCCAGCACCGCGTCCGCGATACCCGCGGCATAAAGGTGGATCGCCTTCATCGCGTCGTCGTTGCCCGGGATGACGTACTCGATGCCGTCGGGCGAGCAGTTGCTGTCGACCACGGCGACCACCGGGATGCCGAGCTTCTTCGCCTCGTGCACCGCGATCTCCTCGTGGCCCACGTCGACGACGAAAATCGCGTCGGGCAGCGCGCTCATCTCCTTGATGCCGCCGAGGCTCCTCATCAACTTGTCCAATTCCCGGCGCAGGGTCTGCGCTTCCTTCTTGTTGCGGCGCTCGAGCGCGCCCGAATCGCGCAGTTCCTCGAGTTCCTGCAGTCGCTTGATCGACTGGCGGATGGTCTTGAAGTTGGTCAGCATGCCGCCGAGCCAGCGCTGGTTGACGTAGGGCATGCCGGATCGGGTCGCCTCGGCCTGGATCGCGTCGCGGGCGCTTCGCTTGGTGCCGACGAACAGCACCTTGCCGCCATCCGCCACCACGCCGCGCACGAAAGCGGAGGCCTCGTGGTACAGCGGCAGCGTGCGCTCGAGGTTGATGATGTGGATCTTGTTGCGTTCGCCGAAGATGTACGGCGCCATCTTCGGGTTCCAGAAGCGGGTCTGATGGCCGAAATGAACCCCCGCCTCGAGCATCTGCCTCATGGACAAACTGGCCATGATTACTCCTTTCGGGTTAGCCCTCCGCGTATCCGCATGCGGCAACCAGGCTCGAGGCCCGGCACCCAGCCGCACGTGACGATGCGCGTGTGGATTTGGTTGAGAAAAAACGCCGCGCTTTATACCATCTTTGTCCCGTGGAAACAACGGGATAGATGTCCGGGCCCCCATGCTGATGCAGAGCCAGATCCGCGCCTCGATCAAGTCGCACGTCGAGCAGCAGGCCATGCGCGTCGCCGGGCGCCTGGCTGCCGACGTGCTCGACATGATCGGCCCCCGGGTGGTCGCGGGGATCACGACCGGCGAGCTCGACCGGATCTGCCACGACTACATCGTCAGCGAACAGCGGGCGATCCCGGCACCCTTGAATTACAAGGGATTTCCCAAGTCGATCTGCACCTCGGTCAACCACGTCGTGTGCCATGGCATTCCCGGCGACCGGGTGCTCAAGAACGGCGACATCGTCAACCTGGACGTGACCGTCATCAAGGATGGATTCCACGGCGACACCAGCCGCATGTTCCTGGTCGGTGAAAGCTCGGTGCAGGCGAAGCGCCTGTCGACGGTCGCCTACGAAGCGCTCTGGCGCGGCATCCGCACCGTCGCGCCCGGGCGCCGGCTTGGCGACCTTGGCCACACCATCCAGCAATATGTGGAGTCCCAGGGCTACTCGGTCGTGCGCGAGTACTGCGGCCACGGCATCGGCCGCGTGTTTCATGAGGATCCGCAGGTGCTGCACTATGGCGAACCCGGCACCGGCCTCGAACTGGAGCCTGGCATGACGTTCACCGTCGAACCCATGGTCAATGCCGGCCGCCGCCACGTGAAGCTCCTGGGCGACGGCTGGACCGTGGTGACCAAGGACCACTCCCTGTCGGCGCAATGGGAGCACACCGTGCTCGTGACGCCAACCGGCCACGAAGTGCTGACGCTGGGCGCGGCGGATCGCGCCCGCGGCTGAAAGTGCCCGGCGGCCTTCGCGGTCCGCAGGTCCCGCCGTCTCCCGCCGCGGCTCCCGCGGGGCCGCGCTGGGACTATCTTGATGCGCTCGCGCCGCGCCTGGCCGCGGCCGCGGACCCGGTGCACGACTTCCGCGCCGCGCTCGCTGAGGGCGACCGCGAACTCGCGCGCCGCTTCCGGGCCGAGGAACCGGTCGAGACACTGGTCCGCGATCGCGCACGCCTCGTCGACGCGCTCGTGGTGCGCGCCTGGGAACTGCACGCTGGAACCGTTGCCGCGCCGCTCGCGCTGGTCGCGGTCGGTGGCTACGGGCGAGGCGAACTGTTGCCCTGCTCCGACGTGGACGTCATGGTGCTGCTGCCAGCGGGCGAGCACCCCGGCGTAGTCGCCGCGCTCGAGCGCTTCCTGACGTTCCTCTGGGACATCGGCCTCGAGACCGGCCACAGTGTCCGCACCATCGACGATTGCCAGCGCGAATCGCAGGCCGACATCGGCGTCGCGACCGCGCTGATCGAAGCACGGCTGCTGGCCGGCCAGGAGTCGCTGTTCGCAGCGATGCGCCGCGCGCTCGCCCCGGACCGACTGTGGTCCTCGCGCGACTTCTTCGACGCCAAGGTCGCGGAACAGGCCGAGCGACACCACCGCTTCCATGACACCGCCTACAACCTCGAGCCCAACGTCAAGCAGGGTCCGGGCGGCCTGCGTGACCTGCAGACCATCGGCTGGGTCGCCAAGCGCCACTTCGGCGCCGACACGCTGCCGCAGCTCGCCGCGCACGGTTTCCTGACCCCGCGCGAGCTGGCCCAGCTCGAGGCCGCGCAGGCCTGGCTCTGGCGCGTGCGCTTCGCGCTGCACCGGCTGACCGGACGGCGCGAGGACCGGCTGCTGTTCGACTACCAGGTGCGCCTCGCGCGGCAATTCGGCTACGAAGACGCGAGTTACACGCTCGCCGTCGAGCAGTTCATGCAGCGCTACTACCGCACCGCGATGTTCGTGAGCTGGCTCAACGAACTCCTGCTGCAGCATTTCCGCGAGGAGATCCTCGCCGACCGCGACGCGCCCGCGATCCCGCTCACGCGCCAGTTCCAGGAGCGCGACGAATACCTCGAAGTCACCTCCCCCGACGCCTTCGCGCGCTCGCCGTCCGGGCTGCTCGAGTTGTTCCTGGTGCTGCAGCAGAACCCGCGGCTCAGGGGCGTGCGCGCGAACACGATGCGCCTCGTCACCGAGAGCCTGTGGCTGATCGACGAGGAGTTCCGCCAGAACCCCCGCCACCACCGCCTGTTCCTCGAGATCCTGCGGGCGCCGACCGGCGTCACGCACGAGCTCAGGCGCATGAATCTCTACGGCGTGCTCGGCCGCTACATCCCGGCCTTCGGGCGCATCGTCGGGCGCATGCAGTACGACCTGTTCCACGCCTGGACGGTGGACGCGCACACGCTGTTCGTGGTCAGCAACCTGCGCCGCTTCGCGCTCGAGCGATACGACCACGAGTTCCCGAAGCTGGCGCAGATCTTCCGTGCGCTGCCGAGACCCGAGCTGGCCTACCTGGCCGCGATCTTCCACGACCTCGCCAAGGGCCGGGGCGGCGACCACTCCGAGCTCGGCGCGGTGGACGCCGAGGCGTTCTGCCTCGAGCAGGGCTTGTCGCGCTACGACGCGCGCCTCGTGGCCTGGCTGGTGCGGCACCACCTGCTGCTCTCGGTCACGGCGCAGAAGCAGGACATCGCCGACCCGCAGGTGATCACGGCCTTCGCGCACGAGGTCGGCGACCAGGTGCGCCTCGACTACCTCTACACGCTCACCGTCGCCGACGTGCGCGGCACCAACCCCAAGCTCTGGAATTCCTGGAAGGCGACGCTGTTCGACGAACTCTATGAGCGGGTCAAGCAGGCGCTGCGCCGCGGCCTCGAGAACCCGATCGACCGCGAGCAGCTGATCGCGGGCACCCAGGGCGAGGCGCGCGAACTCCTGGCCGCGGCCGGCGTCGCGGACGAATCCGTGCGGCGCATCTGGGATACCCTGACCGACGCCTACTTCCTGCGCCATTCGGCGGCCGAGGTGGCCTGGCACACTGAGCGCCTCGCCGCACGCGCGCCGGAAGGCGCCGACGCCTTCGTCGCGGTGGAGAGCCAGCCCGGCCAGGGCGGCGCGACTGTCGTGCTCGTCTACACGCGCGGCCGGTCGCATGCCTTCGCGCGCGCGACCGCGGCGCTCGACCAGATGGGCCTCAGCATCCAGGACGCGCGCATCACGCCGACGGCCGATGGCGGCAGCCTCGACAACTACCTGGTGCTCGAGGATACCGGCCTGCCGATCACCGACCGCCAGCGCATGGTCGCGATCGAGCGGCGCCTGCTGCAGGCGCTCGCCGAGCGCGGCGGCGCGGCGCCCCCCGTCACGCGCCGGATGCCGCGGCAGGCACGCATGTTCACGACGCCGACGCAGGTCAACTTCAGCGACGACGCCGACAACGGGCGCACCGTCCTCGAGCTGGTCGCGGGCGACCGGCCGGGGCTCCTGTCCGAGATCGGCAAGGTGCTCTGGAACGAGCGCATCGAACTGCACGGCGCCAAGATCATGACGGTCGGCGAGCGTGCCGAGGACGTGTTCTACGTGACCGACGAGAATGGCCGCCTGCTCGACGAGGGGCGCCGCGCCGCCCTCGCGGACGCGCTGCAACGGGCACTCGGCCCGCGCGAGGTGGCGGCTTGAGCGCTCCCGCGGCACTGCGTGCGGTGATCGAACGGCATTACGATGCGCGCGCGACGCTTTCGCCCGCGACCGCTCCGCGCGAACTGGTGGCTGCGCTCGGCGACTGCCTCGCGTTCCTGGGCAGCGGGCAGTTGCGGGTCGCGGAACCCGCCGCGGACGGCTGGCAGGTCCACGAGTGGCTCAAGAAGGCGGTGCTGCTCTGGTTCCGGACCCACGACAACGCCGTGCAGGATGCGGGCGTGCACCGCTACTTCGACAAGCTGCCGCTCAAGTACACGGGTTACGACGACGCGCGCTTCCGCGAGGACGGGGCGCGGGTCGTGCCCGGCGCGGTCGTGCGCGCGGGCGCGCACGTCGCCCCGGGCGCCGTGTTGATGCCCTGCTTCGTCAACGCCGGCGCCTACGTCGGCGCCGGCACCATGGTGGATGCCTGGGCCACGGTCGGTTCCTGCGCCCAGATCGGCCGCAACGTGCATCTCTCGGGCGGCGTCGGTATCGGCGGCGTGCTGGAGCCCCTGCAGGCCGCGCCCACGATCATCGAGGACGACTGCTTCATCGGCGCGCGCTCGGAGGTGGTGGAAGGCGTGATCGTCGAACGCGGCGCCGTGCTCTCGATGGGTGTCTTCCTCGGCGCCAGCACGCGCATCTACGACCGCGCGACCCGCAAGATCAGCTACGGCCGCGT
>JBQTKI010000025.1:0-2574 GCA_052386275.1 Gammaproteobacteria bacterium
CGCGTCAGCAGGTCCTGGTCGAGGCTGCCCCAGTTGACGCCGATGCGCACCGGCTTGCCGTAACGGCAGGCGGTCTCGACCATGGCCGCGAACTGCGGGTCGCGCTTGCTGCCGCGGCCGACATTGCCGGGGTTGATGCGGTACTTGGCGAGGGCCTCGGCGCAGGCCGGATGCGCGGCGAGCAGCTTGTGACCGTTGAAATGGAAGTCGCCCACCAGCGGCACGCCGCAGCCGGCGGCGGCGAGGCGGTTGCGGATGTGCGGCACCGCCGCCGCGGCCTCGTCGGTGTTGACCGTCACGCGCACGATCTCGGAGCCCGCCTCCGCGAGCTCGCGCACCTGGCGGGCGGTCGCTTCCGCGTCCGCCGTGTCGGTGTTGGTCATGGACTGGACGACCACGGGAGCTTCGCCGCCCACCAGGACGGCGCCGATACGGACCGCGACGGTCTTGTGCCTGGCCGTCGTCACTTCGGTCGCTGGCCCGCGATCCAGTCGTCGACCGTGCGCTCGAGCACCTCGAGCGGCACGGAGCCGGTCGCGAGGATGGTGTCGTGGAAGCTGCGGATGTCGAAGCGCTCGCCGAGCGCGGCCTTCGCGCGCTCGCGCAGCTCGAGGATCTTGAGCTGGCCGATCTTGTAGGCCAGCGCCTGGCCCGGCCAGGCGATGTAGCGGTCGATCTCGTTGATGATGTCGGCTTCGGTCTTGGCCGCGTTGGCGAGGAAGTAGTCGATCGCCTGCTGCCGCGCCCAGCCCATGTGGTGGATGCCGGTGTCCACGACGAGGCGCACCGCGCGCCACTGGTCGTAGGTCAGCTGGCCGAAGCGCGAGTAGGGGTCCTGGTACAGGCCGAGGTCGTAGCCGAGCCGCTCGGAGTAGAGCGCCCAGCCCTCGACGTAGGCCGTGAAATCGCCGAAGCGCCGAAACTTCGGCAGGCCGGTCTGCTCCTGCGCGAGTGCGATCTGCAGGTGGTGACCCGGCGCGGCCTCATGCACGGTCAGCACTTCCATTTCGTACTTCGGCCGCACCTCGGGGCGGTAGAGGTTCACGTAATAGTAGCCGGGCCGCTTGCCGTCGATCGAGGGACCACTGTAGTAGGCCGTCGTCGTGTTCGGCGCGCTCGTTTCCGGGATCGCGCGCAGGCCGAAGGGCGTTCGATAGAGCTTGCCGAACAGCCGCGGCAGTTCCGGATCGATCACCTTGGTGATGTAGGCGTAGGCGCGGAACAGCTCATCGGGCGTCTGGTAGTAGAACTGCGGGTCGGTGCGCAGGAACTGGAAGAAGTCGACCAGGCTGCCCTTGAAACCGACCTCATCCATGACCTTCTGCATCTCGGCGCGGTTGCGCGCGACCTCGGCGAGGCCGATCTGGTGGATCTCCTCGGGGGTCAGCGACGTCGTCGTATGGTAGCGCGCGCGGTTCGCGTAGAAGTCGCGCCCTTGCGGCGTGTCCCAGATGCCGACGCTCTCACGGCACGCCGGCAGGTAGACGTGGCCGAACACCGCGGCGAAGCGTCGGTATGCCGGAATCACCGCCTCGGCGATGACCTTGCGCGCGGCCTGCGTGAGCCGCTCGCGCTCCGCCTGCGGGATTGCGTCGGGATAGGAACGGAACCGCGCGAAGAACGGGCTGTCCTCCGGGCGATCCACGGTCTGCAGCGCGAGCTGGGGCACCACGCGATCCATGATCACGCGCGGCTGCGTGCGGGCCTCTGCTACGGCGCGCCGCAGACGTTCGCCGTACTGCTCGAGGTAGCCAGGCAGTGCCGCGAGACGCTTGAGCCACAGCTCGTAATCCGCGACGGTCTCGAAGCGCATGGTCTCGACGACTTCGTTCAGTGACTGCGGTCCCTCCCGCGCGCGGATGGCGTAGTACTCGGGGCGAAAGCGGGCGCTCGCGACGCGCTCCTCGTACAGCCGGCGGAACAGGTCGTAGTTCAGGCGATCGGCCGCCGACAGCGCCTCGCGCGCAATGCCGTCGAGTTCCCGGAGCACCCTGGCATCGGCCGCGTCGCTCGCCTGCTCGGCCGCTGGCGAGAGGTCCGGCCAGCGGTCGTCGTAGCGGCGGTCGCCGCGGTAAGTCGCGAGCAGCGGATTCTCGCGCAGGTCGCGCTCCCATTCGCGCTCGAACAGCGCATGCAGTTCGGTGGTCGCGTCGGCAGAGGCCGAGAGCGGCGCCAGCAAGGCGGCCGTGAGCAGGGCGCTGAACAGGGTTGGCAAACGGGGCATCGTCGGGTCTCCCGGAGGCCGGACGGAGGGCGACTATACCCTGTGCCCGCGGGCGCTTTCCGCTAGAATCGCCGGGTCGCCAACAGGTCCTGCCGGAGAGTCCGCGCAAGCGCGGCGCCGAAGGCGCAACCCGCCCGGAAACGCTCAGGCAACCGAACGGCAGGAACTGGCGAACTCTGGAGAGCGGCCCTCACGGGCCCACCGAAGGGGAGCGGCCCCGGGGACGAACCGGTACCCAATCTCTCAGGTTGCAGGACAGAGGGGTGGCGGGCGGGGGGGCCCCCCCCCCCGGGTTCCGCCGGGCGCCGCGCGGGCGGCCGGGCCCGCGGTTGAGGCGGCCCCCGCGAGAC
>JBQTKI010000026.1:0-9397 GCA_052386275.1 Gammaproteobacteria bacterium
TGCCGTGGCGCGCAAGTTCCTCGCGCGGCCCGATGCCGGAGAGGAGCAGGAGCTGCGGCGAGCCGAAAACGCCCGCTGACAGCAGCACCTCCCGCCGCGCCGTGATGCGCGCCGCGCCGTTTTTCCCCGCAATCTCGACGCCGGTGACGGTCGCGCCCTCGAGCACGAGCCGCGTCGCCGTCGCGCCGGTCATCACGGTCAGGTTCGGCCGCGCGAGCGCCGGGGGCAGGAAGGCGACGGAAGCGCTGCAACGGCGTCCTTGCCGCTGGGTCACCTGGTAGAGGCCGGCGCCGTCCTGTTCCGCGCCGTTGAAATCGCGGTTCGGCGCAAGCCCGCGCCGGAGGGCGGCCTCGACGAAGGCGAAGGAAGCCGCCACCGGGCTCGGCAGGTCGGAAACCGCGAGTTCACCGCCCGCGCCGTGAAAGCGATCGGCGCCGCGCGCCTGGTCCTCCGAGCGGCGGAACAGCGGCAGCACTTCGTCGTAGGACCAGCCCGGATTGCCGGCCGCCGCCCAGTCGTCGTAATCGCTGCGGTGGCCGCGCATATAGACCATCGCGTTGATCGAGCTCGACCCGCCGAGCACGCGCCCGCGCGGCTGATAGCCCCGCCTCCCGCCCAGGCCCGGCTGCGGCTCGGTCTCGAAGGCCCAGTTCACGCCGCGCCGCGGGATCGTGCCGAGGATGCCGGCCGGAATGTGGATGAGCGGCGAGGTATCGCGCGGGCCGGCCTCGATCAGGCAGACCGTGCGCGACGGATCGGCACTCAGGCGATTCGCAAGCACGCACCCGGCGGACCCGGCGCCGACGATCACGTAATCGAAGTTCATGAACGTCAGCTTGCCATAATGGGCGCATGCGAAGCGCCGCCGCCGAATTGGTACCGCATCCCGCCTCGCGCTGCGACGCGGTGCGCGCGGTCGCGGCGCGCATTGCGGCGGCGGGCGATCGCGGATGGCGCCTGCACTTCCGCGTCGACGGGACGATGTCCGGGCTGCGCTGGCCCGATCGCGGGCAGGCAGAGCGCGTCGACGGACTCTGGCAACATAGCTGCTTCGAGGCCTTTCTTCGCGCCGCCGACAGTGACAGCTACCACGAATTCAATTTCGCCAGCTCCGGAGCCTGGGCGGTCTATCGATTCGCCGGCCGCAGGAGCGGCCGCGAGTGCCCGGAACTGCCGACGCCAGCCATCGAGGTCGAGCGCGGGCCGGAGTTCCTCGAGATGAGCGTCGGGCTGCCGCCAGCCGCGTTGAGCGGACTCGCGCGGACCGCGACCGTGCATGCCGGGCTTGCCGCGGTGATCGAGGACGCGGCAGGACGACTTTCCTACTGGGCGCTGGCCCACCATTCGCCGCAGCCGGACTTCCACGATCCCGCCGGTTTCACGATCGCCCTGCCGGCCCGATGAAGCTCGGCATCGACCGCCTGCTCGCCGACCGCGCGGTGCGCAAGCCGCTCGACGGCAGGCGCGTCGCGCTCCTCGCGCACCCGGCGTCAGTCACCGCCGACCTCACGCATTCGCTCGACGCGCTCGCCGCGGTCGAAGACTTCAAGCTGACCGCCGCGTTCGGGCCGCAGCACGGGCTGCGCGGCGCCAAGCAGGACAACATGGTCGAGTCGGCGGACGACACCGACCCGGTGCACCGCATCCCGGTGTTCAGCCTGTACGGCAGCGTGCGCCGGCCGACTGCGGAGATGATGCAGCATTTCGACGTGCTGCTGGTGGACCTGCAGGACCTCGGCTGCCGCGTCTACACGTTCACGACCACGTTGCGCTACGCGCTCGAGGCCGCAGCCGAGCACAAGAAGGCCCTGTGGGTGCTCGACCGGCCCAATCCCGCGGGGCTGCCGGTCGAAGGATTGTTCCTGCAGCCCGGCTGGGAGAGCTTCGTCGGCGCGGGACGCATGCCGATGCGTCACGGCCGCACACTGGGCGAGCTCGGCGACTGGTTCGTGAGGACGCTTGCGCTCGACGTCGAATACGTGCACGTCGCGATGGAAGGCTGGCGGCCCGCGCAGGCGCCAGGCTACGGCTGGCCGGCCGGCGAACGCGCCTGGATCAACCCGAGCCCGAACGCGCCGTCCGTTTCAATGGCGCGCTGCTACCCTGGCACCGTGATGCTCGAGGGCACGACGCTTTCGGAAGGCCGCGGCACCACGCGGCCGCTCGAGCTTTTCGGCGCACCGGATCTCGATCCGCATGCGCTGCTCTCGAAGATGCATGCGCTCGCACCTGACTGGCTCGCGGGCTGCCGGCTGCGGCCCTGCTGGTTCGAGCCCACCTTCCACAAGCACCAGGGCAAGCTGTGCGCCGGCATCCAGATCCACGTGGACGATCCCGGCTACAACCACTCGAAGTTCCGGCCCTGGCGGCTGGTGGCGCTCGCATTCAAGGCGCTGCGCGCGCTTTCCCCCGACTACCCGCTGTGGCGCGACTTCCCGTACGAATACGAGACCACGCGCCTCGCGATCGACGTGATCAACGGCGGGCCCCGGCTCCGCGAATGGGTGGACGATGCGAATGCCGCACCGGGCGATCTCGATGAGGCCGCGCGGCGCGACGAAAACGAATGGCAGGCGAAGGAGTGCGGATGATGACGAAACGGATTCTCGGGTGGATGGCCGCGGCCTTTGCCGCTCTTGCGGGCGGCATCGCGGCCGCGGCGACGCCCGTGCACGATGCGGCGGCGTTCTATCAGACGGTCGATTACAGCCTCGCCGGCTCGCAGCGCGCCTGGTCGCCGGACGGCGGCAAGCTCCTGATCACCGCGAACCCGACCGGCGTATTCAATGCCCACGTCCTGGACCTGAAGTCCGGCGAGAAGCAGGCGCTCACCCTATCCACGACCAACGCCGTGTTCGCGATCAGCTGGTTCCCGGACGGCAAGCGCTATCTCTACACCTTCGACGAGGGCGGCAACGAGCTCAACCACGTCTATGTCGGCGGCGATGTCACCCCGCGCGACCTGACGCCAGGCGAGAAGGTAAAGGCGAGCTTCGTCGGCTGGGTGGACGGCGGAAAGGGCTTCGTGCTCGCGAGCAACGAGCGCGACCCGAAGTTCTTCGACCTCTACCGCTACGATGCGGGCGACTTCGGCCGCAAGCTCGTATTCCAGAACGACCTGGGCCTCGACGGATTCGAGGTCAGCCCGGACGGCGCCTGGGCCGCCGCGATCAAGCCGCGCACGTCCGCCGACAACGACATCTGGCTGGTGTCGCTCGCTGGCAAGGGCGAACCGAAGAATATCACCGCACACCAGGGCAACGTCTCGCACGCGGTCTACGAGTTCACGCCGGAAGGCAATGCGCTCGTTTATGGCACCGACCAGCACGGTGAGTACACGCAGGCCTGGACGCACGCGCTCGCGAGCAGCGAAAAGAAGCCGCTGATCGCGGACGATTGGGACGTCATGTACGTGACGTTCTCGCCCTCGGGACGGTATCGGGTGCACGGCGTCAACGCGGACGCCTCGACCGCGGTCACCATCCACGACCGCAAGACCGGCGCCGACCTGCGTCTGCCGGCGGGGCTGCCGCGGGGCGACCTGCGCCAGGTGCGGTTCTCGCCCGACGAGAAGCAGATCGCTTTCCTGATCAATGCCGACAACTCGCCGTCCAACGTGTTCACGGTGGAGCTCTCGAGCGGCAGGTTCTGGCAATGGACGCAGGCGCTCAATCCCGCGATCGATCCCGCGCATCTCGTGACCAGCACTGTCGTGCGCTACCGGAGCGACGGCGGGCTCGAGATCCCGGGCATCCTCTACCAGCCGCGCGACGCGGGCGCCGGGAACCAGGTGCCGGCGCTCGTCTGGGTGCACGGCGGGCCTGGCGGCCAGAGCCGCACCGGGTACTCGGCGACGATCCAGCACCTCGTCAACCACGGTTACGCGGTGCTTGCCGCGAACAATCGCGGCTCGTCCGGCTACGGCAAGTCCTTCTATCACATGGACGACAGACGCCATGGCGATGTGGACCTCAAGGACATCGTCGCCGGGCGCAAGTATCTCGAGGGGCTCGACTGGGTGGATGGCGAGCGCATCGGCATCATCGGCGGCAGCTACGGCGGCTACATGGTGATGGCCGCGCTCGCGTTCGAGCCGGAGGCCTTCGACGCCGGTGTCAACATCTTCGGGGTGACCAACTGGGTGCGCACGCTCGCCAGCATTCCGCCATGGTGGGAAGCGTTCAAAGAAGCGCTCTACGACGAGATGGGCGACCCGGCGACCGACGAGGAGCGGCACCGGCGCATCTCGCCGCTGTTCCACGCGAAGAACGTGGTCAAGCCCGTGCTCGTGATCCAGGGCGCGAACGACCCGCGCGTGTTGCAGGTCGAGAGCGACGAGATGGTCGCGGCGGTCAAGGCGAACGGCGTGCCGGTCGAGTACTTGCTGTTCCCGGACGAGGGCCACGGGTTCGCGCGGCGCGAGAACCGGATCGCGGCGTCGGAGGCCTACGTCAGGTTCCTGGACCGCTATCTGCGCGGCAAGTCCGACTAGCGCGGCGGCGAGTCGCGCGCCCGGTCATCGACGGCGGCGCCAACGCCGGATCGCCGGCTGCCGTGTGCCGCGCCAGCTCGCGCGCGAACAGCAGTGCTTGCAGCACCACATACAGACGCCAGCTGACCAGCAGGATGTCCGCGATCATCCCGAGCCGCTGCCACAGGCCCGGCAGCAGGCCGCGCTTGCGCTCCTTGATGACTTGCGACAGTCCCGGCAGCACCTCGAAGCCCATCGGGTAGCCGAAGCGCTTGGCGAAGAAGTTGAGCGCGATCTCGATCTGAAAGTCCTTCTTGTACCCGCGCGGCACGTGCCGCCACAGGGACTTCACCAGCGCGCGCTCGCCACCCAGGATGGGCGTGAAATGCAGCAGGCGATTCGCCCAGAAGGTCCGGCGGCCGCGGATGCCGACGTACATCGCGTACTCGCCTGCCAGGATCGGTGCAAGAATGCGCGTGATCTTTTCGGGCGTGAGCCCGAGCACGTCGGCATCGCAGAACAGGATCACATCATGGCGCGCGGCGCGCACGCCCTGCGACATGGCCGCGCCCTTGCCGCCGTTCCTCGGCAGCGAGATCACGCATGCTCCCATGTCCCGCGCGCGCGCGGCGGTGTCGTCGGTCGAGCCGTCGTCGACGACAATGACCTCGCCGATCAGGGGGTGGCGGACGAGCGGCGCAATCACGCCTGCAATGGTCGGCCCTTCGTTGCGGGCGGGGATGACCGCGGAGACGGTGGACGGCATATGAAATTTGGACCGAAAAACCCCCCAGGCGTTTCCGCCGGGGGCTTCGCCTTGGGATCCCGGCAGTGGCCTGCTCTCGCCTGGCCTGCGGCCAAAATACCATCGGCGCAGAACGTTTTCACTTCCGAGTTCGGAATGGGATCGGGTGGTACTCGCCCGCCGTGACGGCCAGGAAATAGGTCGGGCGTTCATCAGCAAACGCCAGTTCCCTCCATTGTGGTTACGCCGGCGCTGCAGGGATTGGCTTGAATACTCCTCGCCGCTTCATGCGATGGTAGTAACGACGCGCATGGCCATTGAGCGTCGACCACATCACGTCGATAGCACGCGCGGCGGGATCGGGAGGAAACGTCCAGAAGCGATCTTCGATCACTCGGGTCGGCGCAACTGCGCCCGGTGTGATGGTCGCCAGAATCACCCCTTCTCCCTCCTCGGCACTACGCCGGGCCAGGATATTGCCCGCTCCGTCAACGATCTGAGCTTCGCCAAGGAACTCGGAGCGCCACTTGAAGCCTGGGAAATACGGCGTGTTGCTCACCAGCGGGCCACAGATCGCCCCGTGAACGATGGGCGCCCCGATCATTCGCGCCATCTCACCGATACTGGTCTTGAGGAAACGAAGGAACTTTCTATCTGGAGTTGACCCGCTTTTGTGGACACATCATGTTCACAAGAGGAGGGTCATGCAATGGGTCGGAAGGTCAAGCGGTACACGCCGGAGTTTCGGCGGCAGATGGTTGAGTTGTTCCGCGCCGGTCGCTCGTACAACGAGCTGGCGCAGCAGTTCGGGTGCACGAGCTGGTCGATCCGGATGTGGGTCAAGCAGGCGGATCGGGATCGAGGTCGCGGGGATGGCGGCCTGACGACGGCGGAGCGCGAAGAGCTCACCCGATTGCGGCGTGAGAACCGCAAGCTCTTGCAGGAGCGCGACATCCTGTCAAAAGCCGCGGCCTGGTTTGCGAACGAGAAGCCCGCGACACCGAAGCGCTCTTCGGATTCGTGAAGGCGAACCAGGCCACCCAGCCGGTACGGGTGATGTGCCGCTTGCTTCAGGTATCTGCCAGCGGGTTTTATGCCTGGCGGGATCGGCCGCTGTCGACCCGTCGCCGGGTCGATATCGGTCTGAGCGCCAGGATCCATGAGATCTATCGGCGCTCCAAGGGCCGCTACGGCGCGCCGAACATCCACGCCGAACTCAAGGACGATCACGAGGTGAACGTTGGCCGCAAGCGCGTCGCGCGATTGATGCGGGAGAATGGCCTCAAGAGCATCGTCGCGTCGAACTACGTGGTGACGACGACGCCGGATGCCATGGCCCCTGCGAACGAGGATCTGGTGCAGCGCCAGTTCAAGGCGGACGGACCGGATCAGCTGTGGGTGGCTGACGCCACCTACGTGCCGACCTGGGCGGGCACGATTTACCTCGCCCTGGTGCTGGACGTCTGGTCGCACAAGATCGTCGGCTGGGCGATCGACGATCACTTGCGGACGCAACTGATGCTGGATGCCCTGAACATGGCGCTAGAGCAACGGCGACCGCAAAATGTCATTCACCACTCGGACCACGGCTGCCAATACACGAGCTACGCGTTCGGCAAACGCTGCCAGGAGATGAACGTGATGCCGTCGATGGGCACGGTGGGCGACGCTTACGACAACGCCATGGCCGAGAGCGTGTTCGCCTCGCTCGAGAAGGAGCTGCTCAAGCATCGGCGGTTCAAGTCGAAAGCCGAGGCCAGAATGGCACTGTTCGAGTGGATCGAGGGCTGGTACAACCCGCATCGGCGTCACTCGTCGATCGGCCGCTTGTCACCGAACAACTTTGAGAGGAGATTACTGGCAGGACAGGAAGTGAGAATTTAGGAAACTACCCGTCCACGAAAGCGGGTCAACTCCAGGATGCCCGGCAGGCGGCATGCGCGAGCGCTGCGGCGAGGTAGCTCTTACCGATGCCGGTGGGCCCGGTGATGAGCAGGTTCAAGTGCTGCTTGATCCAGGCGAGGTCGGTGAGCTGGGCGAGTTGTCCAGGATCGACACCGCGCGCGGTACGGGTGTCGAGGTCTTCGAGGCAGGCGTTCTGCGGCAGCCTGGCCCACCGCAGGCGCTGCGCCAGGCGATGGCTGGCGCGCTCGGTGAACTCGTGCTGGATCAGAAGGCCCAGTCGATCTTCGAACGAGCGCGCGGTGCCAGCGCCGGCGGTTACCTGTTGTTCGAGTGCGGTGGCCATACCCTGCAGGCGCAGGGCGTGCAATTGCTGGATCAGAGGTTCGGTCAACATCGTCATGGACTCCTTGCGGTTGTCAGGCGGACGTTGGATCACTGGAAGTAGTCGGGGCCGCGCACGTTCTCGTGTGCCAGGTCGAGCGCGGGCTGGGTCGGCACCGTGGCGGGCAGTTCGATGAACGTGCGTACTGCGCGGTAGCTGTAACTGCGCAACTGCAGCGCCCGAGCACAGGCCTGCTCCAGTTGTGCGGGCGAGAAGTCGCGGGCGAGGCGCAGGATCCCCTGCGCGCTTCGCAAGGTCTCTTCCGGATGCTTACGGTACGCGGCTTGATGCTCGATGACCGCAAGCGTGGCGAGTCCGATCTGCGCCGCCGACTTGAGCGTGCGAGCGAGCGTGTTGTCGATGACAGCGACGTGTTTATCGGGCCGATGGGCGCGGCGGGTTGAGCGCCGGCCGCGCTCGCCGGCACGCGCGTGGGCGGCGATGAGGTGGCCGCCGTGGAAGATCTCTACCGCGTGGGCGCTGAGGCGCACATCGACCTGCGCGCCGATGAGTCGGTACGGCACGGAGTAATAGGCCCGGGCGACCTCGATGTGATAGTCGGGGTGGACCTTCGCCTTGCGCCACGCGCCAAACTCGTATCGGCGCGGCGGCAGGGGACGCAGGGCTGGCCGGTCGAGCTCGATGAAGCGCGAACGGCGGCAGCCGGCGAGCTTCTTGAACGGGCGGGTGTTCAAATGTTCCAGCAGCCCGGCGATCGCGCTGTTGAGCTCGGCGAGCGAGAAGAACGTGCGGTTGCGCAGGCGCGCCAGGATCCAGCGTTCGACGATCAGCACGCCGGTCTCGACCTTGGCCTTGTCGCGCGGCTTCCTGACCCGCGCCGGCAAGATGGCAATCCCATAGTGCTCGGCGAACTCCTGGTAGGCGCGGTTCAGCTCCGGCTCGTAGCGTCTCGCCTTGGTAACCGCGCTCTTCAGGTTATCCGGCACGAAGGCGGCGGGGCTGCCGCCAAAATACTCGAGCGCGCGCACGTGGCTGCCGAGCCAGTCGGGCAAGCCTTGCGTCCAGGTGGCTTCGGCGAAGGTGTAGTTGGAGCAGCCGAGCACGGCGATGAACACCTGCGCGGGTTGTTGCTCGCCGCTCAACCGATCCGTGATCGGCACCGTCTGGCCGGCGTAATCGACGAACCCCTTGTCGCCGGGCAGGTGCTCCTGGCGCAGCACCAGCTCCTGGGTCGAAAGCCAGCGCCGGTACTGGTCGCAGAATACGCTGTATTGCCAGCCGTCCGGATGCGCGGCCTTGTACTCCTGCCACAACAGCATCCGGGTCACGCCGCGACGCTTGAGCTCGGCGTGCAGGTACGCAAAATCCGGCTGCGGCGTGCGCGACAGCGGCACCGCGCGCCGGTACAGCCGCGCGTGCAACGCCGGCTCGTCGAGCTCGGCCGGCAGCGGCCAGCCGATGCCGGCTTCACGGCAACGGCGCAGACACTCCTGCACCGTCGAACGCGCGGAACCAATTGCCGCGGCGATCTGCCGATCCCCAAATCGTTCGGCCTTGAGCCGCAAAACCTCGCGTATCTTGCGCACGGGTAACCTCGCTTGCCCCACCGTCGATCTCCTTGCCCTGCGGCAAATCGATCACGGTAGCGGTGGTTCACCCGCCTCACATCAGCTGGCCCGGCATCCTCCGGAATGGTGGCCCGGCATGGACCGGAATCGTGGCCCGGCATCGACCGGAATGCCGGCCCGGCATGGGCCGGAACTGTGGCCCGGCATCAGCCGGAATACGCAGCCGGCCCTGGCCAGAGCCTTGAGCGTCAGCATCGAGACCCTGATTGACGAGAAGGCCCCGCCGGGCAAGCGCGGACCCGCGCCCAGGATTCAGCAGAAGATCGAGCGCCTCACCCGCCTGCCCAAGGCGCAGCAGCGCCTCG
>JBQTKI010000027.1:0-68542 GCA_052386275.1 Gammaproteobacteria bacterium
ATGGCGCTCCCAGAGGGATTCGAACCCTCGTACCAGCCTTGAGAGGGCTGTGTCCTAGGCCTCTAGACGATGGGAGCGAGGCGCCTTTGCGTCCGGTGCGGGCCCGGATTTGGGGGCTGGTATTATACGGGCCCACCATTCGACCTCAAGCGGACCCGACTCCTTGAACGAAGCCAGCGACCGGGCCCAGACCCCGGTGATCGTCGCACGCGCGGACCATCCGATCTCGCGCTCGATGATCGCGGGCAGCGCGCTCAAGGTGCTCTATCGCCTCAAGGACGGGGGCTACCAGGCGTTTCTGGTCGGCGGCTGCGTGCGCGATCTGCTGATCGGCATCGAGCCCAAGGACTTCGACGTCGCGACCGACGCGCGCCCCGAGGAGATTCGCCGCCTTTTCCGCAACAGCCGCCTGATCGGCCGCCGTTTCCGGCTCGCGCACATCCGCTTCGGCCAGCAGGTCATCGAGGTCTCGACCTTCCGCGCGGCCGGCGCGCCGATGGCGCCGGAACCCGACCTCGACGGAGTGACGGAAGAGGAGGATGAGGGACCGGTTGTGCCGTCGCTCGACGAGCATGGCGATGTCGATGGCAATGTCGCCGACCCGGACGACCCGGACGGATTCGACCGCGCACACGACGAGCGCGGGCGGCTGTTGCGCGACAACGTCTACGGCAGCATCGACCAGGATGTGTGGCGGCGCGACTTCACCTGCAACGCGCTCTACTACAATATCGAGGATTTCTCGATCTGGGACTACGTCGGCGGCGTCGAGGACGTGCGCGCGCGGATGTTGCGCCTGATCGGCGACCCCGAGACGCGCTACCGCGAGGACCCGGTGCGGATGCTGCGTGCGGTGCGCTTCGAGGCCAAGCTCGGCTTCGGATTGCACTCCGGCACGGGCGAGCCGATCGAGCGGCTCGCGCCGCTGCTCGACGGCATTCCGCCTGCGCGCCTGCTGGAAGAGTTCCTGAAGTTGTTCCTCGCGGGCTTCGGGCAACGCGCGTTCGCGCTGCTGCGCGAGCGCGGCCTGCTCGAGCATCTGTTTCCGGCGACTGCCGAGTGGCTCACCGCGGAAAAGGACGGCATGGCGCTGCGCCTGATCCAGGCCGGGCTCGCGAACACCGACCGCCGCGTCGCCGAGGGCCGGGCGGTCACTCCAATGTTCTTGTTCGCGGTGCTGCTGTTCGGCCCCGTGACGGGCGCGGCGCAGAAGCGCTTCCAGGCCGGCATGCACCCGGGGCAGGCGATCGCCGAAGCCGTGGATGAGGTCGTCGTCGCCCAGAACCGCCGCATCAGCATCCCCAAGCGCTATTCGATCCCGATGCGGGAGCTGCTCGCGCTGCAGCCGCGGTTCCATCGCCGCGAGGGCCGCCGCGCACTGGCGTTCCTTCATCACCCGCGGTTCCGCGCCGCCTACGACTTTCTGCTGCTGCGCGCCGAGGCGGGCGGCGAGGACCCGGCCATCGCGCAATGGTGGACCGAGATCCAGTCGCTGCCGCCGGACGAGCAACAGCAGCGCGTGGGCGCGGACGCGGGCGGTGCGCCGCAGGAGGGCGGGCCCCGTTGCCGCCGGCGCCGCCGCGGCGGCCGCCGTCACCGCGCGCCCGCCACCGAGGGCTGAAGCGCCGTGAACTGGCGCCCGGCCTACGTGGCGCTCGGCAGCAACCTCCACGATCCCGCGCGCCAGGTTGAATCCGCATTCACCGCCATCGCGGCGGTGCCGCAGGCGCGGCTCGTGCTGCGGTCAGGGCTGTGGAAGAGCCGGCCGATGGGCCCGCAGGACCAGCCCGCCTTCGTCAATGCGGCGGCCGGGCTCCTGACGACACTCGAATCGCGTGCGCTGCTCGCCGAACTCGCGGCCATCGAGCAGCGCATGGGCCGCAAGGAACCCGCCACTCGCTGGGGACCGCGCATCATCGACCTGGACCTGCTGGCCGTCGGCGCAGAGACGCGCCACGAGCCCGGCCTCGTGCTGCCGCACCCGGGCCTGCACCAGCGCAATTTCGTGCTGTATCCTTTGGCCGAAATCGCGCCGGAACTCTGGGTGCCGGGTCACGGCCGCGTGCGGTCGCTACGGCAGCGGGTATCCGGCGATGGCATCGAGGCGCTCGCGGCGCGGGGATCCGGTGACTGAAGCGAACCCAGAGAACTGGCCGCACCGGCTGGTCGTGGTCGAAGGCCTGATCGGGGTCGGCAAGACCAGCCTCGCGCGCAAGCTCGCGGCCGCGGTCGGCGCCGAGACCGTGTTCGAGCAGCCGATGGAGAACCCGTTCCTCGAGCGCTTCTACAAGGACCGGCGCGCGGCCGCGTTCCCGGCGCAGCTCTACTTTCTCTTTCAACGCGCGCGGCAGCTGGCGGCACTGCAACAACAGGACCTGTTCGCGCCGGTGCGCATTGCCGACTACATGCTGGACAAAGACCGCCTGTTCGCGCGCATCCTGCTCGACGACGAGGAGTTCAAGCTCTACGACCAGGTCTACGCCCGGCTCGCGCTGGACGCGCCGACGCCGGATCTCGTCGTGTTCCTGCAGGCACCGGTGGACATCCTGCTGCAGCGCATTGACAAGCGCGGCATCGCCTACGAGAAGTACATCGACGCCGCCTACCTGGAGCGGCTCGGCGAGGCCTACACGCGCTACTTCCACCAGTACACGTCATCGCCGCTGCTGATCGTCAACACCGCCGAGATCGACCCGGCCAGCAACTCGCGCGACTTCGACGACCTGTTCGAGACCATCCGCACCACGCAGAGCGGGCGCCACTACGTCAATCCGGTGAGGCGCTGACTCCCTGGCGCGCGAGCGCCCAGCGCACGTGCTCGCGCACGAGAACGTCCCCATCGTCGGCTCGCGCCTGCAGCGCGGCCACCGCCTCGCCCGAGGGCGGCGCATTGCCGAGCGCGACCGCGAGATTCCTGAGCCAGCGCCGGTAGCCGAGGCGGCGCAGCGCGGAGCCTGCCGTCCGCGCCAGCCATTCGGCCTCGGTCCAGGCAAACAGCTCCGCGAGGCCGGCGCCGTCCAGCCCCTGGCGCACGCGGAATTCCGGAAGTGAGGCGGTGCGCGCGAACTTGTTCCAGGGGCAGGCCAGCTGGCAGTCGTCGCAGCCGAAGACGCGGTTGCCGATCGCGGGCCGCAGTTCTTCCGGGATCGCGCCGTGGTACTCGATCGTGAGGTAAGAGATGCAGCGGCGCGCGTCGAGCTGGTAGGGCGCGGTGATCGCGCCGGTCGGGCAGGCCGGGATGCACGCGCTGCAGGTCCCGCAGCGGTCCTTGGCCGGCGCGTCCACCGGCAGCGGCAGGTCGGTGAACAGCTCGCCAAGCATGAACAGTGACCCGGCGCGTTCGTTAATGAGGTTGGTGTGCTTGCCGATCCAGCCGAGGCCGGCGTTGCGCGCAAGCGGCTTCTCCAGCACCGGCGCCGAGTCGACAAAGGCGCGGTAGCCGAATGGCCCGATCTGGGCCTCGAGTGCGCGCGCGAGGCGCGCGAGGCGTCCGCGCAGCACCTTGTGGTAGTCGCGCCCGAGCGCGTAGCGCGCGACGTAGGCGCGGCTGCCGTCGGCCAGCACGCGCGGGGCGGGCAGGGCGTCGGGCGCGCCCGCTGCCATGCGCACGCTGATCACGCGCACCGTGCCGGGCACCAGCAGGGCGGGCCGGCTGCGCCGGCGTCCATGGCGCTCCATGTAGTGCATCTCGCCGTGGCGCCGTTCCGCGATCCAGCGTTCGAGATTCCGTTCGTCCTCGGGCAACTCGATGCCCGCGATGCCGACTTGGTCGAAGCCGAGTTCTGCCGCGAGCGCATCGAGCCGCGCCCGCAGCGCGTTGAGTTCATGGGCGGTAAAGGCGCGTGGCATGGCGGGGCCGTCGGCGGCGAGCGGCCAGTATAATCGCCGCGATGGAAATGCTGCCCGTCGAGGTCTACTCGGCCGCACAGGTCCGCGCGATGGACCGCCGCGCGATCGAGCGCGAGGGCATCCCCGGCTACACGATGATGCAGCGCGCGGGCGCCGCCGCGTTGGAGTGCCTGCGCCGCTCCTGGCCCGCGGTCCGGCGCCTGCTGGTGGTCTGCGGCGCAGGCAACAACGGTGGCGACGGATACGTGCTCGCGCGCGTGGCGCAGGCGGCGGGGTTCGAGGTCACGGTCGCGGCGCTGGTGGATCCCCCGCGACTTGTTGGCGAAGCGGCGAAGGCATTCGAAGACTTCTCGACCGCCGGTGGCCGGCACGTCTCGTTCTCGAAGACGTTGCTGGCGGGCAAAGCCCTCGTCGTGGATGCGCTGCTCGGCACCGGCCTCGACCGCCCCGTCGCGGGCGGGATGCGCGACTGCATCGAGGCGGTCAACGCGAGCGGCCTGCCGGTGCTCGCGCTCGACGTTCCCTCGGGCCTGGACGCCGACAGCGGGCACGTGCGCGGGGCCGCGATCGCGGCCGCTCGCACCATCACCTTCGTCGGACTCAAGGCGGGCCTTTACCTCGGCGAGGCGCGCGAGCACATGGGCACGCTCGAGTTCGCGGGCTTGGGTGTACCCGCGTCGGTGTGTGAGGGCATGGTGCCGGTGCTGCGGCGCATGGATGCGTCGCTGCTCGCCGCGGCGCTGCCGCGGCGCCGGCGCGGCGCGCACAAGGGCGAGCACGGGCGCGTGTTGATCGTGGGCGGCCACGCCATGGCAGGCGCCGCACGGCTTGCGGGGGAGGCGGCGTTGCGCACCGGCGCGGGCCTGGTCGCAATCGCGACTTCCACCGCATCCGCGGCCGCGATCGTCGGCCGCCGCCCCGAGCTCATCTGCCACGCAGCGACGACGGCCTCGAAGCTGAGGCCACTCCTGAGGCCCGCGGACGCGCTCGCGATCGGCCCTGGCCTCGGTCTCGACCGACGCGCCATGCACTTGCTCGATGCGACGCTCGCTGCCGGCAAGCCTACGGTCGTGGATGCCGACGCGCTCACGCTCGCCGCAAAGCGCCCGCGCCGGCGGGCGCACTGGATCCTCACGCCGCATCCCGGCGAGGCCGCGCGGCTGCTCGATTCAAAGACCGCGGCGGTGCAGCGCGATCGACTCTCCGCGCTCGTCGCGATGCGGAAGCGCTATGGCGGGACCTGCGTGCTCAAGGGCGCGGGCACGCTCGTGAGTTCGGCCTCGGGCGCGCCCTGGGTCTGCGACCGCGGCAATCCCGGGATGGCGACTGCCGGCGCCGGCGACGTGCTGACCGGCGTCATCGCGGCGCTCGCCGCCGGCGGCGCGGAGCCGGAACTCGCGGCGGCCGCCGGCGTCCTGCTGCATGCAATCGCCGGCGACCGCGCGGCTGCGGGCGGCGAGCGTGGCGTCATCGCGGGCGACTTGGTCGCGGAATTACGCCGCGCAGTGCAGCCGCCGTGGAATTGACGCTCGCGGACGAAGCCGCGACGGTGGCGGCGGGGGAGGCGCTCGCGCGCTCGCTGCCGGACCTGCGGCGGCACCGGTTGCTGCTCGGGCTCTCGGGCGAGCTCGGCAGCGGCAAGACTACGCTGGCGCGCGCGCTGCTCAGGGCGCTGGGCGTCACCGGCACGATCCGTAGCCCGACTTTCACGCTGGTCGAGCCCTACGAGACGCGCGCGGGAACGGTACACCACCTCGATCTCTATCGGCTCGAGCGCGGCGCCACGGAGCTGGAAGCCCTCGGCTACCGTGACCTGCGCGCGCTGCCGGGGCTCGTGATGGTCGAGTGGCCGGAGCGCGGCGGCTCCGCCCTCGGCGAGGCCGACCTCGCGGTGACGCTCGAACATCGGCTCGCCGGGCGCGGTCTCAAGGCAGTCGCGGCGACCGAGCCGGGGCGGCTTTGGCTTTCCGCCTGGTCGGGTTCCGCTCGAAGTTCGTAGCGTATCTGGCTGAAATGGTTGAATGTTCGGGGGTCCATCGCTAGAGTAGCGTCAACCCTCACCGACGGGTCCGCCATGCGTTTTGCGCCGCGTTTCGCTGCAATCTCGCTGATGCTCGCGTCGGCGGCGGCGCAGGCCCAGTCGCCAACCGTGCAGCTACAGGACATCCGCCTGTGGGCCAGCCCGGATTCCACGCGTGTCGTGCTCGACCTCTCGGCACCCGCCGGCTATTCCATGTTTTCCCTGAGCGAGCCGGAACGAGTCGTCATCGACCTCGAGCAGACCGCGCTCGCACCCGCGGGCGTCGCAACGCCGCCGGGGACCGGCATCGTCAGCGCGGTGCGGCTTGGCGAGCGCGAGGGCGGCGGCCTGCGCGTCGTGCTCGACGTCGGCGCGAAGGTTGTACCGAAAAGCTTCCTGACGCCGCCGAACGAGACCTACGGCCACCGCCTGGTCGTGGACCTCGGACTGGAACAGGCGCCCAAGGCGGTCAAGGCAGTGGACAACGGCGGGGAACGCGACATCGTGATCGCGATCGACGCCGGCCACGGCGGCGAGGACCCGGGCGCGGTCGGCAAGGCGGGCACGCGCGAGAAGACGGTCGTGCTCGCGGTCGCGAGGAAGCTCGCCCTGCGCATCAACGCCGAGCCCGGCATGCGCGCGGTGCTGACGCGCGACGGCGACTATTTCGTGCCGTTCCGCGACCGCATTAAGCGCGCGCGCGAGCACGAGGCCGACCTCTTCATCTCGATCCATGCCGACGCGTTCGTGAACCGCAACGTGCGCGGCTCGTCGGTCTACGTGCTGTCCACGCGCCGCGCGAGCAACGAGGCGGCGCGCTGGCTGGCGGATCGCGAGAACGCGGCCGACCTGATCGGCGGCGTGTCGCTCGACGACAAGCCGGACGTGCTCGCATCCGTGCTGCTCGACCTGTCGCAGAATGCCTCCATCAGCGCGAGCCGCGAGGCGGCCGCGCGCGTGCTCAAGGAACTCGACGACGTCGGCCAGCTCAAGAAGAGCGAGGTGCAGCACGCGAGCCTGATCGTGCTGACTTCGCCCGACGTGCCGTCGATGCTGGTCGAGACCGCCTACATCTCGAACCCGGACGAAGAGAAGCGCCTGCGCGACCCGGCGCACCAGGGAAGGCTCGCGGGCGCGATCCACCAGGGCGTGCGCCGCTACTTCTACGACAACCCGCCGCCCGGCACGCGCATCGCGATGCTGGCCACGCGCGAGCGCGCGGGCGAGAAGGTCACGA
Organism: Gammaproteobacteria bacterium; assembly: GCA_052386275.1. GTDB lineage: Bacteria > Pseudomonadota > Gammaproteobacteria > Steroidobacterales > Steroidobacteraceae > SCUD01. The sequence goes on from JBQTKI010000027.1 coordinate 7,107, forward strand.
CCGGCGCGAGCGTCGCCGCCGTCGGCGGCACCTGATCGCGGCACCCGCTGCTAGACTGGCGTGCTGTGGGGCACGCCATGCCGATCCGCATCCTCGCAGATCCGCTGATCGACCAGATCGCCGCCGGCGAGGTGATCGAGCGCCCAGCTTCGGTCGCCAAGGAACTGATCGAGAATGCGCTGGATGCCGGCGCGCACCAGGTCGCGATCGACGTGGAACACGGCGGGATCCGCCTGATCCGCGTGCGCGACGATGGCGCCGGCATTCCCGCGGCGGAACTCACGCTCGCGCTCGCGCGCCACGCGACCAGCAAGATCACGAATCTCGATGATCTGGAGCGGGTTGGCACGCTCGGCTTCCGCGGCGAGGCGCTGCCTTCGATCGCCTCGGTCTCGCGCCTGACGCTGACCTCGCGCGCGGCGGGCGCGGCTGCGGCCTCGCAGGTGGAAGCCGCCGACGGCCGCACCGGCAAGCCGCGACCCGCGGCGCACCCGCCCGGCACCAGCGTCGAGGTGCGCGACCTGTTCCACAAGGTGCCGGCGCGGCGCAGGTTCCTGCGCTCCGAGGCGACCGAGTTCCAGCACCTGCTGCGCACGGTCACCAGGCTCGCGCTGTCGCGCTTCGACGTCGCCTTCACGCTGACGCACAACCGGCGCGAGCAATTCGCGCTGCCGGCGGCGGCGGGCAGGCGCGAGCGCGAAGAGCGCGTGGCACGGCTGGTGGGCGCCGAGTTCGTCGAGAACTCGCGCTACCTCGAGTTCCGCCACGGCGGGCAGGCGCTCGAGGGCTGGATCGGGCTGCCCTCGCAGTCGCGCGCGCAACCGGACCGTCAGTTCCTGTTCGTGAACGGTCGCATGGTGCGCGACCGGCTGCTCGCGAATGCGGCGCGGCTCGGCTACCGCGACGTCAGCTACGGCGCGCGGCATCCGGCCTGGCTGCTGTACCTGATGCTCGATCCGGCGCAGGTGGACGTGAATGCGCACCCGCAGAAGCTCGAGCTGCGCTTTCGCGACGCACGCGGCGTGCACGACTTCGTGTTCCGCGCCGTCGAACGGGCGCTCGCCGCGGCCGGCGCCGAAGCGGCTGCCGCGCCGCCGGTCGCTGCCGCGACCTGGCTCGATGGCGCAACCGGCGTGGCGGGCGCCGCGCGGCTGCCACTTTCCGAGCAGGCGGCCGGCTTCGGCATCGCCGACCGGTCGCCGCCCGAACCATCGCCTGCCGCTGCGATGGAGGCGCCGCTCGGCTACGCGATCGCGCAATTGCACGGCATCTACGTCCTGAGCCAGACCGCGGACGGCATGGCGCTCGTGGACATGCATGCCGCGCACGAACGCATCATCTATGAGCAGCTGAAGGCCGCGCTCGCCGCGGGCGGCGGCGCGCGCCAGTCGCTGCTGGTGCCGGCGATCGTCGAGACCACCGAAGCCGACGCGACGCTGGCGGAGGAACACCGGGGCGAGCTCGCCGCGGCGGGCCTCGTCGTCGACCGCCTCGGTCCTGCGACACTCGCGGTGCGCGAACTGCCGCCGGTGCTCGCAGGGCAGGACATCGCGGGCGTGCTGCGCGATGCACTCGCGGACCTCGGGCGCCATGGCGCCACCCACCGGATCGAGGAACGCCAGCATGAGCTGCTGGCGAACATCGCCTGCAGGAGCGCCGTGCGCGCGCACCGCGCGCTCACGATCCCGGAGATGAATGCACTGCTGCGCGACATGGAGCGCACCGAGCGATCCGGGCACTGCAGCCACGGCCGGCCGACCTGGACCCGGGTCACGCTCGCCGAGCTCGACCGGCTGTTCCTGCGCGGCCGCTGATGCCGCGTCCGCGCGCGATCATGCTGATGGGCCCGACCGGATCGGGCAAGACCGAGCGCGCGGTGGCGCTGTCCGCGCGCTTTCCGCTCGAGATCGTGAGCGTGGACTCGGCGATGGTGTATCGCGGGATGGACATCGGCACGGCCAAGCCGCCGGCGGAACTCCTGGCGCGCGCGCCGCATCACCTGATCGACCTGATCGACCCGTCGGAAAGCTACTCCGCTGCGCGCTTCGTCGGTGACGCCACGCGCGCGATGGAGGAGATCGCCGCGCGCGGGCGCGTGCCGCTCCTGGTCGGCGGCACCATGCTTTACTTCCGCGCGCTGCAGTCCGGCCTCGCCCGGCTCCCGGCCGCGAACCCCGCGATCCGCCGCAGTCTCGATCAGCGCGCCGCACGCGAGGGCTGGCAGGCCCTGCACGCCCTGCTCGCGACGCAGGACCCGGAGGCGGCCGCCCGCATCCGTCCCGGCGACCGGCAGCGGATCCAGCGCGCGCTCGAGGTCATCGCGATCACGGGCGGGCCGATCTCCGCGCGCCAGCGCGAGAACCTGCGCGGCGCGTCCACTGCCGGCGACCTGCGCCTCGTGCTTGCGCCTGCCGACCGCGCGGCTCACGCCGCGCGCCTGGCTGAGCGCTTCGGGGAAATGATGCGCCGCGGCCTGCTCGAGGAAGTGCGCGCGCTGTTCCAGCGCGGCGACCTGCATGCCGGTATGCCGGCCGTCCGCCTGATCGGTTACCGGCAGCTGTGGGCGCATCTCGAGGGCCGATGCACGCTTGAAGATGCCGTGGAGCAGGCGATCGTCGCGACCCGCCAGTACTCGCGGCGCCAGCTCACCTGGCTGCGCGCCGAGCCGCAGGCGGCTTGGCTTGCTGCTGACGACCCGGCGACGTCCGGGCGCGTGGCGGAAAGCATCGATAACTGGCTGAAAACCGCCTGAGACCGGGTCCAGACGAGGTGCTAGACTGCGTCACTTGCGGGCGACGCCTGTGGCGTTTGTTTGCAGCCCCGCTTGCGTATCGTGTAGCCGCCGTGCCCCCGTAGAGCGGCATGAACTTTTACAAAAACAAGGAGTTACCATGGCCAGAGGTCAGTCCCTTCAGGATCCCTTCTTGAATGCCCTGCGCAAGGAGCGCGTGCCCGTGTCCATTTACCTGGTCAACGGGATCAAATTGCAGGGCCAGATCGATTCCTTCGACCAGTTCGTCGTGCTCCTGAAAAACTCCGTCAGCCAGATGGTCTACAAGCACGCGATTTCGACCGTCGTGCCCGCCCGCAACGTGCGCCTGCCGGCGGCGGAAGGAGCGGAGGAAGACGGCGTCAGGGAAGCCGAGCCCGCATGAGGCAGGTTCCGGCAGGATCCATTGTTCGAACGGCCTGAGCGGGGCGAACGCGCGATCCTCGTGCGCATCGGTCTCGGCTCGCCGGTGGACGCCGACGAGCTCGCCGAATTCGAGGCGCTCGCGCGCTCCGCGGGCGCGCTGCCGGTTGCTACGTTGACCGGCTCGCGCCGTACGCCGGACCCGCGCTACTTCATTGGCAGCGGCAAGGCCGAGGAAGTGCGGGTCTGCGCCCTCGCGGACGGCGCCGACGTCGTGCTGGTGGACCACGACCTGTCGCCGTCGCAGGAGCGCAACCTCGAGCAGCTCGTCGGCCGGCGCGTGCTCGACCGCACCGGGCTCATCCTCGACATATTCGCACAACGCGCGCGAAGCGCCGAGGGCAAACTGGAGGTCGAGCTCGCGCAGCTCAAGCACCTGTCCACGCGACTGGTGCGCGGCTGGACCCACCTCGAGCGGCAGAAAGGCGGCATCGGCCTGCGCGGCCCAGGCGAGACCCAGCTCGAGACCGACCGCCGCCTGGTCGGCAAGCGCATCCGCACGCTCGCGTCGCGGCTCGAGAAGCTCGCGCGCCAGCGCGACACCGGCAGGAGCGTGAGAAAGCGCGTGCCGGTGCCGTCCGTCGCGCTCGTGGGCTACACCAACGCCGGCAAGTCCACGCTGTTCCGCTCGCTCACCGGCCACGATGCCTACGTGGCCGACCAGCTGTTCGCGACCCTCGACCCGACCGTGCGGCGCATCCGGCTGCCGCACACGCCCGACATCGTGCTCGCGGACACGGTCGGCTTCGTGCGCGACCTGCCGCACGAGCTGGTCGCCGCGTTCCGCTCGACCCTGATGGAGGCGCGCGACGCGGACCTGCTGCTGCAGGTGGTGGACGCGGCCGACCCGGACCGCGAGCGCCACATGGCGCAGGTGGACGAGGTGCTGGCCGGCATCGGCGCGGGCACGATTCCGCAGCTGCACGTCTACAACAAGATCGACCGGCTCGGCCGCGCGCCCGAACTCGCGCGCGGCGCCGACGGTCGGCCGGCGGCCGTGTGGCTCTCGGCGGCGACCGGCGTGGGCGTCGCGCTCCTGCGCGACAGCCTGCAGGAGATTTTCGGCGAGACGGCAATGAACATGACGGTTCGCCTGCCGCCGTCGCAAGGCCGGCTGCGTTCCCAGTTGTACGCGCTCGGCCTGGTGCGCGGCGAGACGGCGGCGGCCGACGGCGGCGCGGAACTCACGGTCGAGTCCTCCCACCGCCAGCTTGAGGAACTCTGCCGCGCCGCGGGCCTCGACTTCGCATGCGTCGCGTCGCCTTGTCTGCCCGCGGAGGGCTTCGTAGAATTCGGGCGCGAAAGCGCGATATCCGCCGCCTGACTCCCGAACGCGAGCACATGCATGGCCTGGAATGATCCCGGCAAGAACGAGAACCCCTGGCAGCGCCGGCCCGAGCCGGGTCCGCCCGACCTGGACGAGGCGCTGCGCCGCCTGCAGAAGAAGCTGCGCGGCATGTTCGGCGGCGGCGGGCGGGGGCCGGGCGCGGGCGCGACGCGCGGCGGCGGCGCATTTGGCCTCGGCTACATCGTCGCGGGCCTGCTGATCCTCTGGGGCCTTACCGGCTTCTACCAGAATGACGCGGCGGAGCGCTCGGTCATCACGCGTTTCGGCCGCTACGTCGCGACCACGACCGCGGGCCTCAACTGGCGTATCCCGTGGCCGATCGACCGGCGCACCGTCGTGAACGTCTCCGAGTTCCAGAGCTTCTCCGATCGCACGCGCATGCTGACGCAGGACGAGGCGCTGGTGGACATCAACCTCGCCGTTCAGTACCGGCGGGCGGACCCGGAGAATTTCGTGTTCGTCGTGCGCGACCCCGAGGAGACGCTCGGCGAGGTCAGCGAGAGCGCGATCCGCGAGGTCATCGGCCAGAGCAAGCTCGACTTCGTGCTCGAGCTCGGCCGCCAGGAAATCAGCGCCAGGACCAAGGAGCTGGTGCAGCGCACGATCCGGGCCTACAACACCGGCATCGAGGTCATCAGCGTCAACCTTCAGGACGTCAGCGTCCCGGAGCAGGTGGCGCCCGCGCAGAAGGACGCGATCAAGGCGCGCGAGGACAAGGACCGCGCCACGCTCTCCGCGCAGACTTACGCCAACGACATCGTGCCGAAGGCGCGCGGCGCCGCGGTCAGCACGGTCGAGGGCGCGCGTGCCTACCGCAGCCGCAAGATCGCCGACGCCGAGGGCGAGACGGCGCGCTTCCTCGCGCTTGCGACCGAGTACCAGCGGGCGCCCGCGGTGACGCGCGAGCGGCTCTACCTCGAGACCATGGAGCGGGTGCTGGGCTCTTCGGCCAAGATCATCGTCGACACCCAGGGCGCCGGGAACCTGGTGTACTTGCCCCTCGACAAGCTGCTCGAGCAGCGCGGCCAGCAGCGCGCGCCGGTCGAGACGCCACCGACGATCCGGCTCGAGGATGGCAGCGCGGTCGAGGCCCAGGACCCGCGGACGCGGAGGGAACGCTGATGGCGCGGCGCCTGTTCCCGCTGCTGATCGGCGCGGTCGCGGCCGCGTGGCTCGCGAACGGAGTGCTGTTCCAGGTGCAGGAAACCGAGCTCGCGATCAAGCTCCGCTTCGGCGAGATCGTGCGCACCGACTATGAGCCGGGCCTGCACTTCATGATCCCGGTGGTCAACACGGCGTTGAAGTTCGACCGCCGCGTGCTGACGCGCAACTACCCCGCCGAGCAGTTCCTGACCAGCGAGGGCAAGATCCTGAATGTCGACTTCTTCGTGAAGTGGCGCGTGTCGGACGTCGCGAAGTACTACACGGCGACCACCGGCGACGAGGAGGCGGCCGCCGCGCGCCTCGCCGAGATCGTCAAGGACGGCCTCAAGGGCGTGATCGCGAAGCGCACCATCCAGCAGGTGGTCGCGGCCGAGCGCGCGGAATTCATCGGCGACATCCTGCAGTTCGCCGGGCAGTCGGTCGGCGAGCTGGGGCTCACGCTCGTGGACGTGCGCGTCAAACGCATCGACCTGCCGGACGAGGTGTCGGAGTCGGTTTACAACCGCATGCGCCAGGACTTCGCGCGCCAGGCCGCGCAGCTGCGCGCCGAGGGCGACGAGCAGGCGCAGCGCATCCGCGCCGAGGCGGACCGCGAGCGCACCGAGTTGCTGGCGGTCGGCAATCGCGATGCCGAGAAGATCCGCGGCGAGGGCGACGCCATCGCGGCCGAGACCTACGCGCGCGCCTACCAGCGCCATCCCGAGTTCTATTCCTTCCATCGCAGCCTGCAGGCCTACCGCAACGCGCTCGGGCAGCCCGGCGACGTGCTCGTGATCGCGCCGGAAGGCGAGTTCTTCCGCTACCTGAAGCAGCCCGGCCGCTGAGATCTGAATGCATATCGCCTGGCCCGACCTCGCGGCCGCGCTCGGTCTCGTGCTCGTGATCGAGGGTGTGCTGCCGTTCCTGAGCCCGGGCGGCGTGCGCCGCGCGGCCGCGTCCATGGCCGGGGCGGGCGACGCGACGCTGCGCGTCGCCGGCGCCGTGAGCATGCTCGCCGGGCTCCTGCTGATCTGGCTCGTCCGTTCCTGAGGGCAGGACGCGTGGGCAAGGTCGTCGTCGTGGTCGGTGCCCAGTGGGGGGACGAGGGCAAGGGCAAGGTCGTGGACCTGCTGACCGAGCGCGCCGACGCCGTCGCGCGCTTCCAGGGCGGCCACAACGCCGGCCACACGCTCGTGATCGGCGGCGAGAAGACGATCCTGTCCTTGATCCCCTCCGGCGTGCTGCGCCCGCACGTGCGCTGCTTCATCGGCAACGGCGTGGTGGTCTCGCTCGCGAAACTGCTCGAGGAGGCCGACATGCTCGCGGCGCGCGGCGTGCCCGCGTTCGAGCGGCTGACGGTGAGCCCGAAATGCCCGCTGGTGCTGCCCTCGCACGCGGCGATCGACCGCGCGCGCGAAGCCGCCTCCGGCGCGACGAAGATCGGCACGACGGGACGCGGCGTCGGCCCGGCCTACGAGGACAAGGTGGCACGGCGCGCGGTGCGCGTGGGCGACTTGCAGGATGCACCTCACTTCGAGGCGCGCCTGCGCGAACTCCTCGAATGGCACAACTTTCTGCTCGAGCGCCACCTCGGCGTCGCGCCGGTGGATTTCCGCGCGACGCTCGACGCTTGCCTCGCCCAGGCCGAGCGCGTCAAGCCGCTCATCGGCGACGTGACGCGCGGCCTGCGCGCGATCCGCGCCGCCGGCGGCAGCGTGCTGATGGAGGGCGCGCAGGGCTCGCTGCTCGACGTGGATCACGGCACCTACCCGTTCGTCACCTCGTCCAACACGGTCGCGGGATATGCCGCGGTCGGCACGGGTCTGGGCGCGCGCGACATCGACGGCGTGCTCGGCATCGTCAAGGCCTACACCACGCGTGTCGGCGCGGGGCCGTTCCCGACCGAGCTCGACGACGAGTCGGGCCGCCACCTGTCCCGCGTGGGGCAGGAGTTCGGGGCGGTGACCGGGCGGCCGCGGCGCACCGGCTGGTTCGACGCGGTCGGGCTCGCGGACTCGATCGTGAACAACGGCGTCACCGCGCTCTGCGTCACCAAGCTGGACGTACTGGACGGCCTTGCGCGCGTGCAAATCTGCGTGCGCTACGACGACGCCGGCGTGCCGGTGTACGAAGAGATGCCGGGCTGGCGGGCGCCCACGGTCGGGCTGAAGTCGCTCGCGGAACTCCCCGCCGCCGCGCGCGCCTATCTGGCGCGGCTCGAGGAAGTCTCCGGCGTCCCGGTCACGATCGTCTCGACCGGCCCGGACCGCGAACAGACCATCGTCACGCGCCACCCGTTCGACTGAACGGGCCCGCTCTCAGGCCAGCAGCCGCTCCAGGCGGTTGAGCGCCGTCGTGAGATCCGCCGCGACCGCGCGGTCCTTGCGACGCTGGCGCTCCAGCGCGGCCTGGAAGCTGCGCGCCGGGTCCGCGAGCGCGCGGCGGTCGAGCGCGAGACCATGGCGCGCAAAGAGCGGCGCAAGTTCGCGCGCGCGCAGGCGAAGGTCGCGGCGCGTGCTCTGGTAGGCGTGGTCCACGAGCCGGCGCCGGTCCGCGTAGCGGAACACGTTCGCGAAGAACATGCGCCGGTCACCGCGGTCGGGTTCGAGCAGCACGATCTCCGCGCGCGGGAAGCGGTCGTGGTAGGCGGCGACGCCCACCTGCATGCGCGAGCGGATCAGGGAACGGAAGGTCTGGCCGAGCACCGCGGGCAGGCCGTGGCGTGTGAGTTCGATCTCGCGCGGCCCGTCGGCGCCTTCCGACGCGTCGAAGGGCACCAGCGGGTTGATGCCGAACAGGAGATCCGCGCCGGCCTCGAGCACGACCGAGGCGTGCATGGTGCGCAGCAGCGCGCCGTCGGCATACGTCTCGCCGTCGATCTCGACCGGCGAGTACAGGCCGGGCAGCGCCGTGCTCGCCTGTACCGCACGCGAGATCGGCACGTGGTCAAGCCCGGGCTCGCCGAAGCGCGCAGCCTCGCCGGTGTTCAAGTTGGTGGCGACCACGAACAGCCGGCGCTGCAATCGGCGGAAGTCGTTGCTGCGGCCGGCGCCGGCATAAAGCCGGCGCAGGTAGCGCTCGAATGGCGCGCTGTCGAACAGGCCAGCCGGCGTCGCCGCCGCGAGCGGCGCCAGCACTTCGGCGAGACCCTGCGACAGGGGCGCGCGCGCGTATTGCACGAAAGCCTCGAATGCCAGGCGCGGCAGGCGCGCGAGGCGGCGCGCGTATTCGGCGAACGCCGGCTGAAGGAACAGGCCGGGATGCGCGGGATCGAGGCCGCCGTCGTTGGTAATCGTGATGCGGCCCATGTCCACGGGCGTCAGGCCGTTCGCAAGCCCGGCTGCCAGCATCGAACCGGAACTCACGCCGCCGTAGGCGTACAGGCCGCAGGGATCGAAGCCGCGCACGCATTCGGCGAGCGCCTGCAGCGCACCCAGCTCGTAGAACGCGCCGAGCGGGCCGCCGCCCGCGAGCGCGAGGCCGATCCTGCCGGTGGCGCGCGGCCGCGCGGCCGTCTGGAGTGTCAGCACAACACGAGGTGCCGCATGGAATCCCGGTCAGCCGGCGGTGTGCGCACCGCCGGAGTGCGGCGCCTGCTTCTGCGGCTTGCGCTTCGCAGCGGCGAGCTTGTCGACGTTCGCCGAGAGTTCCTCGACCTTGCGCGCGAGCGAGGTGATCTCCTCCGCGGTCGGCATGCCGAGCTGGTGAATCGCGCGCTGCACGCGCGACTGGAAGATCTTCTCGAGGTTGTCCCAGGTCTCGCCCGCCTGCACCTTGACTTCGTCGACGCGCTGGTTGACGGTCTTCTGCGCGCCCTGGAAAGCCTGCATGACGACGCTCTTGGCGGCGTCCAGCGCGCCGCCCTGCAGCTTGGATCCCTCGCGCATCAGATCTTCGAAGACCTTGGGTGCGCCGGCCTGCGCGCGCGACAGCGCGCCGAGCCCCGCCAGCCAGATCTGGTGGGCCGAGTAGAGCAGGTTCTCGCCGCCCTTCGGTCCCGCGGACGCGCCGAGCTTGCCCTTTTTCTTCGCCGCCATGATCCTCTCCTTGCCGTGGGCGGGCAGTGCACCCGCCCGCGACGAAGAATACCGCTTTCCGGGCAGGAGTTCATGATGGCCGCCGCGAAATCGCTTGCGTTTCCCTACGACCAGAAGCCGTACGCCTATGAGGGCGACGCGCTCGCCAGGGCCTGGGACCGGCTGCACGCGGGCGATCGCGAGCCATTTCCCGCGGACGCGAAGCTGCAGCAGGCCTGGCGCGCTTTCCACCGCGGCGATTTCGCCGAAGCCATCCTGCAGGGCGCGAAACTCGGGCCGCGCGGTGCGACCGTCGCCAACAAGGCGGCCGCGGTTGCCGCGAGCTACCTCGAGGAGGACGACCGGCGCGCGCTGAAACTGCTCGAAGACGCCGCGAAGCGTGCGGACGAGGCCGTGAAGAAGGCGCCCGACGACGTCAACGCCTGGTACATGCAGGCCTTCGTGCTCGGCCGTTACGCGCAGCGCATCTCGATCGTGAAGGCGCTCGCCGAGGGCATCGGCGGCAAGGTGAAGAAAGCGCTCGACCGCGCACTGGAACTCTCGCCCGCGCACGCCGACGCGCACATCGCGCTCGGCCTTTATCACGCCGAGATCATCGACAAGGTCGGCGCACTGGCGGGCCGGCTCACCTATGGCGCCGACGCCGCGAAGTCGGTGCAGCACTTCGAGCGGGCGCTGAAGCTCAATCCCGCGTCCGCGATCGCGCACATGGAGTACGCGAACGGCCTCCTGATGCTCCACGGTGACAACCAGAAGAAGAGGGCGGTCGAACTCTACCGCAAGGCGGCGGCGGCGAAGCCGGCCGACGCGATGGAAAGGCTCGACGTCGAGCAGGCGAAGGCGGAGCTCGAGTGACGCTCAGCCGCCCTGCTGTAGGTACGGCCCCATCAGCAGCGAGAGCACGACCTTGTCGAATTCCTCGTGGAAACGCGCCGCGACCGCGCCCGGGTCCGGCACGCGCTTGTAGTCCGCGATCAGGCCGAACTGAACCTGTCCGGCGTAGGACAGGATGCTGATGCCGAGCCCGATGTCGCCGGACTGCGGCACCCAGAAAATCAGCCGCGCGATCGGGCTGCCTGCGAGGTAAAGCCGCTGCGCCGGGCCCGGCACGTTGGTCGCGACCGCGGTCGCCTTGGCCGAGAGCAGGTCGATGGCCGCGGCCTCGATCTGGCCCGGCATCATGCCGAGCGCCGCCATCAGCCCGAGTGTCAGCACCGGCTGGTAGGAACTCTTGAGCGCGCTCATGGCCGCGTGCACCTCGAACAGCCGCGCCAGCGGATCGCGCACGCCCACCGGCAGTTCGAGGAACACGAGCCCGAAGTGATTGCCGAGCTGGGCTGCGGCGGCCGGGTCGCGCAGGTTCACCGGCACGGTGGCGCGGATCGTCATGCCATCCGTGTTCTCGCCGTGCGACCGCAGGTACCCGCCGAGCGCGCCCGCGGCGGTGGACATCAGCAGGTCGTTGATCGTGCAGCCGAGCGCCTTGGCGACCGCCTTGACGTCGGCGAGCGGCAGCGGATCGGTCCAGGCCGCGATCTTGCGCGTGCCGAGCGTGCCCTTGAAGCGCGTCGGCGGATCGTCCGGCAGCATCGCGACGCGCGCGAGCTCGCCGGCGACGCCGAGTGCGTGCTTCGCGACCTCGTTGGCCTGCTCGGGATTTCGCGTGAGGTCCATGGCTTTGGCCAGCCATTCGGCGCCCTCGGCGTAGACTTTCTGCACCAGCCCGAGGCCGGGTACGCCGAGACGGCCGAGCCAGGGCAGCGACTCGTCGTCGGCAGCGCGCGACTTTCCGCGCGCTTTGCCGCCTTCCGGGGCCGCCGCGGATTCCATGGCCGGTTCCGGCTGCGCATCGGTCAGCGTCAGGAACACGCGCACCATCGCCGTGCCGTCGGCGTAGCAGTGGTGGATGCGCAGGATCACCGCGGTGCCGCGCTGGAAGTTCTCGACGAAATGGAACTGCCACATCGGCCGGTGGCGGTCGAGGTCGGTGCCGGCGAGTTCCGAGACGAGTTCCTCGAGCTCCGCCTGGCCGGCGGGCGCGGGCAGCGCGATGCGAGTCACGTGCTGGTCGAGGTCGAAGTCGGCATCCGGTTCCCAGTTCGCGGAGACCGTGTCCGGCACGGGGCGGCAGCGGAACCGCGGAAACTTCAGGAACCGCTCGCCGACCGTGGCGCGGAACCGCTCGAAGTCCACGTGCTCGTCGAACACCACGACCCCGACGATCATCATCAGGTTGGTGGGACGGTCCATGCGGAGCCACGCGGCATCCACCGCGGACATGCGTTCCGATTGTTCTTGCATGGGTTTAGAGTGGATGATAACCGCATTCGGCAGGGGAGCAGCAGATGGCGTACTTCGTCACCGGGGCCACCGGGTTCATCGGCCGACACCTGGTGGAGAGGCTGCTGGCGCGCGGAGAGCGCGTGCACGTGCTGGTGCGGCCCCAGTCGATGGAGAAGTTCGAGGCGCTGCGCTCGTGGTGGGGCGCGCGCGCGAGCCGCGTGGTGCCGGTCGCCGGCGACCTGGCGGAACCGAATCTCGGTGTCTCGAAAGCCGACTTGCGCAAGCTCACCGGCAGGGTGGATCACCTGTTCCACCTCGCCGCGATCTACGACCTGCAGGCCGGCAGCGAGGAGCAGGACGCGGCCAACATCGTCGGCACCGACCACGCGCTGCAGTTCACGGAGTCGGTGCAGGCCGGCTGCTTTCACCTGACCAGCTCGATCGCCTCGGCGGGGCTCTACAAGGGGACATTCCGCGAGAACATGTTCGAGGAGGCGGCCGGCCTCGAGCACCCGTATTTCCGCACCAAGCACGAGTCCGAGGCGATGGTGCGCCACCGCTGCAAGCGGCCCTGGCGCGTCTACCGCCCGGGCATCGTGGTCGGCCACTCGCAGACCGGCTATATCGACAAGATCGACGGGCCCTACTACTTCTTCAAGACGATCCAGAAGCTGCGGCAGTCATTGCCGCCCTGGTTTCCGCTGGTCGGACTCGAGGGTGGCTACATCAATCTGGTGCCGGTCGATTTCGTCGCGGCCGCGATGGACCACCTCGCGCACGTCCCGGGTCAGGACGGACAGTGCTTCCACCTGACCGACCCGCGGCAGCGCCGCGTCGGCGAGGTGCTGAACCTGTTTGCGCGCGCGGGCCACGCGCCCACGATGGCGTTTCGCGTGGACCCGAAACTGCTCGAGCTGATCCCGGCGGGCGTCACCGCCACGGTCGAGAACTACCGGCCGCTGCAGCAGGTGGTGGACACCATCCTGCGCGACCTGCGCATCCCGCGCGACGTCATGCAGTTCTTCAACTGGCAGACGCGCTTCGACTCGACGCGTGCACAGCGCCTCCTCGAGGGCGCCGACATCCGCGTGCCGCCGCTCGAGGACTACGCCTGGCGCCTGTGGGATTACTGGGAACGGCACCTCGACCCGGACCTGTCGCTGGACCGCAGCCTCGCGGGCGCCGTGCGCGGCAAGGTGGTGGTGATCACCGGCGGTTCATCGGGCATCGGCCTCGCGGCGGCGGAGCGCTGCGCGGACGCGGGCGCCGTCACCGTGATCGTCGCCCGCGACCCGGAGAAGCTCGAGGCGGCGCGCGAGCAGCTCGCGGCGCGCGGCGGCCGGGTCGTCGCCTACCAGTGCGACATCGCCGACTACGCGGCCTGCGACGCGCTGGTCGCCAGAATCCTCGAGGAGCATGGCGGCGTGGACGTGCTCGTGAACAACGCCGGCCGCTCGATCCGTCGCTCGATTGACCTGTCCTACGACCGCTTCCACGACTTCGAGCGCACCATGCAGCTCAACTACTTCGCGGTCGTGCGCCTGACGATGGCATTGATGCCGAAACTGCTCGAGCGCGGCGGGCACGTGGTCAACATCTCGTCGATCGGGGTGCTGTCGAACGCGCCGCGCTTTTCGGCCTACGTCGCGTCGAAGGCGGCGATGGAGGCTTGGACGCGCTGCGCGGCTGCCGAGTACGCCGACCGCGGCGTGACCTTCACGATCATCAACATGCCGCTGGTGCGCACGCCGATGATCGCGCCGACCAAGATCTACGAGCAGATGCCGGTGGCCACGCCCGACGAGGCGGCCGACATGGTCGCCGAGGCGATCATCGACCGGCCGAAGCGCATCGCGACCAGGCTCGGCATCGCGGCCGAGGTGCTGCACCTCGTCGCGCCGCGCATCACCGAGGTGGTCATGAATACCGCCTACCGGATGTTTCCGGACTCGGCGGCGGCAAAGGGCGGGCAGGCGGAGCAGAAGCCCGAGGCGCCGCCCACGCAGGAGGCGGTCATGTTCGCCTCGATCCTGCGCGGCGTGCACTGGTAGGAGGGCCGCCCCCGCGGGGTGGCAGGGAGGAGAGCCATGTCCGAGTCAGCCACCTCGCCGGCCGCGCCGGCCGTCGAACGCATCGAGTTCACGGGCACCGGCGGCGAGTACTTCCGCATCTGGATCGTCAACCTGCTGCTGTCGATCCTGACACTCGGCATCTACTCCGCCTGGGCGAAGGTGCGGCGGCTCAAGTACTTCTACGGCAGCACGCGGATCGCCGGCCATGCCTTCGACTACCACGGCGATCCGGTCGTCATCCTCAAGGGGCGTCTGATCGGCGTGCTCGCACTCGCGGCCTATGCCGCCATCGCCCAGTTCGCGCCGGCCGCGGGCGGCATCCTGGTGCTGGCCTACCTGGTGCTGGTGCCCTGGGTGGTGACGCGCGCGCGCATGTTCCAGATGCGCATGACGTCCTACCGTGGCGTGCGCTTCGAATTCGAGCCGGATTACGTAGGCGCATTCCGGACGCTGTTTCTCGCGCCGTTCCTCGCCGCCCTGTCGCTCGGCCTCGCCGTGCCGTGGGCGGTGCGCCTGCGCTACCAATGGCTGATCGACAACACGGCCTATGGCAACAGCTACTTCAAGCTCGACGTCGGGCTGCGGCCCGTGGCGATGGCCGTGCTGCGCACCCTCGGCGTCGCGCTGGTCGTCGGCCTCGTCATGCTCGGCGCGTTCATGCTGCTCGCCCCGGCCGTGGGGGCGCTGCTGGGCCCGCAGGACATGGTCGGCCAGACCTTCTTTCTGATTTCGATCCTGCTTTACGTGCCCTTCCTGTTTGGCAGCTACGTGATCTACGCGTACTGGCGGCGCAGCGTGTTGAACGTGATGTTGCCGGCGACTCGCGTGGGACCGCTGCAACTGCATGGCGCGCTGTCGGCGCGCAAGCTGGCCTGGGTCTATGTCACGAACATCGTCGGCATCGTGGTGACCCTCGGGCTCTTCACTCCCTGGGCGCGGGTGCGCGCGGCCCGGGCCCTGCTCGAGGCGACCGGATTCCGGGCCGAGGGTCCGTTCGACGGCTTCATTGCATCCGAAACCGAGAGGACGACGGCCGTGGGCGAGGAAGTGGGCGAGATCTTCGACGTCGGCGTCGGGCTTTGAGCGGCATCGCCGTCGCCTATTTCGACGGCCGCCGCGCCACGCCGCACGCGGCGCGGCTCTCCTTCGATCCTGATGGGCAGGCCCGCGTCGAGTACGACGGACTGTGCCGCAGCTATCGCGCGGCCGAACTGCAGATCGGTGACCGTGTCGGCCAGCGGAGTCCGCGGCGCATCGAATTCCCGGACGGCGCGATCGCGCACGTGGAACCGGATGCGGCCGCGGACGAACTGCTCGACCGGCAGGCCGGAAGCGGCAGCGGCTGGCTGCGGCGCATGGAGGCACGCTGGCCGCATGCCGTCGTGGCGCTCGCCCTGTGCGTCGTCGCCGTGCTCGCCTTCGTGCGCTACGGGCTGCCGGCGGCCGCCTCCGCCGCCGCGGATCGCGTACCGCCGGCGGTCGAGCGGCAACTGGGCGAGCGCGCGTTCGCCGCGATCGACGAGGACTGGCTCGCACCCTCGGCCCTCGATGGCGCCCGGCGCGAGTCCTTGCGCGCCGGATTTCGCGACCGCATCGCCGCCCACGCGGGCGGCCTGCAGCTGCGGCTGGAATTCCGGTCGGGAGAGAAGATCGGGCCGAATGCATTCGCCCTGCCCGGCGGCATCGTGGTCGTGACCGACGAACTGGTGCTACTCGCCCGGCAGGACGATGAGGTCCTCATGGTGCTGGCGCATGAGGTGGGCCATGTCGCCGGGCGGCATTCCTTGCGGCAACTGTTCGAGGGCCTGGGCCTGACGGCCGTGCTCTCCGCGCTGACCGGCGATCTCAGCGGGCCCGCGTCGCTTGCGGCGGCGCTGCCCGCCGTGCTGGCCGAGGCGGCGTTCTCGCGGCGCGACGAACGCGAGGCCGATGCCTTTGCCTTCGCGTGGGCGGACGCCGCGGGCGTGCCGAGGACCCGCATGACCGATCTGCTGCAGCGCATCGAGGAGGCAGAAGGGCAGGACGGCTGGCCGACGTACCTGTCCACGCACCCGGCGACCGAGGAACGCGCGAACGCGGCACGCGCCCCGCGCTGAGCCGCGCTGTCCTGCAGCGAGCCGCTCCATTACAATGCGGGCCGGAAGTTGAAGTGTGGTGCCCAGGAGAGGACTCGAACCTCCACGCCTCTCGGCACTAAGACCTGAACCTAGCGCGTCTACCAATTCCGCCACCTGGGCACAGGTTGCGGCCGGGCGACCCCGGCTGAGGGCGCGTCAATTTACGCAGGCACCATTTTCATGTCAATGGCAGTGAACCCATGAGCCGCAAGCCGCGCTGGCAGGATGCCGACCCGCGCTTTCGCGAGGAATCGGCGCGCTACGAGCGCCCGGTACCGAGCCGCGAACTGCTGCTGCAGTCGCTCGCCGAGGCGCGCGAACCGCTCGCCTTGCCGGCGCTCGCCGGCCGGCTCGGCCTGCGGGACGAGGAACGCGACGCGCTCGTGAAGCGGCTCGAGGCGATGGTGCGCGACGGGCAGCTCCTGCAGAACCGTGCCGGGCAATACTGCCTGGTGGAACGACTCGCGCTCATCGTCGGCACGGTCAGCGGCCACCGCGACGGCTTCGGGTTCCTCGCGCCGGATGGCGGCGGCGACGACCTGTTCCTGCCCTACCGCGAGATGCGCATGCTGATGCACGGCGACCGCGTGGCCGCGCGCGTGACCGGCCGCGACCCGCGCGGCCGTCCCGAGGGCACGGTGATCGAGGTGCTCGAGCGGCGCACGAGGCAGGTGGCGGGCCGCTTCTCGCTCGAGGCCGGCGTGGGCTTCGTGGTGCCGGACAACCGGCGCATCAGCCAGCGAATCGTGGTGCCGCGCGAGCACGCGGGATCGGCGCGCCACGGCGACCTCGCGGTGGTCGAGATCATCGAACAGCCGAGCCGCCACCACGACCCGGTCGGGCGCGTGCTGCGCGTGCTGCCGGAAGGCGGCGGCGCGGCGACCGCGATCGACCTCGCGATCGCCTCGCACGGGCTGCCGCACGAGTTTGCGGCCGAGGTCCAGCGCGAGGCGCGCCGCTACGGCCGCGAGGTGGATGCCGCCGCGGCCGCGGGCCGCGAGGACCTGCGCCGGCTACCGCTCGTCACGATCGACGGCGAAGACGCGCGCGATTTCGACGACGCGGTGTGGGCCGAGGAGACCGCCCAGGGGTTCCGGCTGATCGTCGCGATCGCGGACGTGAGCCACTACGTGCGGCCCGGCGGCGCGCTCGACGCCGAGGCGCGCGAACGCGCGACCTCGGTCTACTTCCCGGGCCGCGTGCTGCCGATGCTGCCGGAGGAACTCTCGAATCACCTCTGCTCGCTGATGCCGCAGGTGGACCGGCTGTGCCTGGCCTGCGAGATGCAGGTGAACCGGGCCGGGACGGTGACGCACAGCCGCTTCTACGCGGCGGTCATGCGTTCGGCGGCGCGCCTCACCTACACGCAGGTCGCGGCGCTGCTCGACGGGCGTGACCCGGCGGCGCGGACGGCGCTGTCGCCGGTGCTGCCGGTGATCGAACGCCTGCACCGGGCCTACGGCGCCCTGCGTAAGCGGCGCGAGGCACGCGGCGCGCTCGACTTCGAGGCGCCCGAGGTCAGGGTGCTGCTCGACGCGAACAACGAGGTCGCCGATATCCGCGAATACCCGAGGAACGACGCGCACCGGCTGATCGAGGAGTGCATGATCGCGGCCAACGTCGAGGCGGCGCGGTTCCTCAAGAAACGGCGGCTGCCCGCGTTATTCCGGATCCACGACAAGCCGGACGAGGACCGCCTGGACGAGCTCAAGCGCTTCCTGTCGATGCGCGGCGTGCACCTCGACCTCGCCGGCAGCCTTGAGCCGAAGCGGCTGCAGAAGGCACTGAAGTCCATTGCGCATCGCCCCGACGCCGGCGTGCTCGAGAATGCGATCATCCGCTCCCTGCCGCAGGCGCTGTACCAGCCGCTCAACATCGGCCACTTTGGCCTCGCGCTCGCGGAGTACGCGCACTTCACCTCGCCGATCCGCCGCTACCCGGACCTGCTGGTGCACCGCGGGATCCGGCACGCGCTCGCCGGCGGCTCCGTTGCCGATTTCGTGCATTCCCCGCGCGAGATGGAGACGCTCGGTCAGGAATGCTCGTTGCGCGAGCGGCGCGCGGACGAGGCGGCGCGCTCGGTCGTGGCCTGGCTCAAGTGCGAGTACATGCGCCCGCGCATCGGTGAAGAGTTCGACGCGATCGTGACCGGCGTCGCCGAGTTCGGCGCGTTCGTCCAGCTCAAGGGGCTGCAGGTGGACGGCCTGGTGCACGTGACCTCGCTGCCGCGCGATTACTACCGCTTTCACGAACGCGACCGCACCCTGGTGGGCGAGCGCACCCGGCAGCGCATCTCGATCGGCGACGAACTGCGGGTGCGGCTGGTGCGGGTGGATTCCACCGAGCGCAAGATCGACTTCGAGCAGGTCGCGAAGTCCGCCGCGCATTTCCACCCACGCCGCCGGGAGGGCCGCTCCGCCCGGCAGAAGAAATGAGTGGCGGCTCGCGGGTCTGGGGATTGCACGCGGTGCGCGCCGTGCTGGAGCGCAGGCCCGCGGACGTGCTGCGACTCGCCTGCAGCGCCTCGCGCGACGATGCGCGCATGCGCGGGCTGCTGGAACTCGCCGCGGCGCGCGGCGTGCGCACGGATAGGGCGGCGGCGCAGGAACTGGACCGCGAAACTGGCGGCGCCGCGCACCAGGGCGTGCTTGCCGAACTGCGCCCGAGCGCGCCACTCGATGAGAACGGGCTGCTCGAGCTGTTGGTCGCGGCCGCGCCCCCGCTCCTGGTGCTGGTGCTCGACGGCGTATCGGATCCCCACAACCTCGGCGCCTGCCTGCGCACCGCGGATGCGGCGGGGGTGAACGCCGTGGTCGCCCCGCGCGACCGCGCCGCCGGGCTCACGCCGGTCGTGCGCAAGGTCGCGGCGGGGGCCGCGGAGACCATCCCGTTCGCGCAGGTGACGAACCTCGCCCGCGCCCTCAAGGACCTCAAGGCGGCCGGGCTCTGGATTGCCGGCACCGCCGGGGATGGCGAACAGGACCTGTACGAGGCAGACCTGACGGGCAGCCTCGCGCTCGTGATGGGCGCAGAGGGCAGGGGCCTCAGGCGCCTCACGAGGGAATCCTGCGACTTCTGCCTGCGGCTTCCGATGCGCGGGGCGGTGGCGTCCCTGAATGTCTCGGTCGCGGCTGGCATCGCGCTGTTCGAAGCGCGCCGGCAGCAGGCGGCCCAGGTTGCAAATTCCGAGCGGGTCCGGTAACTTACGCGGCCCTCGCCCCGGACCCCGGGGCCTTCTCCTTGCCTCACCGGCGCCGCAGCAACGGGAGGCTCACAGCCACGAGGAGGACAAGATGCGGCATTACGAGATCGTATTCCTGGTCCACCCCGACCAGAGCGAGCAGGTCCCGGCCATGATCGAGCGCTACCGCGGCATGATCACCGCGGGCGGCGGCGGCGTGCACCGTGTCGAGGACTGGGGCCGGCGCCAGCTGGCGTTCCCGATCGCCAAGATGCACAAGGCGCACTACGTGCTGTTGAACGTGGAATGCGACGGCAAGGTTCTCGACGAGCTGACCGGCGCGTTCCGATTCAGCGACGCGGTGCTGCGGCACCTCGTCGTCAAGATGGATCGCGCGGTCACCGAGCCCTCGCCGATGGCGAAGGAGCCCGAGGAACGCGAGCGCGGGGACCGCGACCTTCCGCTCGACGCACTCGGCGCGGACTGAGCGGAACAGCGGAGACCCGACCATGTCACGATTCTTCCGGCGCAAGAAGTACTGCAAGTTCACGGCCGATGGCACCGACCAGATCGATTACAAGGACCTGGCGACGCTCAAGGCCTACATCACCGAGACCGGCAAGATCGTGCCGAGCCGTATCACCGGCACGCGGTCCTTCTACCAGCGCCAGCTCGCGATCGCGATCAAGCGCGCGCGCTACCTCGGGCTGCTGCCCTACACCGACCAGCATTGAGGCGGGCGGGATCGCTCCCGCCGCCGGCACGACCGATGACCTCGTTGCTGCAATGGGTGACTGCGACGCCGCTGCGCGCCTTCCTGGCCGCCGTGGTAGCGACTCTGGCCGCGCTCTTTGCGCTGCCGATGGCCGCCTGGGTGCCGGCCGGGTTCGTGGTGCTCGCGCTGCTCTCCCGCGGCAATCTGCTCGCGCTCGCGGCGGCCGCGGGCGCAGTCCTCGTGCTGCTGTGGATGCTGGCGCCGGCCTTCGGCGCCGGCCCGGCGCTCGCGCTCGCGATCGCGATGTTGCTGCCGGCCATGTGCGGCGGCTACGCGCTCGCACAGACGCGCAGCCTCAACCTCGTGTTCCAGGGCCTGACGCTCGGCGCCGCGCTGCTGGTGCTCACGATCCACGGCCTGCTCGGCGATCCCGCGGGAGCGCTGGCGCCGCTGTTCGCCCGGCTCGAGCCGGTACTGCAGCAGGTGGCGGCGACGCTGTCGCAGTGGGGGATCGAGAGTACGCCTGCGCAGATCGGCGCGGTCACCGCGCGCGCCGCCTGGGCCACGCTCGGATGGATGGTGCTGCTGCATGCGCTGCTGGCGCAGTTCGCGGGCCTCTGGGGGCTCGGTCGCCTGCGCCAGCCCGGCCTGTTCGCGCGGGAATTCGGCCGCCTCTCGCTGGGGCGCTTCATCGCCTGGGCGCTGGCCGCCGCCTTCGCCGTCTCGCTCGCCGCGCACCAGATGGTGGCCGGCGGCTGGCAGGCGGCGGACGACGTGGTGTTCGTGCTGGCCGCGGCCTTCCTGGTGCAGGCGCTCGCCGTGATGCACGGCCTGCGCGAGCTGCAGGTCATCGGCCAGCTGCCCGTGATTCTCGCCTACGCCGCGCTGCTGATCGCGCCGGTCGCGCTGGTCGGCATCGGTTTCGCGGACACCTGGGTCCGCTTTCGTGAGAGATTCGTCAAGAGGTAACCGCCCATGGAAGTCATCCTGCTCCAGAAGATCGCCAACCTCGGCGACATCGGCGACCGCGTGAAGGTCAAGCCCGGCTTCGGCCGCAACTACCTGCTGCCCGGCGGCAAGGCGACGCTCGCGACGCCCGCGAACATCGCGAAGTTCGAGGCGCGGCGCGCCGAGCTCGAAGCCAGGGCCGCGAATGACCTCACCTCGGCCCAGAGCCGCGCCGCCGCGCTCGAGGGCCTCAAGCTCAGCATCACCGCCAAGGCTGGCAGCGAGGGCAAGCTGTTCGGCTCGATCGGTACGACCGACATCGCCGAGGCCTGCCAGGCCGCGGGCCACGTGATCGAGCGTTCCGAGGTGCGCCTGCCCGCGGGCCCGATCCGGACGGTCGGGGAGCATTCCATTGTGCTGCACCTGCACAGCGACATCGACGTCCAGTTGCCGGTCACGGTCGTCGCCGAGGAATAGCCGCTTCCCCGCGCGGGTCCCTGCCGCCGGGGGTATGCTTTCGGCATGGTCGCGATCATCCGCCAGGACGAGGTCCGCGCGCCGCCCCATTCAGTGGAGGCGGAGCAGGCGGTGCTGGGCGGCCTCATGCTCGACGTCAACGCCTGGGACGCGGTGGCCGACATCGTCACCGCGACCGACTTCTACCGCCGCGACCATCGGCTGATCTTCGAGGCGATCGCCGAGGTCGCCGAGAAGCGCGGCGCCTGCGATGCGGTCACCGTCTCCGAGCAGCTCGAGCGCAAGGGCCGGCTCGAAGAGATCGGCGGGCTCGCCTATCTCGGCACCATCGCGCGCGATACGCCGTCCGCCGCCAATGTGCGCGCCTACGCGGAGATCATCCGCGAGCGCTCGATCCTCCGGCAGCTCGCCGCCGCCGGCGCCGAGATCGCCGCATCCGCGACCGACAGCCGCGGGCGCGCCGCGTCCGAGCTCGTCGACGAGGCGGAGCGGCGCGTGTTCGAGATCGCCGAGCGCGGCAGCCGCGGCCGCTTCGGCTTCATTGCGATCAAGGACGTGCTGCCGGAGACCATCGACCGCCTCGACCTGCTGCACCAGTCCCCGGGCGAGATGCGCGGCGTGCCGAGCGGGTTCACCCAGCTCGACAAGAAGACCACCGGCCTGCAGCCGGGGGACCTCGTGGTGATCGCGGGGCGGCCCTCGATGGGCAAGACCACGCTCGCGGTCAACATCGCCGAGTACGCCGCGGTTGGCAAGAACATTCCGACGGCGATCTTTTCGATGGAAATGTCGGCTGAGCAGCTGACACTCAGACTGATCTCGTCGCTCGGCAGCGTCAACCAGTCGCATCTTCGCACCGGCGAGTTTTCCACCGAGGATTGGGCGCGCATTCAAGGCGCCATGTCCCAGCTCTCGGGCGCGCCGCTGTACGTGGACGAGTCGCCGGCGCTGACGCCGACCGAGGTGCGGGCGCGCGCGCGGCGGCTCAAGCGCGAGCGCGGTCTGGGGCTCGTCGTGGTGGACTACCTGCAGCTGATGCAGGTGCCGGGCACCAAGGAAAACCGCGCCACCGAGATCTCGGAGATCTCGCGGAGTCTCAAGGCGCTCGCCAAGGAGCTGCAGGTGCCGGTGGTTGCGCTATCGCAGCTGAACCGCGCGGTCGAGCAGCGCACCGACAAGAAGCCGGTAATGTCCGACCTGCGCGAATCCGGCGCGATCGAGCAGGACAGCGACCTGATCCTCCTCATCTACCGCGAGGAGGTCTACGACTCGAACACGGCGCGTAAGGGTCTCGCCGACATCATCATCGCCAAGCAGCGCAATGGTCCGGTCGGAGAAGTGCTGCTGACATTCCAGGGCGAGTACACCCGTTTCAAGACCTATGTCGCGGAGTCCTACGGCGAGGGCGCTTTCTGACGGCCGGGCCACGCGCCGTCATCGAGACGGCGGCCTTCGCACACAATCTGCGGCGCGTGCGCGAGCTCGCCCCGGAGAGCAAGGTGCTCGCGGTCATCAAGGCGAACGGCTACGGCCACGGCATCGTGACGGCGGCCCGCGCGCTCGCGGGCGCGGACGGCTTCGCGGTGGCCCGGCTCGACGAGGCCACGGTGCTGCGCGACGCGGGCGTCCTGGGCCGCATCGTGCTGCTGTCGGGCGTGCAGGATGCGGCGGGCATGGAGGCCGCGGCGCTTCTCGGGCTCGAGCTCTTCGCGCACCATGCGGGCCAGGTCGAGCTGCTCGAACGCTGGCGCGGCCCGCATTTGTTCCGCGTCTGGCTCAAAATCGACAGCGGCATGGGCCGGCTCGGGTTTCGCCCCGACGCGGCGCCACAGGCCGCGGCGCGGCTCGCCGCCTGTGGCGGCGTCGTGCAGCCGCCGCTGCTCGCGACTCATCTCGCCGAGGCCGAGGCCGAGGGCAACCCGCATACGCGCGCGCAGCTCGAGCGCTTCGCCGCGGCGACCCGCGGCCTGCCGGGCGAGCGCAGCATCGCAAATTCCGCGGGCCTCGCGGCCTGGCCGGAGGCCCGCGCCGACTGGGTGCGGCCGGGCCTGATGCTCTACGGCCTGTCGCCGTTCCCGGACCGCACCGGCGCCGAGCTCGGGCTGCAGCCCGCGATGCGGTTCGAGACCGGCGTGATCGCGGTCAAGGACCTCGCGCGCGGCGACCGTGTCGGCTATGGCGGCGCCTGGACCGCGCCCGCCGCCGCGCGCATCGCGATCGCCGCGGCAGGTTATGGCGACGGTTATCCGCGCAGCGCGCCGAATGGCACGCCGGTGCGGGTGGCCGGGCGCCCGGCTGTGCTCGTCGGCCGCGTCTCGATGGACATGATCGCGATTGACCTGACCGGGCGCGACGACGTCGCGGTCGGCGCGCCGGTCGAATTGTGGGGCGCGGAACTGCCGGCCGAGCGCGTCGCGGCGGCGGCCGGGACCATCGCCTACGAACTTGTCTGCCGCGTCAGCCGGCGCGTGCCGTTTCTGGTGCGCGGCCCTTGAAGGTGCTGGTGACCGGCGCCTCCGGCCGCATCGGCGGCGCGGTCGCGGCGCGCCTCGCACTGGCGCACCAGGTGACGGGTTACGACCTGCGCCCGGGACCGATGACGCAGGTCACCGGCGACGTCTGCGACACGGTTCAGGTCGCGCGCCTGCTGGCCGGCGTGGGTGCCGTCGTGCACACGGCCTCGCTGCACGTGCCGGACCTGGCTGCGAGGAGCGCGGCGGACTTCCACCGCGTCAACGTGGAAGCTACGCGCAGGCTGCTTGCCGCCTGCGGCGAGGCGGGCGTGCGTCGCTTCGTCTACACGAGCACCACCTCGCTGTACGGCAATGCGATGGTGCCGGAGGGTGCCGCGGTCTGGGTTACCGAGTCGCTGCCGCCGCGGCCGCGCGACGTGTACGACGAGACCAAGCTTGCGGCCGAGGAATCCTGCCGCGAGGCGGCACAGGCGGGACTCGCCTGCGTGGCGCTGCGCATGTCGCGCTGCTTCGCCGAGATGCCGCAGCTCGTCGCCGGCTATCGCCTGCACCGCGGCGTGGATGCCGAAGACGTCGCGCGGGCGCACGAGCTCGCGCTCGCCGCGCCCGCCGCCGGCTTCGCGGCGTACAACGTGTCGGCGCCGACGCCGTTCCTGCAATCCGACTGCCGGGAGCTCCTCGCCGATGCGCCCGGCGTGATCGCGGTGCGCGTGCCCTGGGCCGCCGCCGAGTTCGCGCGCCGCGGCTGGGATTTGCCTCGCTCCATCGACCGCGTTTATGTTGTGGATCGGGCGATCGCAAATCTCGGGTACCGCCCGGTGCACGATTTCGCATCGCTGTTCCGGCGTCCGGCGCCGGTGCCGGGCTGACGGGGAGAATGGACATGTCGAATGAGGGATACCTCGAGCCGGTCGCGAAGTTTTCGGACGAGGCCCGCGACATGCACCCCGCGATCGTCTCGCTGATGGAGGAACTCGAAGCCGTCGACTGGTACAACCAGCGCGCCGATGCCTGCAAGGACCCGGAGCGGCGCGCGATCCTCGCGCACAACCGCGACGAGGAGAAGGAACACGCGGCGATGGTGCTCGGGTGGATCCGGCGCCGCGACGCGGTGCTGTCCAAAGAGCTGAAGGAATTCCTTCTTACCGATCGTCCGATCGCTCACGACTGACTTCCCCCGGAGAGCCCGCCATGTCCATCGTCTGGCCCGCATTCGCGCTCGCTGCGCTGACCTTCGGCGTGGTCCTGCGCCTCGCACGACAGCGCTTCGGCGCGGCGCGCGGCGGACGCGTGGACGTGCGCTACTACAAGGTGTTCAAGGGCGAGGGCGAGCCGGAGGAGGTCGCGGCCACCGCGCGCAACCTCAACAACCTGTACGAGATGCCGACGCTCTTCTACGCCGGCGTCGCGATCGCCTTTGCGGCCGGCAGGAGCGGGACGCTCCTGGTCGCGCTGGCCTGGGCCTACGTGGCACTGCGCTACCTGCACAGTGCGATCCACCTCACGTCGAACAAGGTGCGGTGGCGCTTCCGCGCCTTCGCGGCGAGCCTGTTCGTGCTGATCGCGTTCCTGGCGGCGCTCGGCTGGCAGCTCGCGACCCGCACCGGCATCGGAGCCGCCGCGCCCTGACTGGCCGGCGCATGCGATCGCCGTGGGCGCCGCCATGCTGCAGTCGTTCCTGTTCGGGGCCGTCCTCGCCGGGTCCATCGGGCCGATCGCGCTCTTGATCCTCGCGACCGGCGCGCAGCGCGGCTTCATGGCCGGCGCGTTCGCCGGGCTCGGCGCCGCGCTCGCCGACCTCTGCTACGCGCTGGTCGCGTTCGCGCTCGGCGCGCTGCTGTTGCCCCTGCTGTCGGCCCACGAGACCGCCATCCGTGTGCTGTCCGGGCTGCTGCTGGTCGCCCTGGGCGCGTTCATGTGGCTGCGCCACGGGGAGGATGCCACGGCGCCGGCTGCAGTCGCGGCGGCGCTCTGGCCGACCTTCCTGCTGACGCTGGTGAATCCGATGACACTCGTGGTGTTCGCAGGCTTCGTGCCGCAGCTGCCGGTGGCCGGGTCGCTGCCGGCGGCAGGCACCTTGTCGCTTGCGCTGTTCGGCGGCAGCCTCGCCGTCGGTACCGCGATCGGAGCCGCGGGCGCGGTGTTCGGGGCGGTCCTGCCCGGCACCGGCTGGCGTCGTGCCATCAGCGCCGTCTCCGCACTCGGCATCGTCGCGTTCGGGATCGCCGGCATCGCCCGGGCCTGAGAACTGGCGGCTGGCCGGCGGCCGGCGTACCCTGCCTGCGCCCGCGACGCGCGCGGGCGCCAGGGAGACCGACTGATGACGATCGAGCTCAATTACCTCGTGCTGGTCACCGCACTGACCGCGGTGCTGTGGGTGCCCTACATCCTGGACCGCATCGCCGTCGGCGGTCTGATGGACGCAGTCGGCTACCCGGAGAACCCGAAGCCGCAGTCGGCCTGGGCCAGGCGGCTCATGAAGGCGTACGGCAACGCGGTCGAGAACCTGGTCGTATTCGCGGCGCTCGCGCTCGCCGCGCACGCGGCCGGCGTGTCGAACGAGGCGACGGTGTTTGCCGCCAAGATGTATTTCTGGGCGCGCCTGGTGCACGCCATCGCCCACACGCTGGCCTGGCCCTGGGTGCGGACGCTGGCATTCACCGCGGGATTCGCGAGCCAGGCGACCTTCGCCTGGCTGCTGCTCAACTGAGCGGAACGCGCCTCAGGCTACGAAGAAGCCCATCTTCACGCCGGCGAGCGTCACCACGTCGTTGTCGTGCAGCCGGCGGGCCTGCGGCCCGATCGGCTGGCCATTGACCAGCGGGAAGTCCCCGGGCTTCGCGCTCTCGACGTGGACCACGTAGTAGCCGTCGGCGCGGCGGCTGATGGCGGCCACCTGCACGCCGGGACGCCCGAGCGTGGTCAGGGTCTTCGCCAGCTCCAGTTCGCGCCCCGCGAACTGGCCCGACAGCACCTGCAGCTTGGCGGGACGCGCCGGGGCGCCTTTATCGGCGGTGGGCGCGGCACCGCGCGCGGCGGCGGGCTGCGGCGGGGGTGCAGAGGGCGGCGCAACCTGCTCGGTCGCGGCGCGCAGGCGTGCCTCGCTGACCTGGCCCGGCTGGATCACGAGCGTGCGCTCGAACTCATCCTGCTCGGCGCTCTCGACCTGGCTGTCGACGAAGCGCAGGTGGTGGTGGCCGATGGTGATCACGTCGCCATGAGTCAGCGCGTGTTTCTTGATCAGCTTGCCGTTGACGTAGGTGCCGTTGGTGCTGTTCAGGTCCTCGAGGAACGAGTCGTTCAGGATGTTGATGATCAGGCCGTGATGACCGCTGACGGCCGGGTTGTCGATGCGTACGTCGTTGTCGGGGAGGCGGCCGATCGTGTACCGCTCCTTGGTCATGTTGTATTCGGCAAGCACGCTGCCGTCGAGACTCAAGATCAGGCGCGCCATCGTCTCCCTCGCCCCCGGTTAACCGAACCAGGCCAATATTCTGTCAAGTATGCCCCGCCGCGCGGGGAAAAGTTCGACCACCTGGAGCAGCACCACCGAGATGTTGTCCCGGCCGCCGCTATCATTTGCGAGCTGCACCAGCTGTCGAGCAACTGTATCAAGATTACCGGCGAAAGTACTGATTGTTAAGTGAATATCCTCGTCCTCGACCATGTCGGTCAGGCCGTCGGAGCAGAGCACCAGCCAGTCCCCCGGTTCCACCGGCAGCTCGTGAACTTCGACTTCCACGGTCGGCTCGACGCCCAGCGCCCGGGTCACGTAGTTCTTGTTGGTGGCGCGCTGCGCCTCGTCGGCCGAGTAGAAGCCGCGGTCCACCAGCTCCTGCAGCAGCGAGTGGTCCATGGTCAGCTGCTCGAACGCTTCCTTGCGCAGGCGGTACATGCGCGAATCGCCGACGTGGGCGATGGTCAGGCGATTGTCGTACAGGAGCGCGGCGACCAGGGTCGTGCCCATGCCCTCGCACTGGGTCTGCGACTTCGAAGTCTGGTGGATGATCTTATTGGCCCGGGCGATGGCGTCGCGCAGGATGATGCTCGGCCGGTGCAGGCCGGTCGCCTTGTCGCTGCCCTCGAGTTCCTGCGCCAGAAAGGCCTCGCGCACCAGGTTGGTGATCGTCTTGACTGCGATGCCGGAGGCGACCTCGCCCGCGTTGTAGCCGCCCATGCCGTCGGCGAGCACGTACAGCCCGATGTCGGTGTCGAGCGCGATTGAGTCCTCGTTGTGTTCGCGAACCTTGCCGGTGTCGGTCAGACCGACGGCCGGCACGCGATTCCGCAGCGTGACGTAGCGGCCCATCAACGGATGGACGGGTCGACTTCGCGCGCCGCGTCGTGCAGCGCCTGCGCCATCTCCGCGCCGGTCCGGTAGCGCATATCGGGGTCCTTCTCGAGCGCGCGGTCGAGGACGGCCGCGAGCGAGGCCGGCAGGTCGGGGCGGATCGCGCGCAGCGGCGGGTGCGGCTCGCTCGAGATCTTCTGCATCAGGCCGGGGATCGAATCGGAACGGAACGGCAGCATGCCCGTCAGCAGCTGGAACAGCGTGACGCCCAGCGAAAAGATGTCCGACTGCGCGGTGACCGGGCGCGCATCCAGCTGCTCGGGTGCCATGTAGGAAGGCGAGCCCAGGATCACGCCGGTGCGCGTGGCGCGGCTGTCCACCAGGCGCGCGACGCCGAAGTCCATGACCCGCACCTGGCGGTTTTTCTGGTCGAACACGACGTTGGCCGGCTTGATGTCGCGGTGGATGATGCCGCGCTGGTGCGCGAAATAGAGCGCGTCTGCCACCCGCGCGCACATCTCGGCGGCCAGGCGCGGCGGCAGCAGCCGGCCCTCGGTCGCGTGCATGCCGAGGTTGACGCCCTGGACGTACTCCATCGCGAGGTAGACCAGGCCCTCGTGCTCTCCCGATTCGCGGATCTCGACGATGTTGGGGTGCGCGAGCGAGCCCGCGGCCTCCGCCTCGCGCAGGAGCCGCAGCTTGGCCTCCTCGAGCAAATCATCGGGCCAGTCCTCGGCCAGCGACAGCGTCTTCAGCGCCACCACGGCGCCGGTGTTCAGGTCGGTCGCCCGGTACACGGTCGCAGTCGCGCCGCGTCCCAGTTCCTGCTCGACCCTGAAGTGATGAAAGACCTGTCCCGGCTGCGGCGGCCTGCTGCGCAGGCTGCGCGCCGGCGCGCCGGTGGCAGCCGGCGGTTTGTCGCCGACCGCCACCTCGAGAGGCTTGCCGATCTTCGGTACCGGATCGCCGGACATCCTGCCCGCCATGCCGGAAAGATTGCGCAGCCAGCCGCCGCGGCTCGATTCGTCAGGCATTCGCCCCACGATCCCTGACCACCCTAAACAGGGAATGATAAACGTGCGTGCGCCCCGCCGATACTGGGAGGGGCCGGATTTTCAAGCGCTTATCGGCGAATCCGCGACTTGGGCCGCAGTCCCCGCCGACCCCGACCCGCCGCAGGCGCGTGCTAGCATCGCCGCTCCCAAGGTGCCGCACCCGACCATGGCCAAGCCCCGCACCGCGTTCGTCTGCTCGTCCTGCGGCGCCGATTCTCCGCGCTGGGCAGGCCAGTGCCCGTCCTGCGGCGCGTGGAACACGCTCGCGGCCTTCACCGAATCGCGCTTGCCGGGTGCGGGACGCAGGAGCGGACCGCTTGCCGCGGCGGCGCCGCTTGCGAGCTTCGCGTCGGAGGAGGAAGCACGCCTCGCCACGGGCTTCGCGGAGCTCGACCGCGTGCTGGGCGGCGGCCTGGTGCCCGGCTCGGTCACCCTGATCGGCGGCGACCCGGGCATCGGCAAGTCGACGCTGCTGCTGCAATGCGCCGCCGCGCTTGCGACGGGGCAGCCGGTGCTGTACGCGACCGGCGAGGAATCCGTGCGGCAGGTCGGCGAGCACGCACGCCGCCTCGCGCTCGCGGCGGGCCGGCTCGCGGTCGTGGCCGAGACCGCGGTCGAGCGCATCCTCGAGCTCGCCGCGGAGTCGCAGTCGCGGGTGCTGGTGGTCGATTCGATCCAGACCATGTCGGTCGCCGGCGTCGAAGCCGCGCCAGGTGCGGTGACCCAGTTGCGCGAGTCCACCGCGAGCCTGGTGCGGCACGCCAAGGCGACCGGCACGGCCGTGTTCCTGATCGGCCACGTCACGCGCGAAGGGGTGATCGCGGGGCCGCGCGTGCTCGAGCACATGGTGGACACGGTGCTCTATTTTGAAAGCGATTCCGGCAGCCGTTATCGGGTGATCCGCGCGGTCAAGAACCGCTTCGGCGCGGTCAACGAGATCGGCGTGTTCGCGATGGAGGAACGCGGGCTGCGCGAGGTGCGCAATCCATCCGCGATCTTCCTGTCGCGCGGCACCGAGCCGCTGCCGGGCTCGGCGGTCACGGTCGCGCGCGAGGGCACGCGCCAGATGCTGATCGAGGTGCAGGCGCTCGTCGACCAGAGCGCGCTCGCGAACCCGCGCCGGGTCGCGGTCGGCTTCGAGTCGAACCGCGTGGCGTTGCTGCTCGCCGTGCTGCACCGCCACGCAGGCGTGGCGCTCGCCGGCCACGACGTGTTCGTGAACGTCGTCGGCGGTGTGCACCTCGGCGAGACCGCGGCGGACCTCGCGGTGATCGCGGCCCTCGCCTCCAGCCTTTCCGGGCGGCCACTGCCGCAGGACCTGGTGCTGTTCGGAGAATCCGGGCTGACCGGTGAAGTACGGCCGGTGCCGTACGGCGAGGAGCGACTGCGCGAGGCTGCCAAGCACGGCTTCCGCCGCGCGATCGTGCCGCGGGCGAACGCGCCGCGGCATCCCGTCGAAGGCATCGCCGTGACCGCGGTGGCGGGAATCCGGGAGGCGCTCGCGGCGCTCGCCTGACTCAGCCCCAGTGGCGGTCGAGCAGGATCTCGAGCACGAACTTGCTGCCGAAGTAGGCGACCGCGAGCAGGCCGAAGCCCGCGAGCGTGTAGCGCGCGGCCTTGCGGCCGCGCCAGCCGCGGCGCCAGCGGCCGACCAGCAGGACCGCAAAGATCAGCCAGGCGGCGAGCGCGAGCACGGTCTTGTGCACCAGGTGCTGCGCGAACAGATCGGTCACGAACAAGAGACCCGCGAGAATCGCGACCGTGAGCGCGGCCATCCCGGTCGCGAGCACGCTGAAGAGCGCGCGCTCCAGGCTCTCGACCGGCGGCAGCGCGGCAAGCCAGCCGGCCGCTGCGCGCCGCCGCAGGGCCGCATCCTGCACCGACAGCAGCAGCACCAGGATCGCCGCGATCGCGAACATGCCCGCCGATCCCATGGCGAGCAGCACGTGCACCGCGAATGGCCAGCCGGCGGCGGCGACCTCGCGCGGCTCGGGCAGGCTTCCGGTGCCGGCCGCGAGCAAACCTGCAAGCCCCAGCGTCACCGCAGCGATACCGCGAAAGCGCGGCGCGAGTGCCGCGAGCAGGCCGCCGACGCCCATCGCGAGGCCCATCAGCGAGGCACTGTCGGCGAGCGAGAGCGTGGCACCGTCGAAGGGGCGCAGCGCACCGTACAGCCAGGCGCCGTGCAGCGCGATCGCGGCGAGCGCAAGCCAGGTCGCGGGCTCGGCGAGCGCCGCCCGCGCGCTGCCGCGCCGTGCCGAATGCGCGGCGGCCGCGGCCGCGGCGAGATAGAGCAGGATGACGAGGAATGCGCGCAACGGGCGGGCTCCAGAATCGCGGGCGATCATTGCACAGGGGGCAGGGGAAGCAAAGCGCGGGCTCGCGCGCGCCTATAATCGGCGCCGGCACGGAGCCAGGATTTACCCGATGTTCGATTCGCTCGCCGAGCGGCTCGGCCGCACCGTCGACGCGCTGCGCGGGCGCGGCCGGCTGACCGAGGACAACGTCGCCGATACGCTGCGCCAGGTGCGCATGACGCTGCTCGAGGCCGACGTCGCGGTGGCCGTCGTCAAGACATTCACCGAATCAGTACGCGCGCGCGCCATCGGCGCCGAAGTGGCGCGCAGCCTGACACCCGGGCAGGCCTTCATCAAGATTCTGCACGAGGAACTCACGCGCGTGATGGGTGAGCCAGGCGCCGGCCTCGACCTGCGCGCGCCGCCGCCCGTCGTCGTGCTGCTCGCCGGACTGCAGGGTGCCGGCAAGACCACGACGGCGGCCAAGCTCGCGCGCCATCTCGCCGGGCGCCACGGCCGCAAGGTGCTGCTCGCGAGCACCGACGTGTACCGGCCGGCGGCGATGACCCAGCTCGAACGCCTCGCCAGCCAGGTCGGTGCCGAGTATTTCGCGGCGCCCGCTGGGGCCTCGCCGGTCGCGATCGCGCAGGCGGCGGTGGAGCATGCAGGCCGCCACCAGCACGGCGTCGTGATCTTGGATACCGCCGGGCGCCTGCACGTGGACGAAGAGATGATGGCGGAGGTGCGGGCCATTGACCGCGCCGTGTCCGCGCACCAGCGGCTGTTCGTGGTCGACAGCATGGCCGGGCAGGACGCGGTCAATGCGGCTCGCGCCTTCGACGCGGCGCTCGCGCTCACCGGCGTGATCCTGACCAAGGCCGACGGCGACGCGCGCGGCGGCGCTGCGCTCTCCGTGCGCCAGGTGACCGGCAAGCCCATCCTGTTCATGGGCGTGGGCGAGAAGGCCGACGCGCTCGAGCCGTTCCACCCGGAGCGGGTCGCGGCGCGCATCCTCGGCATGGGCGACGTGCTCACGCTGATCGAGCAGGTGCAGTCCAGGGCAGACCAGGACAAGGCGCAGCGGCTGGCAGAAAAGGTGGTCAAGGGGCGCGGGTTCGACTTCGCCGACCTGCGCGAGCAGCTCCTGGAGTTCAACCGCATGGGCGGGATGGCGGCGCTCGCGGGCAAGCTGCCGTCCAACCTGCTGCCGGCGGGCAGCGCGGCACAGGTGGACGAACCGGCGATCCGCCGGCAGATCGGGATCATTGATTCGATGACACCTGCAGAGCGGCGCCGGCCCGCGATCATCGCGGCCTCCCGCAAGCGGCGCATCGCCGCCGGTGCAGGAGTCCCGGTGCAGGAAGTGAACCGGCTGCTCAAGCAGTTCCTGCAGATGGAAAAGGTGATGAAGCAGATGAAGGGCGGAGGCCTCAAGCGCCTGCTACGCGGGCTTTCCGGGCGGCTGCCGGGCGGCGGCGGAGCGCGCTAGGCCGCCCGGGCGTAAGCCTTTCATCAGCAGGGGGATTTGAGTAGAATGCGCGGCTCTTTGACGGGGCCGCGGGCCCCGGGACTGACGCAGCAGGGCTGCGAGGGATTCATGCGATGGTCACGATTCGCCTGACGCGCCGCGGGGGCAAGAACGCGCCCTTCTTCCACGTCGTCGTCACCGACAGCCGCAAGCGGCAGGGCGGGACGGTGCTGGAACAGGTGGGGTATTTCAACCCGGTCGCGCGCGGCAAGGACCGCAAGCTGGAACTCGACCTCGCGCGCATCGACCACTGGACCCGGGTCGGCGCCTCGATGTCCGACCGCGTGCGCTCGCTGGTCAACTCCGCGCGCAAGCAAGCCGCGGCCTGAGCCGCGCTGCCGCGATGAAGCCTGCACCGTCGCGGGATCCCGCACGGGAGCATGAACGCATCGTGCTGGGCCGCATCGCGGGGCCGTTCGGCGTGCGCGGCTGGGTCAAGGTCCAGTCCTTCACCGAGCCGCCGGAGCAGATCCTCGAGTTCCCATGCTGGCGGGTCACGCTGCCGGGCGGTGGCAGCCGCGAACTGGTACCGCTCGAGGGCCGCCGCCACGGCAAGGGGCTGGTGGCGCGGATCGAAGGCATTGCGGACCGCGACGGCGCCGTGGCGCTGGCGCGGCCGAAACTGTGGATTGAGCGGCGCGAATTGCCTGCGCTCGCACGCGGGGAATATTACCGGGCCGACCTGGTCGGCCTGGAAGTCGTGAACCAGGAGGACCGGAGGCTCGGTCGGGTGGATCACTTCCTCGACCTGCCGGGAAACCCGGTGATGGTGGTGACCGGCGAGCGCGAGTACTGGGTGCCGCTGGTGCCCAAGCACCTGCGGCGCGTTGATCTTGCGCGCGGCCGGATCGTGGTGGACTGGGACCCGGACTTCTAGATGCGGGTCGAGGTCGTCACGCTGTTTCCGGCGCTGATCGAGGCGGGGCTGTCGGTCGGGGTCGTCGGGCGCGCGCGGTCAGCGGGTCGGCTGTCGGTCGGCACGGAGAACCCGCGCGACCATGCGGTGGATGCGCACCGCACGGTGGACGACCGGCCGTTCGGCGGCGGGCCCGGGATGGTGCTGGCGCCCGAGCCGCTGGCGACCGCGATCCGGCGCGCGGCGAGTCGGCTGCCCGCGGGTGCGCCGATAATCGCGCTCTCGGCCCAGGGCCGGCGCTTCGACCAGGGGCAGGCGCGACGCCTGGCGGGCCTGGCCGGCTTCGGGCTGGTGGCCGGGCGTTACGAGGGCATCGACCAGCGGGTGCTGGATGCCCTGATCGACGAGGAACTGTCGATCGGCGACTATGTGCTTTCAGGCGGCGAGCTGCCGGCGCTGGTCGTGATCGACGCGGTGGCGAGGCTCTTGCCGGGTGTGCTGGGCGACGAGGCATCGGCCGCGCAGGACTCGTTCGCAGAGGGGCTCCTGGACTGGCCCCAGTACACGCGGCCCGAGCAGTGGGAGGGCCGTGCCGTGCCGGCGGTGCTCGCGGGCGGGAACCACGCCGCGATCCGGCGCTGGCGCCTGCAGCAGGCGCTCGGGCAGACCTGGCGGCGGCGGCCGGAACTGCTCACGGGCCGGGACCTCACACCGGCGGAGCGCGAACTGCTCGAGGAATATTGCGCCGAGGCGGGAATCGAACCGCCGCGGCGATGATCGAAGGACGGACCGCTGAACCGGGGTAGGACCGATGAACAAGATCATGCAGGAACTGGCATCGCGCTCGATGAAGCGCAAGCTGCCCGCGTTCGGGCCCGGCGACACGGTCGTCGTGCAGGTCAAGGTGCGCGAGGGCGACCGCGAGCGCGTGCAGGCCTACGAGGGCGTCGTGATCGCGTGCAAGAACCGCGGCCTCAACAGCTCCTTCACGGTGCGCAAAGTGTCGCACGGCGAGGGCGTGGAGCGCGTGTTCCAGACCCACAGCCCGGCGATCGCCGACATCGAGGTCAAGCGCCGCGGCAAGGTGCGTCGCGCCAAGCTCTATTACCTGCGCGACCGTTCCGGCAAGTCGGCCCGCATCGAGGAAAAGCTCGGCGTCTGAGGAGCGAGGACCATGCCCGTGCTGCGCGCGATCTGGGCCCTGCTGAAGGGAATCTGGCTTGCCCTCGACGGTCTGCGAAAGGTCCTGCACCTCATCCTGCTGCTGTTCCTGTTCGGAGCGCTGCTCGCCGCGAGCCACACGGCGCTGCCGATCGTGCCGCGAAGCGCTGCGCTCGTGCTGGCGCCGCAGGGCTACCTGGTCGAGGAGGAAAGCGGCGATGCGCTCGAGCGGGCGCTCGCCGAGGCGGCTGGCGAGGACCGGCTCGAGACGCGGCTGCGCGACCTGGTGGACGTCGTCGACGAGTCGCGCGACGACGATCGCATCCGTGCCATGGTGCTCGAACTCGACGGCCTGGAAGGCGCGGGGCTGCCGATGCTGCAGGACCTCGGCCGCTCGATCCGCTGGTTCCGTGAGGCGGGCAAGCAGGTCTACGCCTACAGCCAGGGCTACAGCCAGCGGCAGTATTACCTCGCGGCCCAGGCCGATGAGGTCTACCTCGACCCGATGGGCTACGTGCTGATCGACGGCTACTCCTACTACCGCAGTTACCTGCGCGGCGCCGTCGACAAGCTCGGCGTGGACATGAACCTGTTCAAGGTCGGCGCGCACAAGTCGGCGCCCGAGGACTGGACCCGCAGCGACATGTCGCCGGAAGACCGCGAGAACGCCTCGGTCTGGATCGGCGCGCTGTGGGACGCCTACAAGGCCGATGTCGCCGCCGCGCGCGAGCTCACGCCTGCGCTGATCCAGGCCTACGCCGACGAGGCCGCCGCCGGCATGCGCGCGACCGGCGGCGATGCCGCGCAGTATGCGCTGGCGCGCGGGCTGGTGGACGGCCTGAAAACGCGTGCCGAGTTCGAGCAACTGGTCGCCGAGGTCGCGGGCGAAGACGAGGACACCGTCTATGCCTCGGTGGACTGGCGCTCCTACCTGCCGGTCGTACGCTCGGACCTGGCACTCGGGCGCCGCGGCGAGCGCAACATCGGCGTGATCGTCGCGCGCGGCGAGATCCTGGACGGCGAGCAGTCGCCGGGGCTGGTCGGCGGCGATTCGCTGGCGGCGCTCCTGCGCGATGCGCGCAAGGACGACGACATTTCGGCGGTCGTGCTCCGGATCGACAGCCCGGGCGGCAGCATGATGGCCTCGGAAGTGATCCGGCGCGAGGTCGCGGCGCTCTCGGAAAGCGGCAAGCCGGTGGTCGCCTCGATGGGCACGGTCGCGGCCTCGGGCGGCTACTACATCGCCATGGACTCCGACCGCATCATCGCCGCGCCGACCACGATCACGGGTTCCATCGGCGTGTACGCGCTGGTGCCGACCTTCCAGCGCACGCTGGCGAAGATCGGCATCACCAGCGACGGCTTCGGCACCACGCGCCTCGGCGGCCAGGCGGAGCTCGACCGAGAGCTCGGCCCGGACGTGAAGCAGATCCTGCAGTCCTCGGTCGAGCACGCCTACCGTACCTTCGTCGGCCACGTGGCGCGGGCGCGCGACCGCAAGCCCGAGGAAATCAACGGCCTGGCGCAGGGCCGGGTCTGGACCGGCGCGGACGCGCGTGCCGCCGGCATCATCGACGAGCTCGGCGGCGTGGACGAGGCGATCGCCGAGGCCGCGCGCCTGGCCGACCTCGGCGAGGACTATGGCGTGATCTGGTATGAGCGCGAAAAGACCTGGCGCGATTCGCTGGCGTTCTGGCTGCGTTCCGCGGCGGCCTGGATCGTGAATGCGGTGGCCCCGCACCGTGCCGCGCTGCCGGGCGTCGGCGAGGCGATGGCGCAGGCCCGTACCCTGCTCGCGCTCGCGGCCGAGGGCCGGCCGCTCTACCTCTGCGGCTGTCGCGTCGAGTGAGCCCGCCTCAGGCGGCCCACTCCAGGATCACCTTGCCGGACTGTCCGCCGCTCATCGTGTCAAAAGCGGCGCGGTAGTCCGCGACCGGGAAGCGGTGCGTGATGACCGGGCTCACGTCGAGCCCGCTCTGCAGCATGGCCGCCATCTTGTACCAGGTCTCGAACATCTCGCGGCCATAGATCCCCTTGATGACGAGGCCCTTGAAGATCACCTGGTTCCAGTCGATCGCGGTCTCGGCCGGCGGGATGCCGAGCAGCGCGACGCTGCCGCCGTGGTGCATGGCGCCGAGCAGGTCGCGGAATGCGCCCGGGTTACCGGACATCTCGAGCCCGACGTCGAAGCCCTCCTGCATGCCGAGCTCGCGCATCGCGTCGTCGAGCTTCTCACGCGTGACGTTCAGCGCCCGCGTCGCGCCCATCCGGCGCGCGAGCGCGAGCCGGTAGTCGTTGAGGTCGGTGATCACGACGTGGCGCGCGCCGATGAAGCGCGCGATCGCGACCGCCATGATGCCGATCGGTCCTGCGCCCGTGATCAGCACGTCCTCGCCGACCATATTGAAGGAGAGCGCCGCGTGCGTGGCATTGCCGAGCGGGTCGAGGATCGCGGCGATCTCGTCTCCGATCGCGTCCGGGAGGCGGAACACGTTCGATGCCGGCAGCACCATGTATTCGGCGAAGCAGCCGGCACGGTTGACGCCGACGCCCAGGGTGTTGCGGCAGAGGTGGCGGCGGCCGGCGCGGCAATTGCGGCAGTGGCCGCAGGTGATGTGGCCTTCACCGGACACGCGGTCGCCGACCGCGAGCCCGCGCACCTCGCTGCCGAGCGCCACGATCTCGCCGCAGTACTCGTGGCCGACCTGCATCGGCACCGGGATGGTGCGCGCGGCCCAGGCGTCCCACTGGTAAATGTGGATGTCGGTGCCGCAGATCGCGGTCTTGCGGATGCGGATCAGCACGTCGTTCGGTCCTGCCACCGGCTGCGGCAATTCGTCCAGCCAGATACCCGGCTCCGGCCTTGCCTTGATCAATGCCTTCATCCGGGTTCCTCCAGCCTCACTTGCCGATGACCCCGAGCTCGCGCCCGGCCTCTGCGAATGCCGCCACCGCACGCTCGAGCATTGCGCGGTCGTGGCCGGCGCACAGCTGCGTGCGAATGCGCGCCTTGCCCATCGGCACCACGGGGTACGAGAAGCCGATCGCGTAGACGCCGAGTTCCAGCAGCCGGTCTGCCATGCGCACCGCGAGCGCGGCGTCGTCGAGCATGACCGGGATGATCGGGTGCTCACCCGGCACCAGCCTGAACCCCAGCGCCGAGAGCTGGCCGCGGAAGAAAGCGGCGTTCTCGCTGAGCCGGCGGCGCAGGTCGCCCGAGCGCTCGAGCAGGTCGAGCACCGCGATCGTGGTGGCCGCGATCACCGGCGCGACGGTGTTGGAGAACAGGTAGGGACGCGAGCGCTGGCGTAGCCAGCGGATCACGGCGCTGCGGCCGGAAACGTAGCCGCCACTCGCGCCGCCGAGCGCCTTGCCGAGCGTGCCGGTCAGCACGTCGACGCGGCCCATGACGCCGCAATGCTCGTGCGTGCCGCGCCCGCCCGCGCCCATGAAGCCGGTGGCGTGCGAATCGTCGACCACGACCGTCGCCCGGTATCGCTCCGCGAGGCCGCAGATCCCGGCGAGCGGGGCGATGGTGCCGTCCATCGAGAACACGCCGTCGCTGACCACCAGGCGGGTGCGCGCGTCCGCCGACTCCCGGAGCCGCTCCTCGAGCTGCCCGAGATCGCCGTTGTCGTAGCGCAGCCGCCTTGCCTTCGACAGGCGGATGCCGTCGATGATGCTGGCGTGATTGAGCGCGTCCGAGATGATCGCATCGCTTTCGTCGGTCAGCGTCTCGAACAGGCCGCCGTTCGCGTCGAAGCAGGACGAGCAGAGAATCGTGTCCTCGGTGCCGAGGAAGGCCGACAGCCGGCGCTCGAGCTCGCGGTGCACGGTCTGCGTGCCGCAGATGAAGCGCACCGAGGCCATGCCGTAGCCGTAGCGGTCGAGCGCCACGTGCGCGGCGCGGCGCAGTTCCGGGTGGTTCGCAAGACCGAGATAATTGTTGGCGCAGAGATTGATCAACTCGCGCCCATCCTCGAGGCGCACCACGGAGTCCTGTGGCGAGCCGATCACCCGTTCGCGCTTGAAGAGCCCGTCGCGCTCGAGCCCGGCGAGCTGCGACTCAAGCCGATCCAGCAATGCCTGTTCCATGGATTCCGGTCTGCCGATGCCCGGCGCGGATTATAGCGGCCGGCCCCGCATCGGCCCGTATAATCGCGGACCGGGAGACCCCTGCATGTCCCAGCACACGCGCGAACAGACGGCGGCCGTCGTCGCCTCGAGACCAGCGCGCCTCTTCATCGCGCTCGCCGGCCTGTTCGTCACCAATGCGCTGATCGCGGAATTCGTCGGCGTCAAGATCTTCGCGCTCGAGGACACGCTCGGGCTGCCGCCGTTCGACTGGCGTCTGTTCGGGCGCGAGGGCTCCTTGTCGTTCACCGCGGGCGTCATGTTGTGGCCGGTCGTGTTCATCCTGACCGACGTCATCAACGAGCACTTCGGCGTGCGCGGCGTGCGCTTCATCTCCTGGCTCGCGGTCGGCTTCATCGCCTACGCCTTCCTGTTCGCCTATCTCGCGATCGAGCTCGCGCCCGCGTCCTGGTGGACGACGATCGGCGCGGAGCGGGGCGTGCCCGACATGCAGGCCGCTTTCGCGGCCATATTCGGGCAGGGCCTGTGGACCATCGGCGGCTCGATCACTGCGTTCCTGGTCGGGCAGCTGATCGACGTGACCGTGTTCCACCGCATCCGCCGCGCCACCGGCGAGCGCCTGGTGTGGCTGCGCGCGACCGGCTCGACCGCGGTATCGCAGCTCATCGACAGCTTCATCGTGCTCTACATAGCTTTTGTGCTCGGGCCGCAGCAGTGGCCTGTGGCGCTCTTCCTCGCGGTGGGCACCGTCAACTACCTGTACAAGATGACGATGGCGGTGGCGCTGATCCC
Organism: Gammaproteobacteria bacterium; assembly: GCA_052386275.1. GTDB lineage: Bacteria > Pseudomonadota > Gammaproteobacteria > Steroidobacterales > Steroidobacteraceae > SCUD01. Next base: position 47,170 of record JBQTKI010000027.1, read on the forward strand.
GCTGCTGTACGCCGGCCGGCGCCTGATCCGCGCCTATCTCGGCGATCCGGAAGCGGCGCGACTCAGGGCCGCAGCGGCCGCGGGCGCGGTGCGCTGATGCCGCTGCCGCAGACGCCGCCGCTGACCGTGGACGTCGTCATCGAACTGGAGGACCGGCCCGGGCGGCCGATCGTGCTGATCGAGCGCGGCCATCCGCCGCCCGGCTGCGCGTTGCCCGGCGGCTTCGTCGAGATCGGCGAGACGGTCGAGGACGCCGCGCGACGCGAGGCACGCGAGGAGACCGGGCTCGAGGTGCGGCTGGTGGAACTGCTCGGCGTCTACTCCGACCCGGCCCGCGATCCGCGCGGGCACGTGGTGAGCGTGATCTTCATCGGCAGCGCGCGTGGTCAACCCGCCGCCGGCGACGACGCGGCCGGCATCGTGCTCGCGGACCCCGCGGCGCCGCCGCCGCTCGCCTTCGACCATGGCCGTGTGCTCGCCGACTACCGCGCGCGGCGCGGGGCACGCGGCTGATGTGCGGCACGGTCGCGACATAGAATGCGCGCCATGAACGACGTCGCGCCGACCCCGTTCCTGCGCGCCGATCCCCAGGGGTTCCAGTCCGCACCCGGCGCGGCGGTGAACGGTGCCTGGCTCGCCGACGAGGCCGGCCTCGTCGCAGAGCTCGCCGCGCAGGCCAGGCTGCCGCCGGCAGCGCGGGACGAAGTCCGCGACGACGCCATCGCGCTGGTGCGCGCGGCGCGCGCGCGCCGCGGCGCAGAGAGCGGCATCGAGGCCTTCCTGCAACAGTACGACCTCGCCTCGCAGGAGGGCGTGGTGCTCATGTGCCTGGCCGAGGCGTTGTTGCGGATCCCGGACGCGGACACGGCGGACGCCCTGATCGCCGACAAGATCTCGAGCGGCCAATGGTCGGACTACCTGGGCGAGGCCGAGTCGCTGTTCGTCAATGCCTCGACCTGGGGCCTGATGCTGACCGGTCGCCTGATGCGCCCGTCGGATAAGGAGATGCGCGATCCGGCGGATTTCCTGCTGCGCCTAGTGGCGCGCCTTGGCGAGCCGGTGGTGCGCGCGGCTTTCCGCCAGGCGATGCGCATCATGGGCCACCAGTTCGTGATGGGCCGCGACATCGGCGAGGCGCTCGCGCGTGCCGCCGAGGGCGACGCCGCGCGCTACCGCTACACCTACGACATGCTGGGCGAGTCCGCGCTCACCGAACGCGACGCCGCGCGCTACCTGGAGGCCTACGGCGCTGCGATCGCCGCGGTCGGCCAGTCGGTGCGAGCGGGGAGCCCTGCGGCAACGTGGCCCAGCATCTCGGTCAAGCTCTCGGCGCTGCATCCGCGCTACGAGTTCGCGCGGCGCCAGCAGGTGCTGCGCGAGCTGGGCGCGCGCCTGCGCGCGCTCGCTCTCGAGGCGCAGGCCGCCGGCATCGCGCTCACGATCGACGCCGAGGAGACCGACCGCCTAGAGATTTCGCTGGAGCTGCTCGACGGGCTCCTGACCGACCCGGCGCTCGCGGGATGGGAGGGGCTCGGGCTCGCGGTGCAGGCCTACCAGAAGCGCGCGGCCGGCGTGCTGCGGTTCCTCGGAGCGCGCGCCGACGCGACCGGGCGCCTGCTCAGCGTGCGCCTGGTGAAGGGCGCCTACTGGGACAGCGAGATCAAGCGCGCGCAGGAGCGCGGGCTCGCCGACTACCCGGTGTTCACGCGCAAGCACCACACCGATGTGAGCTACCTGGCCTGTGCGCGCATCCTGCTCGAGGGCAGCCGGCGCCTGCTGCCGCAGTTCGCGACCCACAATGCGCACACCGCGGCCAGCATCGCGCACCTCGCGCGCGCGAACGGCCGCGAATTCGAGTTCCAGCGCCTGCACGGCATGGGCGAGGAACTGTACGCGGAGCTGACCGACCCCAACGACCGCAACCTGCCGTGCCGTGTCTATGCGCCGGTCGGCTCGCACGAGGATCTGCTGCCCTACCTGGTGCGCCGGCTGCTCGAGAACGGCGCCAACACCTCCTTTGTCAACCGTATCGTGGACGAGTCGCTGCCGCCCGAGGAGGTCGTCTCCGACCCGGTGGCCGAGGTCGAGCGCGCCGGGCCCGGGCCGCATCCGCGCATTCCGCGGCCGCAGGCGATCTTCGGCGCGGCGCGCGCGAACTCCGCGGGCGTGAATCTCGCCGACCCGCGCGAGCAGGAAAGGCTCGCGGCGGCCTGCCGCGCTGCGCTTGCGCAGCCACTGACCGCCGCGCCCATCGTCGGCGGGCGCGAGCGCGACGGCGCGAGGCATTCAGTTGCCTCGCCGTCGAATCTCGCGCGCACGGTGGGCGAGGCCGCCGAGGCCGATGCCGCGACGGCCGCCGAGGCGCTCTCGCTCGCCGCGGCGGCGCAGCCGGCCTGGGACCGCACCCCCGCCGCCCTGCGTACCGCGATCCTCAGCCGCGCGGCGGATGCGCTCGAGCGCGAACTGCCGCGTTTCGTCGCGATCTGCGTCGCCGAGGCCGGCAAGACCGTGCCCGATTCGATCGCCGAGGTGCGCGAGGCCGTCGATTTCCTGCGCTACTACGCGGCGGGCGCGAAGCGCGATTTCGGCTCCCCGGCGGTGCTGCCGGGGCCGACCGGCGAGTCCAACCGGCTCCAGCTGCACGGGCGCGGCGTATTCGCCTGCATCAGCCCCTGGAACTTCCCGCTCGCGATCTTCACCGGCCAGGTCGCGGCCGCGCTCGCTGCCGGCAACAGCGTGGTCGCGAAGCCGGCCGAGCAGGTCCCGCTGGTGGCCGCGGCCATGGTGCGGCTGCTGCAGGCGAGCGGCGTCCCCGGCGACGTGCTGCACCTCCTGCCCGGGCGCGGCTCCCGCATCGGGCCGGTGCTGACCGCCGACCCGCGCCTCGCCGGCGTCGCATTCACCGGCTCGACCGAAACCGCGCAGCTGATCAACCGCGCGCTCGCCGCGCGCGACGCGCCGCTCGCGGCCGTGATCGCCGAGACCGGCGGCCTGAACGCGATGATCGTGGACAGCTCGGCGCTGCCGGAGCAGGTGGTGCAGGACGCGGTGCTGTCCGCGTTCAACTCGGCCGGCCAGCGCTGCTCGGCACTGCGCGTGCTCTATGTGCAGGAGGAGATCGCGCCGCGCGTGTTGGAGCTGCTCGCGGGCGCAATGGACCTGCTCGCGATCGGCGACCCGGCGCTGCTTTCGACCGACGTGGGCCCGGTGATCGACGGGGCGGCGCGCGAGACGCTCGAGCGGCACGCCGCGGCGATCGTGCGCGAGGCGCGCTGGCACCACCGCGTGCGGCTGCCGGCCGGGCTCGCGCGCGGCCACTGGTTCGCGCCGCTCGCGGTCGAGATCGAGGGCATGGCGCGCCTCGAGCGCGAGGTGTTCGGCCCGGTGCTGCACGTGGTGCGCTTCGCGGCGAACCGGCTGGACGCGATCGTGGACGAGATCAACGCCAGCGGCTATGGCCTCACCCTCGGCGTGCACACGCGCATCGACGGCGTGGCCCGGGGCATCGCCAGCCGCGCGCGGGTCGGCAACGTCTACGTCAATCGCAACATGATCGGCGCGGTGGTCGGCGTGCAGCCGTTCGGGGGCTGCGGCCTGTCGGGCACCGGCCCCAAGGCCGGCGGGCCGCATTACCTCGCGCGCTTCGCGACCGAGCAGACCGTGACCATCAATACCGCGGCGGTCGGCGGCAACGCCACGTTGCTCTCGCTTGGCGAGGACTGACCGCACCGGCTAGATCATTCCGGTCTGGAGGCGCGCCGCCTCCGACATCATCGACTGGTTCCAGGGCGGGTCGAACACGAGCTCGACGTCAGCCTTCTGCACCGTCGGAATCATCAAGAGCTTATCGCGCACGTCGGCGACCAGCACTTCCCCCATGCCGCAACCGGGCGCGGTCAGCGTCATGCGCACGGCGACGTCGCGCGCGCCGTCCTCCGCCTGTGTCACGGCGCAGTCGTAGACCAGGCCGAGGTCCACGATGTTGATCGGGATCTCCGGGTCGTAGCAGGTGCGCAGCTGGTCCCACACCAGGCGCGTGACGTCGGCCTCGGTCGCGCCGTCGGGCAACCGCGGCCGCGGCAGCGGCTCCTTGCCGATGGCGTCGCCGTCCTCGCCCGCGATGCGGAACAGGTTGCCCTCGACGTAGACGGTGAAACTGCCGCCGAGCGCCTGGGTGATGTAGCCGACGCTGCCGGTGCGCAGCTTCACCTCGACGCCCGCGGGCACGATCATCGCGCGCACGTCGCGCTGCACCACGAAGGGCTCGTGCATCGCCTGGCGCATCGTCACTCCGTGGTCACGGGCAGGTCACTGCCCGTGAGCGCGGCCTTCAGCGTGTGCCAGGGGAGGCTCGCGCACTTCACCCTGGCCGGGAATTCGCGCACGCCGGACAGCGCGGCGAGCTTGCCGAGCGCGGCGTCGGGCGGCGCGTCCGCGCGGGTCAGCATCCGGTGCACGGCCTCGAACAGCGCCTGCGCTTCCGCGCGGGTCCTGCCCTTGACCGCCTCGCCCATCAACGAGGCGGAGGCGGTCGAGATCGCGCAGCCCGCGTTCTCGAAGCGCAGCTCGCGGATCACGCCGTCCTGCACCTCGAGGTCGAGGCGCAACCGGTCGCCGCACAGCGGATTGTTGCCTTCCGCGCGGTGCGTCGCGTGATCGAGCCGCCCGCAGTTGCGCGGCCGGCGGTTGTGGTCGACGATCACGTCGCGGTACAGCTGGCCGACGTCCATCAGCCGAGCACCCGGATCGCCTCGCGCACGCCCTCGGCCAGCGCGTCGACTTCTTCGCGCGTGTTGTAGAGGCCGAAGGAGGCGCGCGCGGTCGCCGGCAGGCCGAAGAACTCCATGACCGGCATTGCGCAGTGGTGGCCGGTGCGCACCGCGACGCCCTGCGCATCAAGCACCGTGCCGAGGTCGTGCGGGTGCAGGCCGTCGACCGTGAACGAGACCAGGCTCGTCTTCTCGGGCGCGGTGCCGATCAGGGTCACGCGCGGGATCGAGGCAAGCGCCGCCGTCGCGCGCGCGAGCAGCTCGTCCTCGTGCGCGGCGATGCGCGCGCGGCCGAGGCACTCGAGGTAGTCGATCGCCGCGGCGAGCCCGACTGCGCCGCCGACATTCGGCGTGCCGGCCTCGAAGCGGTGGGGCAGGTGGTTCCAGGTCGAACCGGCGAACGAGACCGTCAGGATCATGTCGCCGCCGCCCTGCCAGGGCGGCATCGCCGCGAGCACGGCCTCGCGCGCGTACAGCGCGCCGATGCCGGTGGGCGCATACATCTTGTGGCCGGAGAAGGCATAGAAGTCGCAGCCGAGCGCCTGCACGTCCACCGGCAGGTGCGGCGCCGCTTGGGCCCCGTCCACCAGCGTCGCGATGCCGCGAGCGCGCGCCTCGGCGAGCATGCGCGGCAGCGGCAGCACCGTGCCGAGCGCGTTCGACACGTGCGCGAGCGCGACAAGTTTGGTGCGCGGGCCCAGCAACGCTCGCCAGGCGTCGAATTCCACGGCCCCGCGCCGGTCGATCGGCGCGGCGCGCAGCACGGCGCCGGTCTGGCCGGCGACCAGCTGCCAGGGGACGATGTTGGAGTGGTGCTCGAGCCAGGTCACCAGGATCTCGTCGCCGGGCTCGAGCCGGGGCCGCGCATACGCCTGCGCGACCAGGTTGATGGCTTCGGTGGTGCCGCGCACGAACAGGATCTCGGAGGCGGAGGCGGCGTTCACGAAACGCCGCGCGCGCTCGCGCGCGCCCTCGTACCGCGCGGTCGCCTCCTGCGACAGCGTGTGCACGCCGCGGTGCACGTTGGCGTGGTGCGCGCGCGCGTAGCCGGCGACCGCCTCGATCACGGTGGCTGGCTGTTGGGCAGAGGCCGCGTTGTCGAGGTAGGCGAGCGGGCGGCCGTTGACGCGGCGCGCGAGCACCGGGAAGTCGGCGCGGATGCGGGCGACGTCGTAGGCGGGCGCGCGGTCGGGGACGGCGGCCATCAGGCGGGCCCCGCGAGCAACGCAAGGTCCGGGAGGGCGCCGGCAAAGCGCGCCGCGATGGCGGCGGAAAGCGCCGGCAGCGGCAGCCGGCCGATCAGGTCGGCGCAGAAGGCGAAGGTCAGTAGCGCCCGCGCCGACGCCTCTTCGAGCCCGCGCGAGCGCAGATAGAAGAGCTGCTGCTCGTCGAGCGAGCCCACGGTCGCGCCGTGGCGGCAGCGCACGTCGTCAGTGTGGATCTCGAGCTGCGGGCGCGCGTTGATTTCCGCCTGCGGCGACAGCAGCAGGTTACGGCTCTGCTGCGCCGCATCCGCCCCGCGCGCAGCCGGTTGCACGACGATACGCCCGTTGAAGGCGCCGCGGCCGCGACCCGCTGCAATGCCGCGGTACTCCTGCTCGGTGCGCGTGGCGGCGGCCGCGTGCTCCACGCGCGTCAGCAGGTCCACCTGCCGACCGGAATCCACGTGGAACAGGCCGAACAGGCGGCAACCCGCCGCCTCGCCTTCGAGGGAGAGGCGCAGATTCGAGCGCAGGAGCGCGCCGCCGAGTGCCAGCAGATGCTGCTCGTAATGACTGCCGCTCTGCTGCCGCGTCACCCAGGTCTCGACCTGGGCGGCCGCAGCGCCCTGGTCGTGCAGCCGCAGGTGCGTGAGCGCGGCATCGCGCCCGAGCGCGACCTCGGCCGCCAGATTGCCGAGCACGAAGGCATCACCCGCGGTCATGAAGCGCTCGACCAGCAGCAGCCTGGCGCCGGCGCCGAGTTCGATGACGAGTCGCGCGTGGTGCACGGCGGGCGCGTCGGCGCGCGCGAGATGCGTGAGGCAGAGTGGCAGGGCGGGCGCCGCGCCCGGGGCCACGCGGATCACCGCGCCGCCGCCCGCGAAAGCATCGGCGAGCAGCGCATAACGATCGTCGGCGTCGTCTCCCGGCTCGCGCAGCAGCGCAAATGCCGCATCCGGATCGCGGGCCAGGAGAGTCGCGAGGTCCTCGAGCTGCACGCCTTGCTCCGGCGCGTCGCAGAGCGCGGGATCGAGCCGGCCGTCGACCAGCGTGACCCGGCGCGCGGCCGGGACCGGCAGCGGCGGAAACGCGACGGCGTCCGGCGCCGCCCCGGCGGTCGCGATCGTCTCGAACGGGCAGGCCGCGAGACGCAGGTGGTCGAGATACTTCCAGTTCTCGTCGCGCCGCTCCGGCAGGCCGCACGCGAGCAGCCGCTCGAGCGCACCGGCGCGGCGCCTCGTCCAGGTCGCGCCGCCGGCGAGCCTCGGCGCCACGCTCGCGTGCGCCGCCGCGATGCGCTCCAGGGGCGTGGCCGCGTTCATGCCGCCGCCGTCCCGGCGCGCAGCCAGTCGTAGCCGCGCGCCTCGAGTTCGAGGGCGAGCTCGCGCCCGCCGCTCCTGACAATGCGGCCGTCTGCCAGCACGTGCACGCGGTCGGGCACGACGTGGTCGAGCAGCCGCTGGTAGTGCGTGACGAGCACGAGCGCGCGCTCCGGGCCGCGCAGCGCGTTGACGCCCGCAGCCACCACCTTGAGCGCGTCGATGTCGAGGCCGGAGTCGGTCTCGTCGAGCAGCGCGAGCACAGGTTCCAGCAGGCTCATCTGCAGGATCTCGTTGCGCTTCTTCTCGCCGCCCGAGAAGCCTTCATTGACGCCGCGATTCAGCAGCGACTCGTCCATCTGCATTGCGGCGAGCTTGCCGCGCATCAGGTTCAGGAACTCGAAGGCGTCGAGTTCCGGCAGGCCGCGATGGCGGCGCAGCGCGTTCAGCGCGGCCTTCAGCAGGTAGACATTGTTCACGCCCGGGATCTCGACCGGGTACTGGAATGCCAGGAACAACCCCTCGCGCGCGCGCTCCTCGGGCGCCATCGCGAACAGGTCGCGGCCGAGATAGCTCGCGGTGCCGGCAACTACCTCGAGGCCCGGGCGCCCGGCGAGCACGCCGGTCAGGGTGCTCTTGCCGGAGCCGTTCGGTCCCATGATCGCGTGCACCTCGCCGGCGCGGACCGCCAGCGAGAGCCCGTCGAGGATCATCTGCCCGCCGGCGCGCACGCGGAGGTCCCGCACCTCGAGGATCATGCGTCCTGCGGCGCTCATCCCACGGCTCCTTCCAGACTCACGGCCAGGAGGTTCTGCGCCTCCACCGCGAATTCCATCGGCAGCTCCCGGAACACGTCCTTGCAGAAGCCGTTCACGATCAAATTCACCGCGTCCTCCGCGCCGATGCCGCGCTGCAGGCAGTAGAACAGCTGCTCGTCGGAGATCTTCGACGTGGTGGCCTCGTGCTCGACCACCGCTGTCGGATTCGCGACCTCGAGATAGGGGAAGGTATGCGCGCCACAGTGCGGACTCATCAGGAGCGAGTCGCACTGGGTGTAGTTGCGCGCGCCGTCGGCGCCCGGCAGCACCTTCACCAGTCCCCGGTAGGCATTCCGGCCGTGCCCGGCCGAGATGCCCTTCGAGATGATGGTCGAGCGCGTGTTCCTCCCCATATGGATCATCTTGGTGCCGGTGTCGGCCTGCTGGCGGTGATTCGCGAGCGCGACCGAGCGGAACTCGCCGACCGAGCCGTCGCCGCGCAGGATGCAGCTCGGGTACTTCAAGGTGATGGCCGAGCCGGTCTCGACCTGGGTCCACGAGATGCGCGAATTGCGGCCGCGGCAGTCGCCGCGCTTGGTGACGAAGTTGTAGATGCCGCCGACGCCGTTCTCGTCGCCCGGGTACCAGTTCTGCACGGTGGAGTACTTGATCTCGGCCTCGTCCAAGGCGACCAGCTCGACGACCGCGGCGTGCAGCTGGTTTTCGTCGCGCTGCGGGGCTGTGCAGTTGTGCACGGCGAAGCCCTTGACCAGGTAGGAATGCGGGTCCGACCGGGTCTCGAAGTTGTAGACGAAACCGTCGTAGGGCGTGCGCCGAATCGCCCGGACGGGCACCAGGAAGTACCCGTTCCGGCGCATGGCCCGCCGGCCCCGCGTGTTCTGCGCGGAATAGATCCAGTACCGGGCGGAGTGACGGATCACCCGGCCGTCCTTCATCGTTTCGTCGAAGGCCTCGCGCCTGTTGAGAGAGGCGAAGGTGCCCTGCCGCGCGAGCAGCTCCTGCAACTGGAACGCCAGCGTCCTCGAGACGGTGCAGGCGCGCACGATCCGCAGCCTGTCTAGCATCGAGACCAAGCCATCGCCGAGGTAGTAGGTGTCGATCGCAAGCTTCTGGCGCGCCGGCGGCAGATCCATGACCGCCTTGCTGAAACGCTTGTGCGCCGCGTACTTGCCGCCATGCTGCACCAGCGCATCCGAGAGCCAGTCCGAGTAGACGACGATGTAGAGCCCGTGCCGCTTGCGGTCGTGGGTTACGGACGGCCGCTGGCCGGTGACCTGCTCGACGAGTGCGACGATGTCGTCGCGCAATTCCGGCTCGTGATCGCCGATGCTGAACTCCACGGCTTGGTAGCCATTGAACGTCGTTGCGCAGCCTTCGGCGACGTAGTAGCCGAGCAGACGCAGGAAATCGTCGCTCAGCGCGGCATCGTCGCGCTCGACCTTGTTCACCGGGAACACCAGCAGGTCGCCCGGCGCCAGCTCGCCCGCAGGCACGAATTCAGGTTCGGCCGAGTCCAGAAGCTTCCGATTGAGATCGGGCCAGAGACCGGGCCCCCGCGACGAGCGGCAAATCCTGCTGCGCCGGATCGCCAGCACCGGATGCTCGGGAGTCACGTGGAAGCGATTGGCGGAACTGCGCGGCGTGATCTCGACCAGGTCGCCGCAGTAGCCGCGGCGCATGATCATTCCGACTTCGGCCGCTTCGCCACGTTCGTTCAGGACCAGATCGTCGATGGCGATGTCGCGGATGGACCGCATCTCATCGCCGCAGCTCACGACTTCCCAGGCCGGCAGGCAGCCCTCCAGATAGGAGACGTACGCGCCTTCCTCCGCGATGATTAGGGTGCGCTCGAACTGGCCGGTCTTCGAGGCATTGATGCGGAAATAGGTGGAGAGCTCCATCGGGCAGCGCACGCCCTTCGGCACGTAGACGAAGGAACCGTCGGTGAAGACCGCGGAGTTGAGCGCGGCGTAGAAGTTGTCCCCGATCGGCACCACGCTGCCGAGGTAGCGCTCGACCAGCCCGGGGTGCTTCTGCACCGCCTCCGAGAACGGGCAGAAGATGACGCCGGCGGCGGCCAGGCGCTCCTTGAAGGTGGTCGCGACCGAGACGCTGTCGAACACCGCGTCCACGGCGACGCCGGCAAGGCGTGCGCGCTCGTGCAGCGGCACGCCGAGCTTGTCGTAGGTCTCGAGCAGCCTGGGGTCCACTTCGGCGAGCGACTTGGGCGCGTCCGCGCGCTGCTTCGGCGACGAGAAATAGGAGATCGCCTGGAAGTCGATCGGCGGGTAATGCACGCTTGACCAGGCCGGTTCGGTCATCCGGGTCCAGCGCCGGTAGGCCTTCAGGCGCCAGTCGAGCATGAAGGCCGGCTCGCCCTTCTTGGCGGAGATCAGGCGGATGACGTCCTCGTCCAGTCCCGGCGGGACGGTGTCGCTCTCGATGTCGGTGACGAAGCCGTGCCGGTAGCGGCGCGCGACCAGCGATTCGAGTTCCTGCGGGTCGGTGGTCATGAGGCGGGCCGGCTGCGCACCAGCACTCGCCAGCGCGCGCCCGTCGGCTGGTGCAGATCGGGCGGGGTGAAGGCAGCGTCGCGGCGCAAGAGCTCGTCGAGCTTCACGTCGGTGAGGGCGCTTCTGATCGCGAGGCTGACGCGCTGCCAGCCATGGCCGACCAGACAGGTGGCCTCGATGCCGCAATTGCCGGCGCCACTCGCGCATTCGGTGAGCGCAACCGGACCTTCGACCGCGTCGATGATGTCCGCGGCGTTGATCTCGGCGGTCGGCCGCGCGAGCTGGTAACCGCCGTGCGCGCCGCGTACCGAGCGCACGAGCCCGGCGTGCTGCAGCTGCTTCAGGAGCTTGCTCACAGTCGGCAGGCCGACGCGGGTGCGCAGGGCAATGTCCGCGGCGCTCGCGAGGCCGCCGCCCCCGAGGCTCGCGAGGATCACGGTCGCGTAGTCGGTGAGGCGGCTGATGCGCAGCATGGCGTTCTCCCGGTCCCCGGAGTAAACAGTACGATTTTAGTACTATTATTCCTGGCGGGGTAGGGGGCGTCAGGTCTCTGCTATCCTTCGCGCCCGGCGCGGCCCCCCGGCCGTCCCGCAGCTCTTTCGGAGGCAAGGCTTGCGATGAACATGCAGGAACTCGACCAGAACGCGGCTGCCATGGTGGCGCCCGGCAAGGGCATCCTCGCGGCAGACGAATCGACCGGCACGATCAAGAAGCGCTTCGACAAGATCAAGCTCGAATCGACCTTCGAATCGCGCCGCGCTTACCGCGAGCTCCTGTTCACGGCGCCGGGCGCCGAGAAGCACATCTCGGGGGTGATCCTCTACGACGAGACCCTGCGCCAGAAGGCAGCCGACGGCACCGCGTTCCCGGCGCTGCTTGCCACGCGCGGCATCCTGCCCGGCATCAAAGTTGACGCCGGCGCGAAGCCCATGGCCGGCTTCCCGGGCGAGACCGTGACCGAGGGGCTCGACGGCCTGCGCGAGCGCCTCGCCGAATACCGCGGGCTGGGCGCGCGCTTCGCCAAGTGGCGAGCCGTCATCGACGTGGGCACGGGCATTCCAACCTGGGCCTGCCTCGAGGCCAATGCGCATGCGCTCGCGCGCTATGCCGCGCTTTGCCAGGAAGCGTCGATCGTGCCGATCGTCGAGCCCGAAGTACTGATGGATGGCGACCACACGATCGAACGCTGCGAGGAAGTCACCGATGTGGCGCTCGATGTCGTGTTCGGCGCCCTGTTCCGGCAGCGTGTGCGCCTCGAGGGCATGGTGCTGAAGCCGAACATGGTGATCGCCGGCAAGCAGTGCCCGGCGCAGGCGAAGCCGGTACAGGTCGCGGAGGCGACGGTGCGCTGCCTGCAGCGGCGCGTGCCGGGGGCGGTGCCCGGCATCGCCTTCCTGTCGGGCGGGCAGGGCGAGGCAGAAGCGACGTTGCACTTGTCGTTGATGAACCGGCTCGGGCCGTTGCCGTGGCAGCTGTCGTTCAGCTACGGGCGCGCGCTGCAGCAGAGCGCGCTCGACGCCTGGCGCGGCGAGAGCGGCAACGTCGCCGCGGGCCAGCGCGCCTTCCTGCGGCGTGCGCGACTCAACGGGCTCGCCCGCGACGGCAGCTACGAGGCCGCGATGGAGCAGGCCGCGGCCTGAAGCTGCGGCCCGCGCAGGCATGACCCCCGCCGTGCGCCAGGAGTCCACCGGCGCGGACGCGCCCATCGTGCGCGTTCGCGGGCTTCGCCACGCTCTGAACGCGCGGCCGGTCTTCGACGGCCTCGACCTCGACATCCGCAAGGGCTCGGTGACCGCGATCATGGGCCCGAGCGGTACCGGCAAGACCACGCTGCTCAGGCTCCTGACCGGGCAGCTGCGCCCCGACGTCGGGCAGGTCGAGGCCTTCGGGCAGGACGTCCCGGCCCTCGATCGGGCGGGACTCTATCGGCTGCGGCGGCGCATGGGCATGCTGTTCCAGAACGGCGCGCTGCTGACCGACCTCGACGTCTATGAGAATGTCGCCTTTCCGCTGCGCGAGCACACGCGGCTGCCGGAGCGTCTGCTGCGCCACGTGGTGCTGACCAAGCTGCAGGCCGTGGGTCTGCGCGGCGCGTGGCGGCTGATGCCGGCCGAACTCTCGGGCGGCATGGCGCGCCGGGTTGCGCTCGCGCGCGCGATCGTGATGGACCCGGAACTGCTGATCTACGACGAGCCCTTCGTCGGGCTCGACCCGATCTCGATGGGCATGGTGTTGCGCCTGATCCGCCGGCTCAACGACGCGCTCGGGCTCACGAGCATCGTGGTCTCGCACGACGTGCGCGAGATCACCCTGGTGGCGGACGCCTGCTACCTGCTCTCGGGCGGGGGCGTGGTCGCCGCGGGCAGCCCCGCGGAACTCGCCGGCAGCGCGCGCGAGGAGGTGCGCCAATTCATGCACGGCCTGCCGGACGGTCCGGTCCCGTTCCACTACCCGGCACCCAATTACCTGGCCCAGCTCGCGGAGCCGGGCGGATGATCGCGTCGTTGCCCCGCGAGCTCTTCACGAGCCTCTGCGAAGCGCTCGCGGCGCTCGGGGCCTATGCGCTGTTCTTCCTGCGCCTGCTCGCGGCGACGCCGCGCGGGCTGCTGCGCTTCGGGCTCGTCGTGCAGCAGGTGCACAACGCCGGGGCGCTGTCGCTCGTCATCATCATGCTGTCGGGACTGTTCGTCGGCATGGTGCTCGGGCTGCAGGGCTTCGACCTGCTCGAGCGCTTCGGTTCGGAGGAGTCGCTCGGCACCGCCGTCGCGCTCGGCCTGCTGAAGGAACTCGGCCCGGTCGTCACCGCGCTGCTGTTCGCCGGGCGCGCCGGGACCGCGCTCGCCTCCGAGCTCGGTCTGATGCGCGCGACCGACCAGCTGGCGGCGATGGAGATGATGGCGGTGGATCCGGTGCGGCGTGTGGTGCTGCCGCGGTTCCTGGGCAGCGCGATCTCGATGCCGCTCCTGGCCGCGGTCTTCAGTCTGATCGGCCTGTTCGGCGCGCAGCTCATCGGCGTGCAGCTGATGGGCGTCGACGCCGGGCAGTTCTGGTCGCAGATGCAGGCGACCGTCGAGACCGGCGACGTCATGGAAGGCGTGATCAAGAGCGCCGTGTTCGGCGTCGCCTGCGGCCTGGTCGCCGTCTACGAGGGATATCATTCCGTGCCGACCGCGGAAGGCGTGGGCCGCGCGACCACCCGCACTGTCGTCATCTCATCGGTGCTCGTGCTGCTGCTCGACTACATGCTCACCGCGGTCATGATGTAAGGAGTCTCGCCATGCGCCAGACGCGCGCCATCGAGCTGGGAACCGGGCTGTTCGTGCTGCTCGGCTTCGCCGCGCTCTTCTTCCTCGTCACGCAGGTCACCAGCCGGCAATTCGGGCTCGGCGACGACGGCTATCGCGTGACCGCTTCGTTCGAACAGGTTGGCGGGCTCAAGTCCGGCGCGCCGGTGTCGATGTCGGGCGTGACGGTCGGCCGCGTCGAGGGGATTGACTACGACTTCAGCGAGTACCGCGCGCGCGTGACGATGCGCATCGACCGCGCTTTTGACCGCATCCCCGACGACAGCGACGCCAGCATCCTGACCGCGGGACTGCTCGGCGGCCAGTACGTCGGCATCGGCCCCGGCAGCTCGGAAACTTTCCTGGCCGACGCCGATCAGATCACCTTCACGCAGTCGGCGGTCGTGCTCGAGAACCTGATCAGCAAGTTCCTGTTCTCGAAGACGGGCGAGCAGGCTGCTCCTGCGTCTACCGAGGGTTCCACGCCATGACCTTTCGCCTCGCCGCCATGGCCCCGGTTGCGCTCGTCATTGCGCTGGTGGCGCCGGCGCGCGCCGCGGAGCCGGTGCCCGGCCCCGTACCGCAGCAGCTGATCGAGACCACCGCGCGGCGGCTGCTCGAGGCTCTCGACCACGACCGCGAGGCTGCGCGCCAGAACCCGACACGCGTACAGAGGCTGGTGGACGAGATCCTGCTGCCGCACTTCGACACCGCCTACTCGGCGCGCCTCGTGCTCGGCAGGCACTGGAGGAGCGCCACGCCGGAGCAGCGCCGGCGCTTCGTCGACGGCTTCTACCAGTCCCTGCTGCGCAATTACGGCGCTGCTCTCGCGGAGTTCACGGCCGACCGCCTTGCAGTGCTGCCGTTTCGCGGCGACCTCGCGAACGGGCAGGCCACCATCCGCACCGAGGTCAAGCGGCGCGACGGCACGCGCGTGCCGGTCAACTACGCGATGCACGCGACGCGCCATGGCTGGAAGGCCTGGGACGTCACGATCGAGGGCATCTCCTACGTGCGCAACTTCCGCAACGATGTCGGCGCCGAGGTGGACCAGCGCGGCCTCGACGCCGTGATCGAGCGGCTCGAACGCGAGAACGCGGGCGGCAGGCCCGAGCGGGCAGGCTGAGCGGATGGACGCGCCGCGGCTTTGCGAACAGGGCGGCGGGCGTTTCGCGCTCGCAGGTGACCTCTTGTTCGATACGGTGCCTGCGCTGCTGTCTGAGGGCGAGGCGGCGTTCGCGGCGGTGAACCAGGCCGACGTCGACCTCGCGGCCCTCGGCCGTGTCGACAGCGCGGGCATGGCGCTCCTGCTTGAGTGGGCGATCGTCGCGCGCGCGGCGGGGCGCGGGATCCGCTACCGCAATTCGCCGCCGGCGCTCGCCGCGCTCGCCGGACTCGGCGAGGTCGGCGCGCTGATCGGGGCGGACCCTGCCGGCTGAACCACCGGCTGCTCGGTCTCCTCCGTGTCTTCCGGCGCTTCCGGATCCCGGAAATCCTCGAGCGGCGGCTGTTCCGGCACGTCGCCGTCCCTCACCTGGTACTCGCGGCGCTGCAGCCAGGCGTTCCTGGTGAAGGCATAGCGGTCGAAAGCTGCATCGAGCGCCGGGTCCGCGGCCAGCAGGCCGGCGCGGCGGTCGACGGCGTAGAGCGCCCCGAGCGCGGCGCGTTCCCCGGCGCGGATTTCGAGCTGTACGCGCAGATCGGCCTGCGCGTCGGCGAACATGGCAGGCGTGTCGCGCAACGTCGAAGGGCCGATCAGCGGCAGCACCAGGTACGGGCCCGCCGGGACGCCCCAGCGGCCCAGGGTCTGGCCAAAGTCCTCCTCGTGGCGCGGCAGGTCCGCGTCCGAGGCGGGATCCAAGAGCCCGGCGAGTCCCAGCGTCGAATTGAGCGCGAAGCGGCCGAGGTCCTGCGCCGTCGCCAGCAACTTGGCCTGCAGCAGATCGTTCACGATCGTGACCGGGAAGGCGAGATGCGAGAGCAGGTTGCCGATGCCGGTGCGCACCGGCCGCGGAACGTGGCGTTGGTAGGCGCTGGCGACCGGCTTCAACACGCCGCGGTCGATCGCGTCGTTGACGCGCTGCACGCCGCGGTTCCAGCCCTCGAGCGGATCGCCGGGCGCCGGCGACCCGGTCGTGGCGCAGCCGGAGAACAGGCACAGGAGTAGAGCGGCACTGCCCGTGCGGACGGCGATCGGCATGCGGGGACTCTCGCGGCTGGTGACCGGCCGGATTCTAGCCTGCGCCGCCGCCCTCCGGTTGCGGTGCGGTCGGTCCCGGCAGTTCCTGCGCGCGCTTGCCCTTCGGCAGGTACTCCTGCAACTCGCGGATGCGCGCGTCGAAGCGCTCGCGCTGCACGTCGTTGAGACCCGGCACCGCCTGCGCCAGGCGCAGCTGGTCGATCGCGAGCGCAAGGTCGCCCGAGATCACGTGGTACTCGGACATGTAGTAGTAGGCGTCGGCGACGTCGCCGGCCGCATTCGCGGCGAACGCGGTGTAGCGCGCCTGCTCGGGCGTGGGCGGCACGTTGTTGAACAGGTCGAGCAGCACCAGGTGGGCGCGCTTGGCGTCGCCGTCCCGGATCAGGGTCTCGGCGTAGCGCATCGTGACCGGCACGCTGCGGGGGAACAGGCGCATCGCGTGCTCGAGCGTCGCGCGCGAGGCGGGCAGGCGGCCGGCGGCAAGCTCGGCCTGACCGAGGGCGACGTGGTACAGCGTGACGTCCGGGCGCCGCTCGAGCAGCGACTGCAGGATCGGGATGGCTTCTTCGGGCGCCTCGGCGCGCAGCAGGACGAGGGCGCGCCCGTACTGCTCGCCGTCGGTGGACGGCAGGTCCACGGACCCGGCCCTCAGGTACAGGTCGCGGAATGCGGTCTCGGGGGCAAGCGCCGCAACCGCGAGGCGCTCGCGGATCAGCGCGTAGCTCGTGCTGTCGGCGCTGCGTGGCCGCTCCATGCGGCTGGCGCGGTCGCGGGTCTCGGCGATGCGCTCGGTCGTGACGGGGTGGGTGCGCAGCAGGTCCGGGATGTTGCGCCCGGCGCCGCCGGTGCGCTGCTGCATGGTCCAGAAGAATTCCGGCATCGCGACCGGGTCGAAGCCGGCCGACGCGAGGACGCCGATGCCGACGCGGTCGGCCTCGCTCTCGTTGGCGCGCGTGTAGTTGACCTGCTGTTGCGCGGCGAGACCCTGGGCCGCGGTCACGGTGCCGAGCAGCGCGTCGCTCGGCATGCCGGTGGTCGCGCTGATCAGGATCGCGGCCAGCACCGCCGCCATGGAGGCCATGTTCGCGCGGCCGGCGTTCTGGATCGAGCGCGCGATGTGCCGCTGCGTCACGTGCGCGATCTCGTGAGCCAGCACCCCCGCGAGCTCGGCCTCGCTCCTGGTCGCGGTCACGAGGCCGCCATTGACGCCGATGAACCCGCCGGGCAGAGCGAAAGCATTGATGCCCGCGTCCCTGACCGCGAAGAACGTGAAACGGTGCGCGCCCTCGTGCGCCTGACTCGCGAGCCGCATGCCGAGCGCCTGCAGGTACTCGGTGACCTCGGGATCTTCGACGATCTGGCCGGCGTCGCGCAAGCCGCGCACGATCGTGAGCCCGATCCGGTACTCGTCGATCAGCGACAGCGTCGTGTTCGCCGGCGTGCCGATCTCGGGCAGGCTGCTGCCCGCCTGGGACTGCGCCGGCACGGGGCCAGCGCGCAGGCACAGGAGCAGCGAGAGCAGGCAGGCGGTCGCGCGCATGCGGGGGTTCCTGGCGGAGTTGCCGGTTCGACCGCGCCGGGCGCCCATGGTTCGGCCGTCAGAGCGCCTCGGACGCGAAGTCCGCGAGGCGCGAGCGCTCGCCGCGCACCAGCGTCACGTGCCCGGAGTGACGCCAGCCGCGGAACCGGTTGACGACATAGGTCAGGCCCGAGGTAGTCTCGGTCAGGTAGGGCGTGTCGATCTGGGCGATGTTGCCGAGACAGATGAGCTTGGTGCCCGGGCCGGCGCGCGTGACCAGCGCCTTCATCTGCTTGGAGGTCAGGTTCTGCGCCTCGTCGAGGATCAGGTAGCGGTTCAGAAAGGTGCGGCCGCGCATGAAGTTGAGCGAGCGGATCTTGATCCGGTGGCGCAGCAGATCCTGGGTCGCGGCGCGACCCCAGCTGCCGCCCTCCTGGCTCTGGGTCAGGACCTCGAGGTTGTCCATCAGCGCGCCCATCCAGGGCTCCATCTTCTCCTCCTCGGTCCCGGGCAGGAAGCCGATGTCCTCGCCGAGCGGGATCGTGACGCGCGTCATGATGATCTCGCTGAAGCGGTTGGTCTCGAGCGTCTGCACCAGGCCGGCGGCGAGCGTGAGCAGCGTCTTGCCGGTTCCCGCGGGGCCCAGGATCGTGACGAAGTCGATCTCGGGGTCGAGCAGCAGGTTGAGCGCGAGGTTCTGCTCGCGGTTGCGCGCGGTGATGCCCCAGACCGAGTGGCGCTCGCTGCGGTAGTCCTGCGTCACCTCGAGCGTCGCGGCGTCGCCCTCGATCGCGCGCACGCTGGTCTCGAAGGCGTCGTCGCCGCTGCCGTAGAGGAACAGGTTCGGGTGCCACTCATGCACCAGCGGGCCGCGCACCCGGTAGAAGCTGCGCGCCTGCTCCTGCCACGACTCCATCTGGCTGCCGTGGGTCTCCCAGAAATCCGCCGGCAGCGCGGTCACGCCGGTGAACAAGAGGTCGGCGTCCTCGATGGTGCGGTCGTTGTAGTAGTCCTCCGCGTGCACGCCAAGGATCGCCGCCTTGATGCGCAGGTTGATGTCCTTCGATACCAGCGTCACGCGCGTAGCGGGATTCTCCATCTGCAGTGCGAGCGTGTAGCCCAAGAGCGCATTGTCGATGCCGTGGCCCGGCAGCGTGTCGGGCAGTCCCGCCGCGAGGCGCCGTGTCTGGAAGAAGAGCCGGCCGGTCGGCGGCTTCTTGCCGTGGTTGCCCGAGCGGCCCGCGGGCAGTTCGATTCCGCGGTCGATCTGCTCCTTGGTGGCGTTCGCCATCAGCTCGTCGAGGAAGCGGCTGACCTGGCGGGCGTTCCGCGCCGATTCCGAGAGGCCCTTCTTGTTGGCGTCGAGTTCCTCGAGCACGCCCATCGGCAGGTAGATGTCGTGCTCCTCGAAGCGGAAGATCGCGGCCGGGTCGTGCATCAGCACGTTCGTGTCGAGCACGAATGCGCGCCGAGAGCCCTTGCCGGGGCGTGCCCTGGTCATGGGTCGCTCAGAGCCCGCGCGCCGCGGCCAGGACTTCCTCCGCATGCCCCGCGACCCGCACCTTGCGCCATGCGCGGCGCAGGACGCCCTCTGCGTCGATGAGGAACGTGCTGCGCTCGATGCCCATCATCTTCCTGCCGTACAGGTTCGTCTGCTTCCAATGGTCCTTGAAGCGCCGGTGCGATTCGAGCGAATCGGTGGAGATCCCGAGGGTCGCGGTGCGCGCGCGCAGGCGGAACCCGCCCCCGGTGGTCGCGATCGCGAAGTCCGAAAGCCCGCCGCCGACGCCGATTGCCGTCATGCCTTCCCTGCCGCCGCTCAGCCCTTGACCGGCTCGAGGATCGCGTCGAGGTTCATCTCGTCGCAGAAGTCCATGAACTCCTCGCGCAGCGCCCCGACGTGGATGCGGCTCGGGACATTCACGACCATGTACACGGAGAACATCTGCGCCCCGGTGTGGGCCGCCGCGTAGCCGCGCGTCGACAGCTCGCCGATGTCGATGCCGCGCGAGGCGAAGAAACCGGACAGACCGGACACGATGCCCGCCTGGTCGATGCACACCACGTCCACCGAGTAGGGCACCATGTCCTCGCGCGCCGCGCGCTCCGTGGTGCGCCGCACCTGGATCGTCATGCCGGAGGACTCGCCGAGCTTGGCGAGCTCGGTCTCGATGCGCGCGATCGAGTGCCAGTTTCCGGCCACCAGCAAGAGCATTGCGAACTCGTTGCCGAGCGCCGCCATGCGGCTCTCGCTGATGCTGCCGCCGCAGTCGGCGACCACCTTCGAGAGCTCGTGTACCAGGCCGATGCGATCGTCGCCGATGGCGGATATTGCGATGAATTGTTTCATGCGGCAGGGCGCCGGGGCGCCTCGCGCAGTCTACCGGGATCGGGCGCCCGAAGGTATTGGCGGCTGCGCGGCTTGCACCCGCGCGGCGCGCACCAGTACGATCCCGCGTCCGGTGCCGGCCGTCCGGCCGGGGGGAAGCGATGTTCCGCGGCAGCCTGGTGGCGCTGGTGACGCCGATGACCGAATCGGGCGACGTGGACCACGTCGCGTTCGGGCGGTTGTTAGACTGGCACGCGAAGCAGGGCAGCGACGGGATCGTGGTCGTCGGCACCACCGGCGAGTCCGCCACCGTGACGGCTGCCGAGGCCGCGGAACTGCTGCAGGTCGCGGTGCAGCGCGTCGGCGGGCGCGTGCCCGTGATCGCGGGCACCGGCACCCACTCCACCGCCGAGTCGGTGGAGCGCACGCGGGCCGCCTGCGAGATCGGGGTGGACGGCGTGCTGGTGGTCACGCCTTATTACAACCGGCCGCCGCAGGAAGGGCTGTACCGGCACTTCAGCGTGGTGGCGGATGCCGCGAGCGTGCCGCTCATCCTCTACAACGTGCCGTCGCGTACCGCCTGCGACCTGATGCCGGCGACCGTCGAGCGCCTGGCCGCGCATCCTCAGATCATCGGCATCAAGGAGGCGACCGGCAGCATCGAGCGGGCGCGCGAGATCGTCGACCGCTGCGGCGACGATTTTCTGCTGCTGTCGGGCGACGACGCGACCTGCCGCGAGCTGGTCGGGGCGGGCGCGCAGGGCGTGGTCACGGTAACCGGCAACGTGGCGCCCAGGCTGATGCACGAAATGATGGAGGCCGCGCTCGCGGGCGACGACGGCCTCGCGCGGGAACTCGACCAGCGGCTGGCGGGTCTGCACACTGCACTCTTTGCCGAGCCGAACCCGATCCCGGTCAAGTGGGCGCTGCACCGGCTTGGGCTGATCGGGCGGGGGATCCGGCTGCCGCTGGTCGAACTCGGCGCAGCGCACCAGGGCAGCGTGGAAGTGGCGATGCGCCGCGCCGGAGTCATCGAATGAAAATGACGGACATCCGCCTGTGGGCCGCTTTCGCCGCCGTCCTGCAACTCCCGGGCTGCGGGCTGCTGCCCGACCGCGCCACCGGCTGCGAGAAACCGCAGCCCTACCAGTCCGCCGAGGAAGCCACACAGCTCAAGGTGCCCGCCGGCGCCGACTTGCCCGATACGCGCAACGCTTTGCGCATCCCCGCGGTGCGCGCGCCCGAGCGGCCGGCCGAACCCGGACGCTGCCTGGATTTCCCACCCGACTACGCTGGCGCGCGCCCGCCAGGAGGCTGATCCCGGGCGGTTGCCGCTGCCACGGGGCTCCGGTAGGCTTTCGCGCCCGCGGAGAGGTGGCCGAGCGGTCGAAGGCGCTGGACTGGAATTCCAGTAATACCCACAAGGTATTCGTGGGTTCGAATCCCACCCTCTCCGCCA
>JBQTKI010000028.1:0-33138 GCA_052386275.1 Gammaproteobacteria bacterium
CCGCCTGGCGGCGCGCTTCCACAATGCATCCGAGATCGGCGAGGACCTGTGCGAGGTTGTTGCGCGCGGCGGCATTGTCCGGCGCAAGCTGGATCGCGCGCAGGTACTTGTCGGCCGCCGGTTCGAACTCGCCCGCGGCGTAGGCCACGTTGCCGCGGCCGAGGAAGGCCAGGGGCTCATCGGGCCAGCGTGCGATCGCCGTGTCGTAGGCGGTTGCCGCCGCCGCGCGCTGTCCTGCAGACTCGAGCGCTGCCGCAGCCTCGAGGTAACGCGCTGGCCCGGCGTGGGCCGGCACGGAACGCGGGTCGAGTGTCGTGATGGTCCAGCGCCCGCCGCGGTGCCAGGCGAGTGCGAACTTCTCCCAGGGCATTTCGAGCCGCCGCTCGCGCCCGGAGCGCAGGATCGCGAGGTCGAGACCTGCGTCGTAGCCGATCAGCACCGCGTAATGCCAGACCGGCCGCAGGCGCACGCCCAGATTGAGCAGCACCAGCACCGGCCGCCCTTCCTCGAGTTCCGCGATCAACTCATGCGCGGTTTGTTCGAGTACGTACGGCATGCGGTTATGGCGGCGCGCCGCGGCCATGAGTTCTGCTTGGTGGCTGCCGCTGCGCGCCGGCAGATAGACCTGCGGCGCCAGCTGCGCGGGCGTCACTTCGACGCCGCTCGCGCGCAGGAGCGTCGCAAGCGCGGCCGGGCCGCACTGGTAGTCCTCCTGGGGAAAGAACGGCGTGTCGGTGAGCTCGATGACGCGCGGACTGGCGGGAGGCAGACCTTCCGCCAGCCTCGGCGAACCGGCGCAACCGGCGACGAACGCGGCGAGCGCCGCCGCCGGCAGCGCTCCCGGCTTCACGCTTTCTTGAAGATGTCGATGACGCCGGTGAACTCGAGGATCATCAGCACCAGGAACACCACGCCGATCACGGCGAGCGCATCGCCGCCGGCGGGCGCCTTCCCGATCTGGTCCGCGAGCGTCGCAAGTTCGGCATCGGTGAGGGCCGCGATGCGGCCCTCGACTTCGGCCGGGTCGACGCCGAGTGCGAGCATCTGATCGCGCACGTCCAGCCGGCCGAGCGTCGCGCGCACCGTCGCGGCGGGGTCCTGGCCTTGGGCGGCCGTAATGGCCTCGGCCGTGCCGACGATGCCCGCGGCCGCGGGCGCCTGCAGGCCGAGCGAAACCAGGCTTGCGCTCACGAGCACGACACAGGCGCGGCGAAACTGTTCAACACGCATCAGAGCACCTCCGGTCGGGTGGAACCGGGCCACAAAATAGCACGGCCGGGCGCCGCACGGGCTGGGCCGTCGCCGAACGGCGACGTTTCAGGCGCGCTCGCCGCCCTGCGGCCCATAGAAGAAGACCCAGGTCGCGAAATCCGGCGTGAAGTCCACGAAGCGATGCTCGACGCCAGCTTCGACGAACAGCACGTCGCCCGGTGCGAACTCCACGCGGCGGTCACCCATCACGAACGAGCCCTTGCCTGCGATGACGACGTAGACCTCGTCCCTGGTATGAGGCTTCTGCGGGTCCACGCCCACGGGCCGGTAGATCTCGACCTCGAGCGTACCGTGGCGGAACAGCGTGATGAACGCGCCGCCCGCCTTCGCGAGTGCCGCCATCGCATCCGCGGGCGTGAATGAGGCGCTCATCGCCCGAAGAACCACCAGAGCACGGCGGCGACGATGATCGCATCGATCACGAGCACCCAGCGGATCAGGCTGCGTTGCATGCGCGCCTGCTTGATCGCCTCCGCCACACGCCCGAGCGCGAGGGCGGCCGCCGCCGCGGCGGGCAGCGGGCGATCGTCTTCCTGGGCGATGGGCATGCGCCGATCCTGAGCCGGATCGCGGCGCCATTTCAAGATAACGGCCGCGACGAAGCCAGGTTGACGGCGATTTCCTGCGGTTCCGCGAGCATTTGCCAGCCACCCGTCGGCCCCGGAGTACCGCCCGTCGCTTTCCGCCAATTGCCGTGCGCCGCAGCCGCCCCCGGGCGTTTTGACTCCCAAGGGCGCCGGACTGTCCGGGCCACTGACGAGGAGACGGCCATGAAACGCAAACTTCGCACGCTTGCCGCGATTGCGATCGGCACGCTGATCCTGGTTTCAGCCGCGGCCGACGCCAGTACCCGTCCGGGCATCACGCCGGACGAGGCCAAGCGGCTGCGCTACCAGGTGCAGCAGTACAAGCAAATGAAGCGCTATGCCGGCGCCGACGGCGTCGTCACCCGCGCCGAACAGGCCAGGCTGAATCACAAGGCGCAGCAGCTGCGCCGCATGATCCAGAAGGCGAAGACCAATTGAGCAAGTGAACCCGGCCCGGGCCGGCATCGGCCCGGGCCGGTTTGCGCTCAGTGACCGCCCTTGACGATCAGGCCCCGAGCACGCGGTGCCCCGCCTTACCTACTTCTTCGCGGCCTTGTCCGATATGGAGAAGGTCGCAAGCGACTTCTCGAAAGCCTCCACATCGCGCCTGAAGAAATGCAGGTGCGGCGCACGATAGAAAACGATGAAGATGCCCTGGGGCGAATTGGCGCCGACCAGGATCTCCTCGTAGCGGACCGAGCCCGCGTCCACCGAACTGCGGTAGGCAAGGTGCAGCCGGAAACCCGGCCGTCCGGCCAGCAGGGTCGGCTCGTCCGACAGGATCTCCATGTTCTGCAGGCCTCGCGCCGAAGTCGCTTCCGCGACCAGCTTCTGCGCAAGTTCCTGCGGCATCATCCCGGGTGACGAGTCCTGCCCGAGCGAGCGGAACGCATTCTTGTGCTTGCGAAAATCGACCGCGATGGCCTGCAGCTCGGGTCCATCGCGGGTCGCGAGCGTCTCGTCGCCGAACGGCATCTTGATCCAGCGCCAGCCATGCGGGTACTGGATCGAGTAGCCGGTCTTGTGGACGAACGGAGCGCCCTCCGCCACCAGCTTCCACGCGAACGCCGGCGCGGCCGCCAGCAGGCCCGCCAGCAGGGCTGCGGCACGAATCGAGGCTGGGTTCATTGTCCGAGTTCCTTGCTCAATGATTCGACGTACTGACGGGCGTATCCGCTCTGCTTCGGATCCGGCTCGAGCTCGAGGTAGCGCCGGAACAGTTCGAGCGCGCGCGGCTTGTCGCCGGCGCCGTAGCGATGCAGCGCGAGCGCCTGCCAGGTCGGCGCGAAACCGGGCGCTTCGGCGAGCGTCCGTTCATACTCCGTGACGGCGCGCGTCGCGTCGGCCGCGCGCTGGGCTTCAATCTCCGCCTGGCTGCGCTTGTCGCCGGAGTCGCGCCTCGCCTTTTCGGCCCGCAGGCGAAAGCCCTCGGCCAGGTAGAAGCGTGCATGCACCGGCAAGGTGTCCAGGAGCTTCTCATCGTCAAGCAGGAAGACCAGCACCTTGCCATTGCCGTTCCGGTGCAGCTGCATCAATGCCTCCATGCGCGCCCGCAGCGTCACCGCGCGGTAGCGCTCGGCGTTGCGCTCACCCGGCGGCGCCGATTCTCCCGCCAGCTCGGTGAGCGTCTCGACGCGCTCCTTCACGCGCGGGTGCGAGGCGAAGAAATACGGGCCCTGGCTGACGCCCCGTGCCCGCAGTTCCCGCTCGAGGCGCGCGAATCCCTCCGCTGCGCCGCGCGCGTCGTAACCGGCCGCGATCATTCGGTCGTAGCCGCCGCGGTCGGACTCCCGCTCGTGTTCGCGCGAGAATCCCGCCATCGTCGAGTAGCCGATGATCGAAACGAGTTCCGGCGGCACACCGTAACCCGCGGCCGCGATCCCGGCGATCAGCGTGACGACCGAGGCGGTCTTGGCCGACTTGATGCTGCGATACATATGGTCCGCGGTCACGTGTGTGCCTTCGTGCCCGAGCACCAGCGCAAGCTGCGCCTCGTCCTGCAGCCTCAGCAGCGCGCCAGTGTGGAAATAGATGCCGCCGGTCGCTACCGCGAAGGCGTTGAAGTTCGGCTCCCGGAAGGTGCGCACCCGCAGTTTGCCCTTCATGTCCGGGAACATGCGCTCGGTGACTTCCTGAAGGTAGGCATTGAGTTCCGGGTCATTCAGCAGGTCGGCGCTGTGCTCGATCAGTTCTTCGAACTTGCGGGTCTCGAATTCGATACGCGCGCGCTGTTCTGCCTCGTCGATGGCGGCGGCCGGGCCTGCGGGCAGTATCGCGAGCCACAGCACAGATGCAGCCGACCGGTTCACGCTCTGCACCTCAGAACGGCGGGAAGTTCAGCACCTTGCCGGATGGGAATTCCTCGAACAGCTTGGCGACCAACTCGGACGCGGTGGCCGGGTTGCGCGCGTCGCTGCCCGTGACGCCGAACATCTGCATGCCCTGCTTGCTGTTCAGCCACTTGAGGTCGCCGGTGCGCAAGTCGACGATGCCGCCGGAGATGAAGGTTCCGCCGCCGGCGACTCCGACGCCACCCGCCGCCAGCAGGAACTGCATGAACGCCGCGCCGCCGGTCTGCGTGACCTGGCTGCCGATCATCAGGAACGCGTAGTCGGCGCCGGACGCACCCGCCAGGAACTGCAACCCGTCGCCAAGCGTGTAGTCGAAATGGGTCTTCTTCTCGGCCCAGGCCTTGCCGCCGTACTGCACGAACATCAGCGCCGACCCGGCGACGAGCTTGAAGAGCTCCACGTGCTCTCGCAGCAGGCCCTCGGTCTCTCCGTCGAATTCGGGGGCGTCCACGACCTGGAAACGTTCATCCTTCCTCAGCATCTCGAATGCGGCCTGGCTCAGCGAAAACTGCGCGGTCTCGCTCCAGTCCGGAACGGCTTCGATGCCGGCGACGGACTTCTGGTAGACGACGAATTCGACCGGCAGCATGACGATGCGCTTCGCGCCTGCGCGCGGTGCGGCCCCCGTTTCCGGCGTCGGCGGTGTTTCGGCGAGCGGCGTCTCGACGGTCGGCGTTTCCGCAGGCGCGGGCTCTGTCGTTGCTGGTTCTACAGGCAGGGATTCTGAAGGCGGGGGTTGTTCGGGCGCGGGCTCGGCAGTCGGCGCTTCGGCTGCCGGGGCGGTGGCCGCCGCAGACTCGGCCGGGGGCGGCGTTTCCGCCGGGGGCTCCTGGGCCCAGGCGCCGGACTGGCACAGGCATGACGCGGCGACGGCCAGAAGCCGTAACCTGACGGATGTGTTCATGGCCGTGTTTGCTCCCCCGAAGGTGGGAAAGCGTACCTGATCGCGCGGCCTTGTCCAGCCTCAGGCGGCCTACGTCGCGGCGTAGAGCGGCGGCAGCGGGCAGTGCAGCGCCGCGCAGATCGCGCGCAGCAACTCGGATTCGGCGACCGTCATGCGCTGGTCGTGCGAGAGGGTGCGCACCAGCGCCTTGACCAGCATTTCCTTGGCCGCAGGCTGCAGCGCGTCGAGCTGCGTCAGCGCCTGGTCGAGGCGCGGCGGCCAGTGGCCCTCGCGCTTGAACGGCGGGCGGACCGTCGGCAGCAGTTCCTCCATGCCGATCTCGTAGGCGCGCCGGGCTTCCACGTCGTCCTCGCTGCCGTGCATTGCGAGCACCGAGAACAGGATCTGCAGCCCGTCGCGCGCCTGCGCGAGCGTCAGCGAGCCCGCGATGCGACGGCGCGGATCAAGCTCGTCCTGCAGCTGCACCTGCGAGAGCTTCCGCATCGCATAGGCGAAGACCGACACCCGCCCCTCGCGCGTCAGGAGACCATTCAGACACTTGAGGAGCGCGACACGCTCCGTGCGCGGCACTTGGTGCAGGGCAGCGAACACCTGGAGCAGCGCTGGCATGCGCTGCACCGCCGTCAGTGGGTCCAGCTGGGGAAGCAGTTCGACCACCGCGTCGTGGAACTCGCCGCCGAGCTCACGGTGGATGAACGGCAACTGGCGGCCCCTTCCCTCCGCGGTCGGGTCGAGTGCAAGCGCGAGGAAGAGCGCCGCCGCGCGCTCGGGGTCGCGCGCGACCAAGCGCATGCCCGGTGGCAGCGACGACAGCACTCCCTGCGCCTGCAGCACATGCTCGGTTCCGGGATTCGCGACCAGCGCTGCCACCGTCGCGGGTGCAAGCACGAGCGCGCCCTCGAGCAGGCCGCCGAGCTTCGCCGCTGGGCCCGGCCTCGCCTCGTTGCCCCCGATCGCGGCGGCGCGCTCTTCATTCATGCGCTGGCGCATGACCTCGAATTCCCGCGGGTCGAAGCCGGGGTCGATCTCGCGGATGCGCTCGACCAGCGGCGGGTGGGTCGCAAAGGCGCGCTGCACGCCCGACGCGAACAGCAGATGCGCGACTTCCTCCGCGTCGGTGTCGGTGAACCGCGAGCCGACTCCGAGCGCGCCGATCTTGACGAGCGCACCGCGCAGCCCCTCGCGCTCGCGCGTGAACTGGATCGCCGAGGCGTCCGCGAGCGACTCGCGCTTGCGCGACACCGCCGCCTGGATCAGCCGGCCGAAGAAGAGCCCGATCCAGCCGAGCACCAGCACGATCGCGGCCGCGGCGATGATCACGGCGATCGCGCCTCCGCCCTTGCGGCTGCCCCGCGCGCCGCGCGGTGCGTGGCGCAACACCAGGCGCGCGACCATCGCGATCACGGTGAGCCCGAACAGCCAGCCGATCAGGCGCGTGGACAGGCGCATGTCGCCATTCAGCACGTGCGCGAATTCGTGCGCGATCACGCCCTGCAATTCGCTGCGGTTGAGGTTCACGAGTGCGCCGCGCGTGACGGCGACTGCGGCGTTGGCCGGGTTGTGGCCGGCGGCGAAGGCGTTGATGCCGGCCTCGCGTTCCAGCACATAGACCTGCGGCACCGGCACGCCCGAGGCGATCGCCATTTCCTCGACCACGTTCATCAGGCGGCGGCGCAGCGGGTCGCCGCTGTCCCCCGTAATGCGCGTGCCGCCGAGCGACTGGGCGACCGAACCTCCTCCCGCAGAGAGCGACGCCGTGCGCACCAGGCTCGAGATGAAGATCGTGCCGAGAACGACGACGGTCGTGACCCCGATGACGAGCGGGTAGTCGTCGAAGCGGACAGTCTCTGCCGCCAGCATCCCGCCGTCCTGGCTCGCGAGAATACTGACCGCGACGACGACCACGAGGTCGATCGCGACCACGATCGCACCGACCGCGAGGATGAACAGCAGCACCAGCCAGCGCGACAGGCGCCGGGTCTCGGCCTGCCGCCCGAAGAAGTCCATCTGGCTCAGCCCGTGGCGCGCTTCAGGTGAAGCTGACCTTCGGGACTTCGCGCTTCTGCGGCGACTCGATCTCGAGCAGCTGTGCCTGCTGGAAGCCGAACGAACCGGCGATCAGGTTGCCGGGAAACGTCTCGCGCTTGTTGTTGTAGGTCATGACCGCGTCGTTGAACGCCTGGCGCGCAAACGCGACCTTGTTCTCGGTCGTGGTCAGCTCCTCGGAGAGCTGCATCATGTTCTTGTTCGCCTTGAGGTCCGGGTAGGCCTCGGCGAGCGCGAACAGGCGCCCGAGCGCGCCGGTCAGCGCGTTCTCGGCGCCGGCAAGCTGCGTGAGCGCCGCCGGGTCGCCGGGATTGGCGGCCGCGGCCTTGAGCCCGGCCACCGCCGTATTCCTCGCCGCGATCACGGCTTCGAGCGTGCCACGCTCGTGCGCGAGGTAGCCCTTCGCGACCTCGACCAGGTTCGGGATCAGGTCGTGGCGGCGCGTGAGCTGCACGTCGATCTGCGCAAACGCGTTCTTGTAGGCGTTGCGCGCGGTGACGAGGCCGTTGTAAATCCCGACCACGAACACGACAAGCAGGACGATGATGCCGAGGATGATCCATGCCATGGCGGCACTCCCTGGTTGACTTTCCGATGATACTCCATCACCTGCCGGCAACGGCGCCGAGCCTGGCCCGCAGCCAACGGCCTATCTCTTCGATTTCCGGCATGCAGACCTGATGCTGCATCGGGTACTCGCGCCATTCAACGACGTAGCCCTGCTCGCGCAGCCAGTCGCGCGCCATGACGCCGAGCGCGTGCGGCAGCACCGGGTCGTAGAGGCCGTGACACATCAATATGGGCGTCGCCCGGTTGGCAGCGGCTAGTTCGCCCGCGAGCGCCGCCTGCAGCGGCAAGTAGGCCGAGAGCCCGATAATGCCCGCCAGCGGCTCGGCATGCCGCAGCCCGGCGTGCAATGCGATCGCGCCGCCTTGCGAGAAGCCTGCAAGCAGGATGCGCTGCGAGGCGATGCCCACTGCGCGCTCGGCGGCGATGTAGCCGCGCGCCAGCTCGACCGAGGCGCGGATGCCCTCCTCGTCCGCCCGCCCTTCCGCCGTCAACGTACGGATGTCGTACCAGGCGCGCATGCGCATGCCCATGTTGAGCGTCACCGGACGCACCGGCGCATGCGGGAAGACGAAACGCACCGCGGGTAGTCCGAGTTCCGGGACGATCGGCACGAAGTCGTGGCCGTCGGCGCCCAGGCCGTGCAGCCAGATCACGCTCGCCGTGGCGGGCGCCGCGGGCGCCAGCACCACGGCGTTCGCACCTTCCTCGAGGCGGTGGGTCATCGGCTCAGCAGTTCTGGTACTTCCAGTTGCGCGGCTTGCCCGCAGCCATCCACTCGATCGCGGTGCTGAGGCGCCGTTTGCGCGTCTCGTCCTGCTTCGCCTCGGTGATCCATTCCACGTACTCGCGTTTGTGCGAAGGCGGGAAGGCGTCGTAGGTCGCCTTTGCCCTCGCGTTCTTCTTCAATTCGATGGCGAGATCGGCCGGCAGCCGCGGCGGTGGCTTCCTGCCCTTGGGCGCACGCGGCACTTTCTCGCCCCATTCATTGAGCGCGACCGCCGCCTTGACGTAACGGACGAGGACCGCCTCGGACGGCATCTCATCCGCGCTGCAGAACTTGCGCCCGCCCATGCTCGAGTCGCCGGCCTGCGGGAAGATCCCCGCGGGATCCTGCATCAGCTTCTGCTTCCAGAAGCCGAAGCTCGCGTGCTGCTTGAACGCGGCCATGCTGCCGACCACGCCCTCATACTCGAAATGCGGCACGCCCCATTTGATCGTCTCCTCGATCTTCGGGCAGCCCTTGTGCATGGCCGCGCGCACGCGCGCGAGGTTCGGGCGCGCGAACTCCGCGGACTTCGCGATGTAGGCGTCGACGGCGGGGTTCTTCATCGGCCGGCCTCCCTCGGGTGCCGGCATTCTAGCTCAGCGGATGCGGATCACCGGCATGCGCCGCAGCAGGGGCCCAACGCCGGCCGCGACCGCGGCAAGCGTCACCGCGCCGATCCACAAGGGATCCGTGGTTCCAGGGGAGTCCGCGACGAAGCGCTCGATCTCAGGCGCGAATCGCCACACGGCAGCGGCGGCCGTGAGTCCGAGGCCGGCGATCGAAATGCCGTTCGCCCAGGCTTCGCGCCGCAGGCGGCGGTACAGCAACTGGCGCTGCCGTTCCAGTTCCGCGCTCCGGTCGGTGCGCGGTGCCACCGCGGCGATGCGCGCCTGCAGCCGCTCGCGGAAGCCTTCGCTAGAGTCGAGACCGGACATCGCCTTACGCAGGCGGGCATCGAGTGCGGCCATGCGTGCCTCCTCGTTCATGCGACTTCCCGGCCGGTGGCGGAGAGCGCGGCGGCGAGATTCGCGCGGGCGCGGTGCAGGTGCGTCTTCACCGTGTTGACCGGCATGCCCATCATCTCCGCGACCTCCTCCACCGGCCGCTCGTCCTGGTAATAGAGGATGACCGCCTGGCGCTGCCTCTCGGGCAGCGCCTCGACCTGCCGCCAGAGCGCGGGGTCGTCCTGCACCGCCGGCTCGGACGCGATGGCCTGCACTTCCTCGAGCACCGACGGGTCCGAGATCGAAACGGAGCGGCGCCGGCCGCGCAACGCCGAGATCGCGGCGTTGCGCGTGATCGCGTAGATCCAGGTCGACAGCCGCGCGCGCCCGTCGTAATTCGGCAGCGCCCGCCACAGCTTCACGAACACCTCCTGGGCCAGGTCCTCGGCCGCGGCGCGGTCGCGCAGCACGCTGTACGCGAGCCCGAACACGCGCCGGCGGTAGGCCGGCACCAGCCGTTCGAAGGCCTCCTCCGCCCGGCCGGCCTGGATCAGGTTCGCGATTGCGTCGTCGGCCGGCATGCAGGTCGGACCATCTCCACGGTTGATACGCCGGGCGTCGCCGCCTGGTTTCAGTCGATTTTAGCCCGCGGCCTGAAACGTGCCGGGCGGTATACGCGTATCAATGGGCATGGACAGGTGGGGAACGAGGAACGCGGCCGACAGCTACGCCCTCGAGGGTATCGCGGTCGCGCTGACGGCCTGGCTCGCGGCAAGCGCCGTTCGCGCCGACCTCGACCTGCTCTGGCAGACCATGGCAATACTGTTCAGGCTCTGACTTATCCGGGAGTTCGCAAATGGACCATCAGTCAATCGCAGTGCTGATCCCGATCGCGGGAATCGTCTTCGGCATCGGCATCGCCGCGGTCTCGATCGTCACGACGCACCGCGAGAAGGTGAAGCGCGCCGAGTTGCGTCACAGGGAGCGGCTTGCGGCCATGGAGAAAGGCATCGAGCTGCCGCCGGAGATCGTCGACAAGATTGACGGCGAGCGGCCGCGTTTCCTGCTGCAGGGCCTGGTCTGGCTCGGCGTCGGCATCGGCATCTTCTTCGCGCTCGGCGCGCTCGCCGGTGAAAGGGTCGGCATGCTCGGGCTGATCCCGGCCGCGGTCGGCGTCGCGACCCTCATTTATTACGCGATCGAGGGCCGCAAGGAGCAAAAGGTCGGGGGCGCGCCCGGCGCCTAGAGCGGGCAGGCCAGCCGGACTCGCGTGCCGGCGGGTGCACGCGGTTCCAGCAAGAGCGAGCTGCCGGCGCCATAGAAAAGCCGCAGCCGCTCAGCCACATTCGCCAAGCCGTGACCCGGCCGCAGCTCGACGCCCGTGACACCCGGCCCGCGGCCATCGTCCTCCACTTCGATCACAAGCCGGCCGTCTTCGCGCCAGGCCCGGATGTCCACGGTCAGGAGCCGCGGCGGGTCCATGCCGTGGCGGATCGAATTCTCGATCAGGGGCTGCACCACGAGCGCCGGGATGCGCAGCGCGCAGAGCGACTCGGGCACGGCGAGCCGATAGCGGAAGCAGTGCTCGAAGCGCAGCTCGCAGAGTTTCAGGTAGCGGTCGAGGAACTCCATCTCGTCGCCGAGCGTCATGTTGGGAGTGCGGCCACTGCGCAGCGCGACCTGCAGGAGCTCACCGATCCTGCCGATCGCGTCGAACGCGCGGTCGCGCTCACCGGTCTGCACCAGGCCCGCGACTGCGTTCAGGCTGTTCAGCAGGAAGTGCGGGTTGATCTGAGCCTGCAGCGCCTGCAGCCGCGCCTCGGCGAGTTGCGCCTCAAGGCGAGCTCCATGCAATGCGGCTTGCGTCGCTTCCCACAGTGCATGGTCGCGCAGCCGCAGCCCGCGCACGACGGCGAACGCGGCCAGCGCGAGCGCCAGGATGCTGAGGTTCATCGCGTTGAACGCCGGGCCGGCGGGCGGCTGGAAATAGATGCCGTACAACTGCTCGATCGTGATCGGCAGGTCGCGGCGGATCGCATAGCTCAGGAACGATGCGCCGGTCGATCCAAGCAGCGCGACCAGGCTCCAGGCAGCGAGCGACGCCAGCCATAACAGGCGCCGATGCCCCTGGATGGCCATGTGCAGTGCGCGGTAGAGTGGCGGGCTCGCCAGCAACCAGACCACGTAGTGCGGAATCATCGCCATCAGCGCCGAAAAGAAAGTGGTCGGGCGGCCAGCATTCTGGTAGTTGACGAACAGGCCGAAGCCCACCGAGAACGCGACCGCGAGCCAGCTGCCCGCCAACGGCCACCAGCGCGCCGGCTGGTCGCCGATCAGGCGGTCAACGACCACCGCCTTCGCGGGCGCGAGCGCCGCGCGCAGTTCGGGCGCCTCCGCCTGCCGGGTGCCGATGCTGTCCAGGGCGGTGGATTCGGCGCGCCCCATGCTCAGTTGCCCTTGCTCGCGATCCCGTTCAGAAGCTTCTCGAGGATCTCGCGCCTCGCGCGGCCCATTGGCAGCGCCTGGCCGCCGTGCAGATAGATGTTGTAGCGGCCGTCGCCGGTCGAGCGCACCTCGCGCACGTGCGCGGCGTTCACGATCGCCGAGCGGTGGATGCGGAAGAAGCGCCGGGGATCAAGCTCGCACTCGAGCGCCGCCAACGTGCGCGACAGCAGGTACTCACCGCTCTTCGTATGCACCCGGCTGTACTGGCTTGCGCCCTGGATCCAGGTGATCTCGCCGGTGTCGAGCGCGAGCAGCCGGCGGCGCACGCGAATCGTCAGGTGCTCCGGGTAGGACTCGGCCGTGCGCGCGGCGCCTTCCTGCGTGCCGTTCAGCACGCTGGTCGCGCCCGCGATCTGCAGCGCGAGCCCGGTGACGCGGCGCTCGACGATGCGCTGCTTGGCGCGCAGCAGGCTGCCGTGGAAGCGCGAGCGCTGCACCGGCTTCACCAGATAGTCCACGGCCTCGAGCTCAAACGCGGGCAGCGCGAACTCCGGGTGCGCGGTGACGAAGATCACGTAGGGCAGCGGCTGGCGCGCCTTGCGCAGCACCTCGATGCCGCTGCCGCCGGGAAGCTCGATGTCCATGAACACAAGGTCGGGTCGCTGCTCGGCGATCTGGCGCTCGGCCTCGGAGGCGGTGCTGGCCTCGCCGATGATCTCGACGTCCTCGTCGCGCGCGAGCAGCATGCGCAGCACGCGACGGCCGAGATCCTCGTCGTCGACGATCAGCGCACGCACCTTGCTCGCACCCTGCTCCGCCATGCTCTCCTGATATGCCATGGCAGTTGTCGTTGTACAACATCAGATGCGACGATGCGCCGAAACGTTCTTCCATCCTTGCCAACTGCCGGAAACCTTTGCCAAAGGGCGGTTTTTTCAGGGTTTCCCATCGTATCGTTCGGCTACGCAACAGGGCCTTTGTGGCCGGCCATTGTTGCACCTAAGCAACATTGGAGAAACACACCATGTCCAGGAAAATCCTCGCGCGGGCCGTGAAGCTCGCGCTGCTCACGGCAGGCGCATCCGGCGCCGGTCTCGCGGGCGTCGCGAGCCAGGCGCAGGACCAGCTCGCCGAAATCACGGTGACCGGGTCGCGCATCATCCGCCAGGACTACGAGGCGGCGAGCCCGGTCGTCAGCGTATCGGCCGAGACCATCAAGCAGTCCGGCGTCCTGAACGCCGAGACATTTCTCAACACGATGCCGCAGATCGTCCCGTCGTTCTCGACGGGCAGCAACAATCCGGGCAACGGCCAGGCTTACATCGACCTGCGCGGCCTCGGCTCCACGCGCAACCTGGTGCTGATGGACGGCAAGCGCCTGATGCCGGGCGACGAGAACGCGCGCATCGACATCAACACCATTCCGACCGCGATGATCGAGCGCGTGGAAGTGCTGTCGGGCGGCGCGTCGGCCGTGTATGGCTCCGACGCCATCTCGGGCGCCACCAACTTCATCATGAAGAAGAACTTCACCGGCATCGAGATGGAAGGCCAGTTCGGCATGTCCGAAAACGAGGATACCGACACGTCGGCATTCACGGTGACCCTGGGCTCTGACCTGGCGGACGGCCGCGGCAACGTCGTGATATTCGGATCGGTCAACGATCGCCAGCGACTCGGCAAGGGCGATCGGGAATTCTCGGCACAGGCGGTGTCGGCGACCTCGTTCTTCCCGTCCGGCCATCTGCGGCGCGCTTCGGGCAACAGCTGGAGCCAGGCCGCGCAGAACGCGATGTTCGCGAGTCTGGGCGCAACAGGCCCGGGCACACTGACTTCGGTGGGGTTCAACGACGATGGCACGCCGTTCGCCGTTACCGGCCTGGCCAACTTCCGCACCGTGCTCGGCGAGGACATCAACGGCCTGTTCGTCGCGCAGAATTTCCGGCCCAACTACAGCTACAACTTCGAGCCCTGGAACAACCTGATCCTGCCGCAGACCCGGGTCAGTCTGGGAACGTTCGGCAGCTTCACGATCAACGACCGGGCCGAGGCTTATACCCGCCTGCTGTACACCAACTACAGCGCGTCCACGCAGCTGGCGCCGAGCCCGGCGCCGACGGGCGCCAATAACAGCGTCGGCGGCGTGCCCGGTGAGTTCACAATCCCGGTGTCCAACCCGTTCGTGCAGGCCAACGCGGCGGTGCTCGCGCTCGCCAACTCGCGCACGGGCGACAACCCGGCGCTGAACGGCACCGGTGCTGGCGAGGACCTGCTGTTCCGTTACCGCTTCGTGTCCAACGGCCCGCGCCAGGAATCCTATGAGCGCGACGTGACCCAGTTCGTGCTTGGCACCCGCGGCGACATCGGTGAGAACTGGAAGTTCGACGTCTATGCGGGCTACGGCAAGTTCAACGAACAGCTCGACCAGGCCGGCAACGTCAACGTGCTGAAGGTCGAGCAGCTGCTCGATGCCGCGGACGGTGGCGCCAGCCTGTGCGCGGGCGGGTTCGACCCATTCGGGTTCGGCGGTCTCTCGGACGCCTGCGCCGATTTCGTCGGCGTCACCGCCAAGAACACGGCGCAGATCGAGCACAACATGGCGGAAGCGACGTTTTCCGGCGACCTGTTCAGCCTGCCGGCTGGCAGCACGTCGGTGGCCGTCGGCGCGTTCTGGCAGGAAATGAACTACCGCTCGCTGAAAGACGAGATCCTGCGGTCCGGCGACGTCTCCGGCTTCAACGCCGAGGACAACATCTCCGGCCGGGTCTCGAACAACGACTTGTTCCTCGAGTTCTACGCGCCGCTGTTGTCCGAATTGCCGCTCATGCAGTCCCTTGGCCTGACGCTCGGCTATCGTTACTCGGATCACAGCAGCGCCGGCGCCAATGACTCCTACAAGGGTGAACTGGACTGGAAGCTGAACGATTCGTTCCGGGTCCGCGGCGGCTACCAGCGCGCGGTGCGTGCGCCGAACATCAGCGACCTGTTCTCGCCGCAGAACGAGGACAATCCGGAAGTCGACGATCCCTGCAATTTCGACAGCCCGCAGCGAAACGGTCCGAACCGGACCCAGGTCGAGGCGCTGTGCATCGCGCAGGGTATCCCGGCGACCGTACTGCCGACTTACCAGCAGTCGAATT
The DNA here is from genome assembly GCA_052386275.1 of Gammaproteobacteria bacterium. Classification (GTDB taxonomy): domain Bacteria; phylum Pseudomonadota; class Gammaproteobacteria; order Steroidobacterales; family Steroidobacteraceae; genus SCUD01. The sequence continues at coordinate 15,026 of JBQTKI010000028.1, forward strand.
CCCAGATCGACGCGCTCGCAGGCGGCAATCCGGACCTGGCGGAGGAAACCGCAGACACCCTGACGCTGGGGTTTGTCTGGCAGCCGCAGTTCGCCGACAGGCTCAGCGTGTCCGTCGACTACTTCTCCATCAAGGTGGACGACGCGATCACGTTCGTCGACCCCTCGACGGTGGTCGCGCGCTGCTTCAACGAGCAGAACGCCAATCCGACCTACGACCCGAACAACTTCTTCTGCAGCCTGTTCGGGCGCTTCGCCGCGACCAGCGAGATCGAGGACCTCCTGGAGATCCAGAACAACATCGGCGGCATCCGCACGTCCGGAGTGGACCTGCAGCTTGACTACGGCATTGACATCGGTGCCGCAGGCAGCATTCACTTGAATGCGGTCGCGACCTGGATGGAGAAGTTCGAGCGGCAGGAATTGCCTGGCGATCCATGGGTCGATTTTGCGGGCTCCATCGGCGACGATCCTGGCGAGGCCTACGCGGACCTCAAGGCCGCGCTGACCACCGTGTGGTCGTTCCGCGACTTCAGTACGGCATTGCGGACGCGCTATCTGCCGAGCATGATCCTGGAAGACACGGTCATTTCCGGCAGCACGGACGCGGGCGTCGGTTCGATCGTGTACATGGACCTGTCGACGTCCTGGCAGGCCACGGAATCGCTGAACCTGCGCTTCGGCATCGAGAACCTCACGGACGAGGATCCCGAGCTGTACTCGCCGGATGTCGATTCGGGTACTGACCCATCGACCTACGACGTGATCGGACGCCGGTACTTCGTGAGCGCCACCTACAAGTTCTGAGCGACTTGAGTGGCAGGGAGGGCCGCCGGTCCGCCACAGGCCGGCGGCCCTTTCCGTTTCAGCGCCAGGGTCCCCAGATCGCGAAGGTGATGCCCGGGCGCTGGATGTTGACGAACATCACCTCACCGACCGGGTCGAAGCAGGCGCCGGCCCATTCTTCGCCGCGGTAATCGCCGGGGAGCACGCGCTTGCCGGCTTTCAGCACCTGAGCCACCGCGAGGTTCACATTGTTCTTCGCGAAAGCAAAGGAATCGCCACCCGCCGTGAGTCCGAGCAGGCGCGTTCCCGGCCCGTACTCGTCGGTCACAGGGTCTCCGTCCTCGCACAGGAAAATGCCGCCCTGCGGCCGCACCGTGATGTTGTCGATGTTGTCGGCGACCTGCTGCGTGGTTGCGACGAAGATCGCGCGCAGGCTCTCGTCGCGCGGGTCGTACTCCCAGACCGCACCGTCGCCGGCGCCGCGCCGGCCGTCCGCGGAAATGCCGGCCGCCGTGTCCACGATGTAGAACCTGCCGCGGTGGAAGCAGAGTCCCTCGCCGCGGCTCATGCGCGCCGCGCCCTTGCTCCAGGCCTCGAGGAAGGGGCCGCTGGTTTCGTTCGGCGCATCGGGCAGTCCCTCGGGAGCGGAGCCTGACGCCGCGTCCGGGTTGTCGATGTCGATCCACTCGAGGCGATGGCGGTCGCCGAGCGCGGGTGTCGTGAGATCGGCGCGGACGACGCCCGCGACCTTGGCCGCCTGCAGGCGCCCGCCCGCCTCGTAGCTGCCGGGCTTGCCGCTCCTGTCCTTCGGCAGGAAACGATAAAAGCAGGAACGCCGCGGATTGTCCTCGGTGAGGCAGGCGATCCTCGTCGCAGGGTCGATCGCGACGGCCTCGTGCAGCATGCGTCCCATGTCCACGATCGGCCGCCCGGTGGTCGCCGCGGCGTCGCGGCGTACCTCGAACACGTAGCCGTGACGCCGGCCCCCGATGCCGGTGAGGTCCACGACCGTCTCCTCGCAGCTGAGCCAGGTGCCCCAGGGCGTGACGCCGCCCGCGCAGTTGTAAATGGTGCCGCCGAGCGAGGGCTCGGCGGAGATCCAGCGCCGGCCGCGGAAGCGCAGCGTGGTCGTGCCGCCGCCCGGCGGGAATGCCTGCCCGGGCGGCACCGTCGCGTCATAGCGTCCCCGCGCGAGGATCGGGCTCGCAAAGGCCCGCTCGTGATTGCGCACCAGCGTCACCTCCGTCACCCGGCCGCGGCGCGCGGCATGGATCACGCCCATGCCGTCGTGCGCGTCCGGCACCGGTTGACCGTTTTGCATCGTGTCTCCGGACCAGGAATAGCTGCGGTACTGGAAGCCCGCGGGCAGCAGGATGAGCCGCAGGCCGGTCTCGAGGTCGGCGACCGGCGCGAGCGGGCCATAGGGCCCGGTCACCCGCGCCGAGGCGCGCGGTGAGGCCAACCCATGGCGCGAAGCGGCGGCCGCGAGCACCGCAGCAAGGGATGCCGATCCGACGAGAAAGCCGCGGCGGTCGATGCCCGATCGCATGCCGGCATTCTAGGCCGGCATCATGACGATCAGGCGCGTTCCACCCGCAGGGCGTAGCAACCGCGCTTGGCGAAGTGCACGTGCAGGTAGTTCACGTCCGGCCGCGCCAGCAGCCGCTCGAACAGCGGCGCCGCCTCGGCACCTTCGACGACTTCGGCGGCGACCATCATGTCGGCATCGTCGTAAGCGCGCACCGAAAGCAGCCGGCGCGTCAGGTAGGGCGGCAGTTCGCCGGTAATGCGACGCGGCCCGGCAACGCCGCGGCGCACGAAGATCGGGCCCGAGGCGCGGTACGGCGAACTGACGTCCTGGTGCGTATGGTTCAGCAGCAGCAGTTCCGCCCCCACCGGCGCATCCTCGAGCGTGAGCCGGCAGGGATAGCCGAACGCGGCATCCGCCTTGACGCGCTTGATGCCCCGGGCCGCGAGAGCCGCGTCATCGAGCTCGAACAAATCTGCGAACGAGGCGGGTTCGAGTCCGTGGAGTTGGTAGTTCATGGGGGGCAGGATCGCGGACCGCTGCCCGCCCCGCAACCCGGTTCTTGCTGCGGCTTCCGGAGCGGGTCGAACAGGTCGTCGCGTGCCTTGCGCCTGCCGACCCCGTACTGGCAGGTACGGACGCCCTCGCGCCCCGCATGAACGTCGGCCAGCGTGAGGCTCTGCGTGCCGAGCGAGATGTAGCAGTTGTCGGAGACCCAGAGCAGCTGCTCGCCATCGGGCGTGCGCACTGTCGTGCCGACCCGCGGCAGCGGGCGGTCAAATACCGAATGCGGTGGCCGCCGGCTGCGCAGCTGCCGTGGCTCCTCCTCCGCTTCCGACCCGAATCGCCGGATCTCGGGTCCGCGCCCGAACTGCGAGGCGACTGCACGCGCCTCGGCGGCCCAGTCCGGCAGGGTGATCGCATGGGACTCGGTTTCTTCCGGCATCGGAACCACGGGCGGCGTCGGCACGACGACCTCCGCGGCGCCCGGACGCGGCTCGGGCAGCGGCGGTGACCGCGGTGGTTCCGGGATGAACGGCAGCCAGACCAGATCCTGCGCCGCAGGCGGGTCGCGGAGGCGTTCGATGCGCACCGAGAGCAGCCAGACGGCAGCCGCGAAGTGCATCAACAGCGTTACGGCGACCGCCGCCGCCCTGGACCGATTCCATTGCAGAGGCAACGGCCGCTCCATCCCCCGAACCTTGAGCATCCGACCGGCCCCGCGCCAGGTCGTTCAGGTCCCCTGGGACATCAATAGAATCAATACGTTAAAGTCTCTTTGGACGACGACTTGGCCTGCCGGCCCGCACGGGCGTAGCATCGCGCAGCGGTACCGGCCACCCGGGCCGCGTCACAACAAGCTCAGGGGGGATGACAGTGAATCCATTCAAGTTGATTGGTTGGGCGGCCGTCTTGCTGTGCGTGGTCAGTGCCTTCACGACCTTCGAGTACCTGCCGCTTTTGCTCTTGCTGTTGGGCATTGCGGCCGGATTCGGCATGGCGCCTGAAGACCACGTTCGCGTGCTGGTTTCCGCACTGGTGCTGTTCTCGCTCTCCGGCGTGCTCAATCACGTCCCGGAAGTCGGGGACGAACTCGTGAAGATCTTCAGTGCGGCGGCCACGTTTGCAAGCGGCGCGGCGCTCACGATCGTTTCGCGCAACATCTGGAAGCGTTACAAGCCCTGAACGAAGTCGCAAGACGCGGCTCACGGAAGGCCCGCCGGAAGGCGGGCCTTTCTTTTTCCGGACGGCCACTCAGCGCAGCGCGATGTTGAAGTGCAGCCGCTGGTCCTGATAGCGGTCGTCGCGCTTCGCGGCCCCGGTCGCGACCAGCACGTAGAGCACGTTGAGCGCCTGCAAGGCATCGCGCACGCCCGCCCCGCGCGAACGCGCGGCCAGCGCCTTGGCGGTGACGTCCTGCCTGCCGGCGTGGCTCCTGCGGATCCGCTCGACGGCGGCGCGGCTGACGAGGTTGAAGTAGCCGCTGGCACGCTTGGTGCGCGAGGCCGACATCACGACATAGGAGCTGCCGCTTTCGAACACGTAGTAGGTCTGGCGCTTGCCCGCGGCTTCGCCGCGGTACTTGAGCCCCTTTGCGAGACTGCGGATGTTCATGGCGATTCCCCCGGCCGGTGCGGCAGTGTAATCCCGGACGGCCGCCGGAGCCATGCCGCCTGTCGTTGATGCCGGATGGCGGCTTCGCCGCTAAGATGCGCCCACTACGCCGAATCCGGGACCCGGCACCATGTTCACCCGCCAGCTGACATGACGCTGCGCCTGCTGCTGTCGGCGCTGCCGCTCTTGTTCTTCGTGCTGCACGCTGCGCGCGTGCTGCCGCTCGAGTTCGTGCAGCGCATCGAGCAGTACCTCTACGACGTGCGCGTCGGCTGGATGATGCCGAGCGTCGTCGACCCTCGCGTCGTGATCGTGGACATCGACGAGGCGAGCCTCGCGGCCGAGGGCCAGTGGCCCTGGCCGCGGCGCAAGATCGCGGCGCTCAACGACGCCCTGTTCGACGACTACGGCATCCGCGCGCTCGGCTTCGACGTGCTGTTTGGCGAGCCCGAGCGCAGCGCGGACCGCGAGTTGCTGGCCGCGATCGCAGCGGGGCCGCTCGCCGGCAACCCGCAGCGGCTCGCCTTGCTCGAGCAGATCCGCCGCGCCCACGACGGCGACCGCGTGCTGGCGGAATCGCTGGTCGCGCGCGACATCGTGCTCGGCTACGTGTTCAAGCAGCGCCCCGGGCCGTCGGAACCCGCAGCCACCGGCGAACTGCCGCCCGCGATTACGTTCGAGGACGCGCGCATCCACGGCCACGACTGGCTTCGCCCCCAGGGCTACGCGGCAAACCTGCCGGTGCTGCAGCAATCGGCGCCCGGCGGCGGCTTCTTCGACACGCCGCTCACCGACGAGGATGGCGTGGTCAGGCGCGTGCCGCTCTTCCAGTACTACAACGGCGCGCTATACGAGTCGCTCTCGTTCGGGCTGGCGCGCCTCGGCCAGGGCGCGCCGCCGGTGCAGTTCGCCTTCGACGAGGACCGCCCGGAGCGCCTCGCCTACGCGATGCTCGGCGGCACTCGCGTGCCCATCGACGAACAGGGCGCCGTGCTCATCCCGTTCCGCGGCCCGCTCGGCAGCTTCCGCTACGTCTCGGCGACCGACGTGCTGAACCGGCGCGCGCCCGCGGCGGCGCTCGACGGTGCGATCGTGCTTCTGGGCGCGAGTGCGCCGGGGCTGCAGGACGTGCGCGCCGTGCCGGTCGCCAAGGAATACATCGGCGTCGAGGCGCACGCGAACCTCGTCTCCGGCCTCCTCGACGGCACGATCCCCTCGCGCCCGCGTCAGTCCGCGCTCTACGAGATCGTGGCGCTCGTCGTGATCGCGCTCGCGACGGCGCTGCTGCTGCCAAGGTTGGCGCCCCTGGCGGGTTTCGGCCTGTTCCTGTTCCTGATCGGCGCCGCGATCGGGGTGAACCTGCTGCTGTGGTCACGCTACGGGCTCGTGCTGCCGCTCGGATCGCTGCTCGTCTACACCGCGCTCGCAGCACTCCTGCAGCTGACCTGGGGTTACTTCACGGCGACCCGCCGGCGCCAGCGGCTGTCGCGCATCTTCGGCCAGTACGTTCCCGCCGAGATCGTGAGCGAACTCGACACCGGCGGCGCCGAGGTCTCGCTCGAGGGCGAGAGCCGCGAGATGTCTGTGCTGTTCTCGGACGTGCGCGGCTTCACCACCATCTCGGAAGGACTGAATGCCCGCGAACTCACGCAACTCATGAACGAGTTCCTGACCCCGATCACGGCCGCCATCCACCGCCATCGCGGCACCATCGACAAGTACATGGGTGACGCGGTGATGGCGTTCTGGGGCGCGCCGCTTCCCGACCAGGACCACGCGCGCCACGCGGTGCAGGGCGCCGAGGCCATGGTCGCCGAGATGCGGGCGCTGCGTCCCGCTTTCGAGGCGCGCGGCTGGCCGCCGATCGAGATCGGCGTCGGCATCTCGAGCGGCGAAATGAACGTCGGCAACATGGGATCGCAGTTCCGCGCCGCCTACACCGTGCTCGGCGACACCGTGAACCTGGGCTCGCGGCTCGAGGGGCTCACCAAGACCTACGGCGTCGACATCATCGCGAGCGAGCGCACGGTGAAGCTCGCCCCCGACCTCAAGTTCCGCGAGCTCGATCGCGTGCGCGTCAAGGGCAAGAAGGAGCCGGTCGGGATCTACGAGCCGATCACAGCCGGCGTAGAGGCCGCGGCGACCCGTTTCGGCGAGGCGCTGGCCCGCTACCGGGCCCGCGACTGGGACGGCGCCGAGATCATCATCACAGAACTGGATGCGGCCGCGCCGCATCCGCTCTACCAGCTCTATCTCGGCCGCATCCGGCACTTCCGCGCGCACCCGCCGCCGCCGGATTGGGATGGCGTTTTCACCTACGAAGTTAAATAATACGGGGCGGCCTGGTGCGGCGTTCCGGGGGGCTCGTGGTCAGACGACTTTTCCGCCTGGTGGCGCTCGCGTGCGTACTCGCACCGGCGACCGCTTTCTCCCAGACCGGCAACGTCCTCACTGAGGCCGAGCGGCTGATCCGCGCAGGCCGCGGCGCGGATGCCTGGCGCCTGCTCTCCGCACAGGAAGCCGTCCTCGCCGGCGAACCGCTCTATGACTATTTATATGGCGTCGCGGCGCTCGATGCCGGACAGCCGCGCCAGGCGATCACCGCGCTCGAGCGCGTGCTCGCGAACGACCCGTCTTCCACACCGGCACGCCTCGAACTCGGCCGCGCCTATTACGCGCTGGGCGACCGCGTGTCCGCGGAGCGCCAGTTCCGCGCGGTCCTCGCACAGAACCCGTCGCCGGCCACGCGCGCGACCGCAGATGCCTGGCTGCGCTCCATGCAGCCGCAAGCCGCGGGCAGCCCGAGCGGCTGGCGGAGCGGCTACGAATTCGGCGCGGGCTACGACAGCAATGCCAACGCCTCGACCGACGACACCACGTTCTTCGGCGTCTTGCTCGACCCCACGAATGTCGAGCAATCGTCCTCCTTCCTGACGCTCGCGGGCTGGTTCGGCTACACCGGCAGCGCCGGCAGCGGGCGCGTCGAGACCACGGGCCGCATCGGCCATCGCTTCAATCCGGACGCCGATTTCGTGGACCAGACGATCGCCTCGCTCGGTACTGCGCTGCGCTTCGGCGACGGCCCGACCGTGTTCGGCATCGGCCTCGGCGGTTGGTACGGCCTGCTCGACGGCGACCCGCACCAGTGGAATGCGAGTCTCGAACTCTCGGTCAGCCATGCCTTCGGCGACGGCTGGCGCACCACGGGGCTCCTGCGCGCCGGCCAGCAGCGTTACGAGGACAGCGACTTCCCGAATCTCTCGGTGCTCGACATGGACCAGCTGACCGCGGCGCTATCGCTGCAGCGCGCGGGCGAGACCGGATATTTCGGCATCACGCTCTACGGCGGCACCGAGGACGAGCAGGAGAGCGGCTCGCCGTTCGGCAACGACCGTCTCGGAGTGCAACTGTACGGAAGCGCGTACACCACCGCGGGGCACGGCATCGGCCTGCAGCTTGCCTGGATGGAAATTGACTACCAGGACACGCCCGGCTTCTTCGGCGTCCTCGAGCGCTCCGACGATGCCTTCTCCGCCGCGATCACCGGCGACCTGCGCGACTGGCCTGCGGCGGGCTATCACCTGTTGCCAAGAATCGGCTGGAGCCGCAACCAATCGAGCATTTCGCTCTACGAATACGACCGCTTCGAAGCGGGACTGACGCTCACGCGCTCGTTCCGCTAGCGAGGGACGCCATGAAGCCTGACACATCGCCCCATCGCGCTTTCGTCGCCGCACTCGCGCTTGTGCTCGCACTCGCGGCCTCGCCTGCGGCCTGGGCCAAGGAAGCCGGCAAGGCGCTCTTCGTCGCGGGCGCCGTGACGCTCGAGCGCAAGCCTCCCGTGGCGCTCAAGCAGGGCGACGCGATCCACACGGGTGACACCATCGCGACCGGTGACAAGTCGCGCGCGCAGATCCTGATGAACGACGGCGCGCGGGTGGCGCTGCGCGCCAATTCCCGCTATCGCGTGGACCAGTTCGGCCTGCCGGCCGCGGCCGGAGCCCAGGCGACCGCGACGCAGGCCGAAGGCGTCACGGTCGCAACGCTGCTGAAGGGCGGATTCCGAAGTTCCACCGGCGCGATCGGCAAGGACGGCAAGGGCAGCTACGAGGTGCGCACGCCGATCGGCACGCTCGGCATCCGCGGCACCGACTACACCGCGGTCTGGTGCCAGGGCGACTGCGCGGACGTGCCTGCCGCGGCGCCTGCGAGGAATGGCATGTACTTGGCGACCCACGAGGGCGCGATTGTGTTCCGTTACGGCGGGCGCGAGGTGGTCGTCGAGGCGGGCCAGTCGATCTTCATTGCGGCGGCCGATGCGCTGCCGGAACCGCTCGAGCAGATACCTGAATGGCTCCGGACCGACGGCGCCGGGCCGCTCGTGACCGGCGCGCGCGACGATGCGACCAAGGGCCAGGTCGCGTTGCCGGACTTCGGGGACCGCACCGATCCACCGTCCGGCCAGCAACCGCCCGATTCCTCGGCGCCGGATCCGCAGAATCCGACCGGCAAGTCCGGTGTGCAGCGGCCGGTCACCGGCACGGTGGGCGGTCAGACCATCGACCTGACGCGCGGAACTTTCGACCAGCGCCAGCCCAACCCGAACGATCCGCTGCCGCCGCCCGGCACGCCATCCTTGCCGCCGCCGGCGAACAACGCACCGCCACCGGGAAGCGCGCCGCCGCCGAACCAGCCGCCGCCGACCACCCACGTTCCGCCGCCGCCGCTCACGAACAATCCGCCCCCGCCGCCCGGCGGCAACTAGGGAAGCTCTGCGCACGTGGGCCGAGCTTCCCCAGGGGCATGAACCCCGGGCATCACCGGATCGCGATCGTCGGCGCCGGTCCGGGGGGCCTGAGTGCCGCGGCCCACGCGGCACGCCTGCAGGTCGAGCACGTCCTGCTCGAAGCCTCCGCGGCGCACGCGTACACGATCCAGCGCTACCAGAAGGGCAAGCACGTCATGGCGGAGCCGCCGGTGCTGCCGCTGCGCGCGGACCTGCCATTCGAGGCCGGCACGCGCGAGACCGTGCTCGAGCGCTGGCGCGCCGGCATGGACGCCGCCGCCGTCAACGTGCGCTTCGGCGCGGAAGTCACCGCGATCGAGCAGGCCTCCCGGGGCTTTCGCCTCGCGCTCAAGGACGGCAACGCGGTCACGGCCGACAATGTGGTGTTCGCGATCGGCATGCAGGGCAACCTGCGCAAGCTCGAGGTGCCGGGCGCCGACCTGCCCTGCGTGCAGTACCAGCTCGACGACCCGGACGAGTACCGTGGCGAGGTCATCGTGGTCGTGGGCGCGGGCGATGCCGCGATCGAGAACGCGGTCGCGCTCGCCGTCCACAACGAAGTCGTCATCATCAACCGCATCGACGAGTTCGCGCGCGTCAAGGACGGCAATCTCAAGCTGATCCTGAAGGCGATCGAGAGCGGGCGCATCGGCTGCTGGTACCGGAGCAACGTCGCCGCGGTCGAGCGCACGACCAACGGCAGCGCCGGGCGGCCGTACGTACTGGTGCTGGACACGGCGGAAGGCCAGGCACGCATCGCCTGCGACCGCATCATCGCGCGTATCGGCGCGACCCCGCCGCGGCGCTTCGTCGAGTCCTGCGGCATCCGCTTCCCGAGCGCCGACACGATGGCCCTGCCCTCGCTGAACGCCCGCTATGAATCGAGCGTGCCCGGCCTGTACGTGATCGGCGCACTCGGCGGCTACCCGCTCATCAAGCAGGCGATGAACCAGGGCTGGGAGGTCATCGAGTACATCCTCGGCCGCGACGTGCGCGCGGCGGACCATCCGCTGTTCGAGCAGAAGTTCGGGAAGCTGCCGTTCGGACTCGACGTGGACGAGACGCTCGCGCTCGTCCAGGAGCGCATCCCGCTCTACCGCGAGATCAACCCGCTGCAGTTCCGCGAGTTCATGCTCGGGAGCGCCGTGCACCGGCCTGAAGCCGGCGCCGTTGTCTTCCGGCGCAACGACTACACCGACACCTTCTATGCGGTCGTGGACGGCGAGGTCGAGATCGAGCTCGGCGAGGAGAACCCCTACCGCCTCAAGCTGGGCGCCGGGCAGTACTTCGGCGAGATGAGCCTGCTGTCCGGCCGTCGTCGTTCCGCGACCGCCTATGCCGGCGAGGGCTGCGTGCTCGTGGAGTCGCCCCGGCGCGAGGTGCTGAAGCTCATCAACTCGCTCGAGGCCGTGCGCCACCACATCGACCGGCACTTCGTGATCCGCGCGATACAGACTGCGTTCGCGCCTGACGCATCGGACGAGGAGCTCGAAGGCGTCGCCGAACGCGCGCGAGTCAACGACTACAAGCCGGGCGCGGTGATCTTCGCAGAGGGGGCGGAGGCCGACACCCTGCACCTCATCAGGAGCGGATCGGTGGCCGTATCGCGCAATATCGGCGGGCGCGAGATCGTCACCTCCTACGTCGCGGCCGGCAACTACGTCGGCGAGATGGGCCTGATGGGCCGCACGCGCCGCGCCGCCACCGTGCGCGCGAACGTCGCGACCGAGACCGTGAGCCTCGGCGCCTCTGACTTCGACGCGCTGCTCGCGAGGAATCCGGCACTGCGCCAGAAGGTGCAGGCGCTGGTGCGCAAGCGCCTCGCCGAGAACGCGCGCATCTCCGCGCAACCGCAGACCGGCGACATCGTCTCCTTCCTGATGCAGCAGGGACTCGGCGAGGCGACCGACGTGCTCCTGATCGACGAGGGGCTCTGTATCGGTTGCGACCACTGCGAGAAAGCCTGCGCCGCGACGCACGATGGGACCTCGCGCCTCGACCGCGAGGCCGGCCCGACCTACGTACGCCTGCACGTGCCGACTTCCTGCCGGCATTGCGAGGACCCGCACTGCATGACCGACTGCCCGCCGGACGCGATCCGTCGCGCGCCGAATGGCGAGGTCTACATCCGCGACAACTGCATCGGCTGCGGCAACTGCGAGAAGAACTGCCCCTACGGCGTGATCCAGATGGCAGCAGCCGAAGAGAAGGGCCCGAAGAAGGCGGTCAAGTGCGACATGTGCAAGGACCTTTCGGGAGGCCCCGCCTGCGTGCGCGCCTGCCCGACCGGCGCCGCGATCCGCGTCGGCCCGGAGAGCCTCATGGACCTGGTCGCACGCGTGGAAAGATAGGAAGCCGCGCTTGCAGGAATCGCTGCTCGTCTACCGGCGCATGCGCTACCTGTGGGTGGCGTCCGCGCTCGCGGCGCTCGCGATCCTGGGCTACGCGCTGCACCGTCCGCCGGAGCCGCCGACCGGCGGCACCTGGCTCGGCTACACGCTGGGCGGCATCGCGGCGGGGCTGGTGCTGCTCCTCGCCGCATACGGCATCCGCAAGTGCGCCTACGCCTCGACCTTGGGCAGCGTGCGCGGCTGGCTGTCGGCGCACGTGTATCTCGGCCTCGCGCTCGTGGTCGTCATGACGCTGCACGCCGGGTTCCAGTTCGGCTGGAACGTGCACACGCTCGCCTACGTCCTGACCTGCGTCGTGGTCGCAAGCGGCATCGCGGGCGTGTGGTTCTACCTGCGCTACCCCGAGCAGATGAGCCGCAACCGCGCCGGAGAGACCCGCGACCAGATGCTGGCCGAGCTCGCCGACCTCGACCGGCTCTGCGGGCGCCAGGCCGCCTCGCTCGGCGGCGATTTCCCGGATGTGATCATGGGCGCGCGCGACCGCGCGGCGCTCGGCGGCTCTGCCTGGGCCATCCTCGCCGGCCGCGACCACTCGCGCATCGTGCTGCCGGGCGCGCACGCAGGCGGCGCGCATTCACTGCCGAATCCTTCGCAATCGCGCCTGCTCGACTGGCTGGGTCACGAGCTCGCCGAGAGCACCGACGGCGAGCGCACGCGCCTGATCCACGAAGTGATGACGCTCGTGAACACGCGCAGGGGCCTGCTCGACCGGCTGCGACGTGACGCGCAGATCCGCGGCTGGCTGGACGCCTGGCTCTACGTCCACATCCCGGCGACTGCAGCGCTCCTCGCCGCGCTCTCCGCCCACGTGCTGGTCGTGTTCCTGTACTGGTGAGGCGATGAGAGTCCTCATCCAGTTCCTGCGACGAGGCCAGGCCGGGGCGGTCGAACGCAAGGAGCGCCTGTTCGACGGCGAGGCCGTCACCCTCGGCCGCTCCACCGACCAGACCCTGCATCTGAAGGACAAGCGCGTCGCGCTCAGGCACGCGCGCATCGCGATGCGCGGCGGCACGCCCGTGATGTCGAGCCGCGCCGAAGGCGGGATCGTCGTCAACGACATGCTTTGCCGCGAGGCCGCGCTGCAGCCGGGCGACGAGATCCGGATCGGCTCGAACGTACTGCGCGTGTTCGAGCCGCCGGCCGGCGCCGACCTCGCGTTCAGCTTCGAACTCGACGCCGAGGTCGCCGCGGAAACGGGCGGCCTCGACCCGAAGCGGCTCGACTTCTGGGCGCTGTCCTGGCGGCGCAGCCCGATCGGCTGGACGCTCGCGATCGCGACGTTTCTGCTGTCGCTCCTGATCCCGGCATCCGGATTGATGAACGAGGGCTGGCAGGAACGGTTGCGCTCGAATCCGCTCGCCGACGACGGCTTCTGGCTGTCGGGACCGCTCTCCTCCGCACATCATCATGTGGGCTGGCGCTGCGAGACCTGCCACGCGGAACCGTTCCGGCGCGTCGCGAATGCCGCCTGCGTGGATTGCCATGCCGCCGTCGGCCGGCATTTCGCCGTGGACGGGCCGGTCACCGAGCTCGACACCATGCGCTGTGCCGGCTGCCACGCCGAGCACAACGAGCCCGCGACGCTCGTCCGGCGCGACGACGCGCTCTGCACGGGTTGCCACGCCGACATCGCGGGCATCGCGGGCGCCCTCGCGACGACTGAAAACGTTTCCGACTTCCATGACGCGCACCCGAAGTTCCGCCTTGCGGATCTCGAGCCGCAGCGGCTCAAGTTCCCGCACGACGTGCACCTGGACGAGGCCGGCATCGACGGGCCGGAAGGCAGCAAGGTCACCATGGCCTGCGGCGACTGCCATGAGCCGGAGGCCGACGGCGGGCGCATGATGCCCGTGACGATGGAGGCGCATTGCGCCGATTGCCACCGTCTCGACTTCGACCCCGCTTTCCCGGCGGCGACGGTCCCGCACACCGACGCGACGACCGTGCTGCGGCGCCTGATTGAGTACTACAGCCGGAGCTTTCTGGAGCAATACCCCGATCCGCGTGCCACCGCGAATCCGTCGCGCCCGGTGCGGGTGCCGGGGCGCGTCACCGATGCGCGCGAACGCGAGCGGCTGCTGCAGCTCGCGCGCGATCGTGCCTTCGCGGTCGCACGCGACCTGTTCGAACGGCGAACCTGCCACGACTGCCACGAGATCGCCGCGACCGGCGATCCGCAGGATCCCTGGAAGGTCGAGCCCGCGAAACTGGTGACGGCCTGGATGCCGGCGGCGCGCTTCAATCACGCACGCCATGCAACCTCGCTCTCCGAATGCGGGCTCTGCCACGACGCCGCGGACTCGAAGTCAGCCGACGACGTGCTGATGCCTTCGATTGCTGACTGCCGCGACTGCCACGGCAGCGGCGACCCGCACCGAAATCCGGAAGGCCTGGTGCAGAGCGGCTGCATCCTGTGCCACGGCTTCCACGACGCCAGGCACGGCGCCTGGGCAGCCAGCGCGCAGTGATGCGCGCCGCCGCGTTCGCCGCGCCGCTCGTCGCGACCCTGCTCGCCGCCTGCGGCGGCGGCGGGAGCGCAGGATCGCCGCCCGGCGCGGTGGACCCGCCAGCGGCCGCCTGCAACGGGTCCTGTGCCGGGCCCACGAGCCTGCTCTCGGTCGCCGAAGTCGAAACCGTACTCGCGCGCGCGGTCGCCGAAGCGCAGGCGCGAGGCGCTCTGGCTACGATCGCGGTCGTGGATCGCGTCGGCAACGTGCTGGCGGTCTTTCGCATGACGGGCGCCGCGACCACGGTCACGGTACGGTCGAACGGCGCGAGCGGCGGGTTCGAAGGCGTCTCGGTCGTACCCGATACGATGGCCGCGATCTCGAAGGCGGTGACGGCCGCCTATCTTTCGACCGAAGGCCACGCCTTCGGGACGCGCACCGCCAGCCAGATCGTGCAGCAGCATTTCAATCCCGGCGAGGCGCTCGCGCCCGGCGGGCCGCTCTTCGGCGTGCAGTTCAGTCAGCTGCCTTGTTCGGACCTCTCGCGCCGCCACGGCGGCGGCGCGGCGGATGCCGGGCCGAAGCGCGCACCGCTCGGGCTTTCGGCCGACCCCGGCGGGCTGCCGCTCTACCGCGGCGGCACACCGGTCGGCGGCATCGGCGTGATCGCGGACGGCATCTACGGCCTCGACCCGAACGTGCAGGACGTGGACGCCGACCTCGACGAGCTGATCGCGCTTGCGGGCAGCTTCGGGCTTTCCGCCCCCGACGACCGCCGCGCCGAGCGCATCACCGCGGACGGCAAGCAGTTGCGGCTCTCGGATGCGTTTTTCTCCGACCTCGCGTCGAATACGGCCGCACCGCCCTCCTTCGCGTCGATCAATGGCGTCGCGGGCGCGCTCGTCGCCGTGACCGGCTACGCCGCCGCGACCGTCATCGCGGGAACCGCCTTCGGCCAGGCCACCTCCGGCATCCGCGCCGATGCGCTCGATTATCCGGGCCTCGACGCTTTCGTGCTGATCAATCCCGCGGGCATCGAGCGATTCCGCCCGATTGCAGGAACCGACGGCGTCAACGCACTCACCGCCGCCCAGGTGCAGACCGTGATCGCCGAGGCGTTACGCGTCGCGAACCGCTCGCGCGCGCAGATCCGCCGCCCGCTCGGCAGCCCGGCGCGCGTGACGGTCTCCGTAGTGGACACAAACGGCGCGATCCTCGGCGTCGCGCGGGGACGCGATGCGCCCGTGTTCGGCGTGGACGTCTCGCTGCAGAAAGCGCGAAGCGCGGTATTCCTCTCCTCGGCCGCCGCAGCCGCGGCGCTCACGGGAGTGCCCGATGCGGTCTACCTGAACGGCGGACTGGTCGTGCTGCGCAGCGAAACGATCGGCCAGTACGTCACGGACCTGCGCAATTTCACCGGCCTGCCGACAACGCTCGGCGACGGGGCGATCGCGTACTCCACGCGCGCCGCTGGCAACCTCGCGCGGCCGTTCTACCCGGACGGCGTGGACAACACGCCGAACGGACCCCTGTCCAAGCCCGCCGGCGAATGGACGCCGTTCTCGACGGGGCTCCAACTCGATCTCGCCTACAACGCGATCATCCAGCATGTCGCCTTCGTCGCCGGCCTCGGCGCCGACGTGCCACAGAACTGCACCGGCGTACAGGGCTTTAATCTCGGCTTCGGCACCAGCGGCGCGTTCGCGCAACTCGCGAACGGCCTGCAGATCTTCCCGGGCGGCGTGCCGATTTATCGCGGTGGTACGCTCGTCGGCGGCATCGGCATCTCGGGCGACGGCGTGGACCAGGACGACATGGTCGCCTTCCTCGGCCTGCACGAGGCTTCGCTCTTGCTCTCCGGCGCGATCGGCAACGCGCCGACGGCGATCCGCGCTGATACGCTCGTGCCCGCCGGCAATCGCCTGCGCTACGTGAACTGCCCGCAGGCGCCGTTCCTCGATTCCAGTGCGGAGGTCGTCTGTGCGGGCAAGTAGCATGAGCGCGCCTGCGATGGCGATCGTCGCGCTGCTCGCCGCGGGCACCGCGGCTGCACAGGAGAACGAGCGCTGCCCGCCGCAGCAGCCGGTGGAGCCGAATCGCAGGAGCCCCACGGTCCCCGTGCTGCGCTTCGAACCGACGCCCTGCGATCCCGCGCGCCTGCCCGACGCCGACCCGAATGCGCTCAACGAGTTCGCGGAACTGCCCGACCGCTGGCGGCTGGTGAACCTGCTCGGCTACCGGGAGGACCTGTTCGACCCCTACCACGGCAACAACTGGCTCAAGGGCGACCGCCCGGCCTTCGGCGACGACTGGTTCTTCAATCTCGGGCTCGTCAGCGACGGCGTGATCGAGCCGCGCCGTTTCCCGGTGCCGGTCGCGGTGGCCGATTCCGGTGATCCGGGAAGCCTCGACACCATCGGCGACGGCGAGCAGCAGGTCTTCGCCGAAAACCTGATTGCGGAATTCGTCCTGTACCAGGGCAGCACGGTGTTCAAGCCGCCGGACTGGGAGATCCGCTTTACGCCAGTGTTCAACACCAGTCACGCAGAGGTCAACGAACCCGGCATCCTGAAGGCCGATCCCTCGAAAGGAACTTCCCGCACCGAAGGCGTGATCGGCGTGCAGGCGCTGTTCGTGGACAAGCACCTGCGCAATGTTTCCGAGCGCTACGACTTCGACAGCATCCGCGTCGGCGTGCAGCCTTTCACCGCGGATTTCCGCGGCTTCCTGTTCCAGGACAGTCCCGTCGGCATCCGCCTCTTCGGCACCCGCGACAACAACCGCTGGCAGTACAACCTGGCCTGGTTCCGCCGCCTCGAGAAGGACACCAACAGCGGCCTCAACAACCTCGTCGAACTCGGCGGCGATGCGTTCCGCGACGATGACGTGTTCGTCGCCAACCTGTACCAGCAGGACTGGCCCTGGCTCGGCTACAGCTCGCAGCTCGTCGCCGCGTACAACATGAACCGCGAAGGCGGCGATGAGCGCTACGACGACAACGGCTTCATCCAGCGGCCGTCCTCGCTCGGCCTCGAGCGAACGCGCGACTACGACGTCCTTTACCTCGGCTACAACGGCGACGGCCACGTCGGGCGCTGGAACCTTTCGCTGTCGGGCTACGGCGTATTCGGCGAAGAGGACCTCGGCACGTTCTCGGACCAGCCGGGCGACATCCGCGCCTTCTTCGGCGCGGCCGAGGTTTCGCGCGACTTCGACTGGATCCGCGCGCGCGGCACGCTCGTCTATGCCTCCGGCGACGATGATCCCTTCGACGATATGGCCCAGGGCTACGATGCCATCTTCGAGAATCCGCTGATCGCGGGCGCCGACACCAGTTTCTGGATCCGCCAGCCGGTGCCGCTGATCGGCGGCGGGCGGGTATCGCTCTCGGGCCGCAACGGACTCCTGAACTCGCTGCGCTCCTCCAAGGAATTCGGCCAGTCGAACTTCACCAACCCGGGCCTGCTGCTCGTCGGCGCGGGCGGCGACTTCGACCTGACGCCGACGCTGCGCGCCTCGGTGAACGCCAACTACCTCTGGTTCGCCGACACCGCCTCGCTCGAGGCTGCGCGCATGCAGGCCAATGTCGGCCGCGAAATCGGCCTCGACTTCTCGGTCGCGCTCACCTGGCGGCCGCTCGCGAGCCAGAACGTGATCCTGCGGCTCTCAGCAGCCGCATTGGTGCCGGGTCGTGGATTCGAAGATTTGTACGGCAAGGAGACGCCCTACTCCATCCTCGGCAATCTGGTGTTCGCCTACTAAGATGCGCCGCAACCTCTACCTCGCCACCGGATCGCTCGCCGCCGCGCTCGCCCTCGCCGCGCTCGCGTCCGACGAGCACGGCAAACCGGTCGAGCGCGACTGGGAAACGGCGCCCGTTGCGCCCCTGCTGCAGACCCGCGAGCAGGCGGCGGCGAAGAGCGCGGGCTGCATGGACTGTCACCGCGAGACCGACGAGCCTTCGATGCACGCGAGCCCGGCGGTCGTGCTCGGCTGCAGCGACTGCCACGGTGGCGATGCCTCCGTGCGCTGGAGCGGCGC
>JBQTKI010000029.1:0-4557 GCA_052386275.1 Gammaproteobacteria bacterium
AGACGGTCGCCATCGCCGCGAGCATGAACACGAGCACGGCCGCCGCCGAACGCGGCGACAGCCGGCCGAGGCCGCAGACGCCG
This sequence comes from Gammaproteobacteria bacterium, assembly GCA_052386275.1. Taxonomy (GTDB): domain Bacteria; phylum Pseudomonadota; class Gammaproteobacteria; order Steroidobacterales; family Steroidobacteraceae; genus SCUD01. Next base: position 84 of record JBQTKI010000029.1, read on the forward strand.
TGGCCGCTGGTGCACCCGTTGCCCATGCGCGTGCCGAAGCCGACCAGGATTTCCGCGGCCAGCAGGAGTGGCGTGGTGCCGGTCTGCACGCGCGCCGGACCCTCCGGCATGTACCAGAGCGCGACGCCGCCCGCGAGCATGAGGCCGGCCAGGAAAGCGGCGCGCCAGGCGCGGTCGCCGCGCGGCGCGGTCGCGAGGCCGTTGACGATGCCGCTGATGCCGGCGATCCGGCCGATCGACCACAAGAGTAGCGATGCTGAAAGCCCGATCAGCGCGCCGCCCGCGAGTCCCGCCGTCCAGGCATTCATGCGGCACCGGCCGCAACTGGAGCGGGTGATGGGAATCGAACCCACGTTAGCAGCTTGGGAAGCTGCAGTTCTACCATTGAACTACACCCGCGTGGATGTTCCGAGTGTACGGACCCGCGAGCGGAGGATTCAAGCGCGCGCCGGCGCAGGATGCAGCCGGCGCGGCGCGATCACTTCGCGACCAGGATCTTCTTGACCCAGCCGCCTCCCTTGCCGGACTCGACCTTCAGGTAGCCGTCCTTTTCCTCGCCCATGTAGATGAGCTCGTCGCCCTTGTCGAGCGTCGCAACTGCCTTGCCGGCTTCGCCCGGGCTGCCCATCAGCTTGACGCCGGCGATCTTCGGCATCACGACGTCGCCTTCGTTGTAGACGGCGCCCGCCTTGGTCGAGCCGCCGGCCGCGGCTTCTTGCGCCAGCGTGCCGACATCACGTTGCAGGTTCGGGTCGCCCTTGATGACGCGCACGACATTGTTGTAGTTGTCGGCGAACGAGGCCGCGATGATCTTGCCTTCGTTGGTGTTGCCGTAACCGCCGATGCCGCCGCCCGCGCCGCCGCCGAACACGGCCGCGCCCAGGCCGAGGTCGGCCTTCTTGGAGCTGCCCTCTGCCGCCGCAACCTGCACGCCGGATCGTGAATCGGCGACCAGCATGCTGGTCTGCGCTTCCTTGAACTTGAGGCCGCCGACCAGCGCGCCGATCGCGGAACCGCGCCCGCCCAGGAGTCCTCCGAGCGCGCCGCCGACGCCGCCCGCATTGCTCTCCGAGAACACGACTGTCGGCGTCAGGATGAAATCTGCCGCCACCATCTGGCCGCCGCCGATATTGGAGCCGCCGCGCATCTCGCCGCCGCCCGCGAGCGCCCGCTCCTGCATCATGTTCTGCATGCCCTGGCCGCGCTCGACCACGATGAAGCAGTTCGACTGCTGGATCATCATGCGGATCAGGCTGACCGGCGACTGCAGGTTGTAGCGCGACAGCGCCTGCATCACGTAATCCTGCGGCTCGACCACCGCGATCGCACCCATCGGTTTGTCGCAGCGCTCGAGGTCGCTGGCCGCCCCCTGCGCGCCCTGGGTCCCCGCCGCGCCCTGGACTTCCGAACCGCCCTTGCCCTTCTTCGGCCCCAGGATGCCCTGGGCCTGGGCGCCGGCGATGAGCAGCGAGCCGGCCACCGCCGCCGCGAGTATTCGGAGCACGCTTGCATGAACTTTCATATCCCCTCCAAGGAACGGGTTCGATCGATTTCGGCCGGTGGACCGGGCGCTCTCTTGCGGGGAGCCTGGGGGCCGGCCGCGGCACGCACGAATCAGGCGCCAATATACTCCCTCGTTCCGCGGCGTGTACATTCGAAGGCATGGTTGCCGACCGGTTCTCGGCGGATGTGGCGATCGCGGGTGCGGGAATCGCGGGCATCGCCGCCGCGATCGAGGCGCTCGGTCGTGGCCGCCGCGTCCTGCTGCTCGACCGGGATACGCGGGAGAATCTCGGCGGGCTGGCCCGCGACGCTTTCGGCGGGCTGTGGTTCGCCGGGACGGAAATCCAGCGCCGCCGCCGAGTCGCGGACGGGATCGAGCAGGGCTACGCCGACTGGCTTGCCTTCGGCGAGCTCGGGCCGGAGCATCGCTGGCCGCGCGCCTGGGCGCGCGCTTACGTCGAGCGCTGCATCCCGGATGTCCATGACTGGCTTGCGGCACGCGGCATCGAGTTCCTGCCGATGCCGATGTGGGTCGAGCGCGGCCTGTACCGCCCGGGTAATTCGGTGCCGCGATTCCACATCGTCTGGGGTACCGGTCGCGCTCTCGCGCACACATTGATCGCGGCGCTCGAGAACCATCCCGCACGCGATCGCCTCGAAATGCGATTCGGCCACCGCGTGGATTCGCTGATCGCGGGCGGCGGATGCATCTCCGGGCTCGCCGGCAGCACCGAACCGGACGGCCGGCCATTCGAGGTCGCGGCCGAGTCCATCGTGATCGCATCGGGGGGCATCAACGGCGACATCGAGCGCGTGCGGCGCCACTGGCACGAGGATTGGGGCGAGGCGCCGCCCGTCATCCTGAACGGCTCGCACCGCTTCGCCGACGGCAGGCTGCACGATGCCGCGGCCGTCCACGGCGCGAGCGTCACCCATCTCGACTGGCAGTGGAACTACGCCGCCGGCATCCGCCACTGGCGACCGAGGAAGCCCGGCCACGGGCTGTCGCTGATCCCGCCCAAGTCCGCACTCTGGCTCAATGCGCGCGGGGAGCGCATCGGGCCGATGCCGCTCGTTGCGGGCTACGACACGCACGACCTGGTCGCGAAGATCTGCGCCGAACCCGGCGGCTACAGCTGGCAACTCCTGAACCGGCGCATCGCACTCAAGGAACTCGCCGTGTCCGGCGCCGAGTTCAACCCGGCGATCCGCGACCGCCGCCGGCTGCGCTTCGCGCTCGATCTCCTGTTCGGCAACCGCTGGCTGTACCACGAACTCACGCGCAACAGCGAGGACATCGTGGTGGCCGGCACGCTGCCGGAGCTCGTCGAGCGAATGAACTCGGTCGAAGGCGGCGGCAGCGTGGACCTCGCGGCGGTGGAATCGTCCGTGCGGCAATACGACGAGGCGATCGCGCGCGGCCCGCGCTTCCACAACGACGAGCAGCTACGGCGCATCGAGTTCGCCCGCCGCTGGCCCGGCGACCGGCTGCGCACCTGCAGGTTCCAGCGCATCCTCGATCCCGCGGCTGGACCGCTCATGGCCATCCGCGAGTTCATCATCAGCCGCAAGAGCATGGGAGGAATCCAGACCGACCTGTCCTGCCGCGTGCTCGATCGCGGCGGCCAGCCGATCGGCGGGCTCTATGCCGCTGGCGAGGCGGCCGGCTTCGGCGGCGGTGGCATGAACGGCAAGCGCGGCCTCGAAGGGACCTTTCTCGGCGGCGCGCTGCTCACCGGCCGCGTCGCCGGGCAGAATGCGTAGCCCATGATGGACATCCGGGACGCGATCAACATCGGCGACCTGCGCGCAATCGCACGCCGGCGCCTGCCCCGCTTCGTGTTCGAATACGTGGACGGCGGCGCGGAGGACGAGGTCACGCTCGCCGGCAACCTCGACGCCTTCGCGCGGCTGCGCTTCCGCCCTCGCACGCTGGTGGACGTATCGGTGCGCGACCCGTCGGCGATGCTCCTTGGCTCGCGGTCCGCGCTGCCGGTGGTGGTCGGGCCGACCGGTCTCAACGGCCTGTCCTGGCGCGACGGCGACATGCAGCTCGCGCGCGCCGCAGCCGCGGCCGGCGTGCCGTTCGCGATGTCCACGGTCTCGATGAGCTTCGTCGAGGACATCGCGCGCGAAGCGCCGGGTCGCCACTGGCTGCAGGCCTACGTATTTTCGGAGCGCGGCATCACCGAGGCGATCATGCGCCGCGCCCGTGACGCCGGCTTCGAGTGCGTGGTGCTGACGAGCGACTTTCCGGTGGCCGGCAAGCGCGAGCGCGACTGGCGCACGGGACTGCTGCCGGCGCAGAAGTTCACGTTTGCGACGAAGCTCGACATACTGATGCACCCGCGCTGGCTCGCGACGGTCGCGACGCGCCGGCCGCGCTTCGTCAACGTGGAGCGCGAACTGCCGCCGGGACGCGACGTCAACAGGTTCGTCGCCCACGGGATGTTCGATCCCTCATTCCGCTGGGACGACCTGCGCCGGTTCCGCGACCTGTGGCCGCGCAAGCTGCTGCTGAAGGGCGTACTGCGCGCAGACGATGCGGAGCGCGCGGTGGCCGCCGGTCTGGATGGCGTCGTGCTTTCGAACCACGGGGGCCGCCAGCTCGACGGCGCAATCTCAGGTCTCGAAGCGCTGCCTGAGGTCGCGCGCGCAGTCGGTGGGCGCGCAGCCGTTCTCGTGGACGGCGGGGTGCGCCGCGGCGGCGACATCGCGAAAGCTGTGGCGCTCGGGGCCGAGGGCGTGCTGCTCGGCCGTGCGCCGGTTTACGGCCTCGCGGCGGGCGGCGAGGCGGGCGTCGCGCGCGCGCTTGCGATTCTTGCCGACGAGTTCGACCGCACGCTCGCACTGACCGGCTGCCGCGACGTTGCCTCGCTCACGCCCGACCTCGTCGTCGCGGCGGGCGCATGAATGGCGCGCGCGAGCCGGGCCTGCGGAAGCCGGTCAGGAGCTTCGTGCTGCGCGGCGG
>JBQTKI010000030.1:0-54431 GCA_052386275.1 Gammaproteobacteria bacterium
TTCTCCCGGGGTGCGCCCCTCCTGCCGTTCCCGGCCGCCGCGTCCGCGGCGCCGGCGCCGGCGCCGGCGCGGTTCGCCTTCCATGGCCGTATCCGCCTGCGCAGGTCCCTGCGGCGGCCTTGGCGGAGCCTCCGCGGCACGCTCGCGCTGGCGATCCGCATCGTCGCGCGGGCGATCGTGGCGTGCACGCTCCTGCTGCCGCTCGCGGTCACGGTCACGATCACGAGGGCGATCGCGGTCGCCGTGGTGGCGGTCAGGATCCCGATCGCGATCACGCCCGCGATCACGGTCCCGATCCCGATCGTGGCGGTGCCGGTCGCCGCGATGATGGCGACGGCTGCGTTCCTCCTGGCGATCGTGGCCGTATCGTCCCTGCCGCGGCTGCTCGCGGCGCGCGCCGGCGCGGGGCACATGCTCCTCCGCCTGGCCGTCGCGGCGCATCCAGCCGAACAGCCTGGCGAATAGGCCCGCGCCGGCGGATTCCCGGGCGCGGGCCGGAGCGGGGACCGGTGCGGGGGCGGGCGCGACGGGCGTAATCGCCTGCACCGCGGGCGGCGCGGACGGAGGATGGCTCTCGGCCTGCGACTTGTAGTCGAGTTCGACCGGTCCCTGGCCGGCGACCTGGTAGCTCGTGACCGCGTTTTCGGGCAACGACAATTCATCGTCGCGCACGCGCCGGATCGAGTAATTCGGCGTCTGCATGTTCGGGTCGGGCACCAGCACGATGGCGGCCTCCCGCTGGCTCTCGAGCCGGTGCAGCCATTCGCGCTTTTCATTGATCAGGAAGGTGGAGACGTCCACCGGCAGCTGCGCGACCACGCGCGCGGTCCGCTCCTTGCGCGCCTCCTCGCCGATCAGGCGCAGCACCGCCAGCGCCATCGACTCGACGCTGCGAATCGTGCCCATGCCGCTGCAGCGCGGGCAGACCATGTGGGTGGATTCGCCGAGCGAGGGCCGCAGCCGCTGCCGCGACATTTCCATCAGGCCGAAGCGGGAGATGCGGCCAAGCTGGATGCGCGCGCGGTCGGAGCGGACCGAGTCCCGCAGGCGGTCCTCGACTTCCTGCTGGTTCTTCTTCGACTCCATGTCGATGAAGTCGATGACGATGAGCCCGCCGAGGTCGCGGATGCGGAGCTGCCGGGCGATCTCCTCGGCAGCCTCGAGATTGGTGTTGAAGGCCGTGGTCTCGATATCGGCGCCGCGCGTCGCGCGGGCCGAATTGATGTCGATCGAAACGAGCGCCTCCGTGTAGTCGAATACGATGCTGCCCCCGGATGGCAGCGTCACCGTATGCGAGTACGCCGATTCGATCTGGCTCTCGATCTGGAAGCGCGTGAACAGCGGCACCTCGTCCACGTAGAGCTTGATCTGGCGCAGGGCCTCCGCGGGCATGAAGCGCTGGACGTATTCGACGGCGCGGCCATGGGACTCGGCCTCGTCGATCAGCACTTCACCGATGTCGTCCGACAGGTAGTCGCGCAGTGCCCGCGTGACCGCGTCGCTTTCCTGGTAGACCAGGAAGGGCGCCGTGCGCCCGGCTCCGGCGGTCACGATCGCATCCCAATTGGCGCGCAGATTGTCGAGGTCCCACTGCAGCTCGTCCGGACCGCGGCCCACGCCCGCGGTGCGGACGATCGTGCCCATGCCGTCCGGCACGCGCAGCTGCTCCAGCGAATCGCGGGTGACGTCGCGTTCTTCGCCCTCGATGCGCCGCGAGACGCCGCCGGCGCGCGGGTTGTTCGGCATCAGCACCAGGAAGCGGCCGGCGAGGGAGATGAAGGTCGTCAGCGCGGCGCCCTTGTTGCCGCGTTCTTCCTTCTCCACCTGGACCAGCAATTCCTGGCCCTCCTGCAGCACGTCGCGGATGTTGAAGCGCGCGCCGGGGGCGGGCTGGAAACGGAAATACTCGCGCGCGACTTCTTTCAGCGGCAGGAAGCCCTGGCGCTGGGAACCGTACTCGACGAAGGCCGCCTCGAGACTCTGCTCGACGCGCGTGATGCGCGCCCGGTAGACGTTTCCCTTCTTCTGCTCGCGCGACGGGAGATCGATGGACAGGTCGTACAGCTTCTGGCCGTCAACCAGAGCGACGCGCAACTCCTCCTGTTGGGTTGCGTTGATCAGCATTCTTTTCATGGGCCCCTTCCGAGGTGATGGGGGCCGTATCGCGCGGATTCTGCGATTGCGTCACGAGGGCATGCTCGGGGCACATGGAGCGCGGATCCCGCATGCGCGTAAGCGGGCCGCAGCTTCCGGCTGCGGACCTGCGGCTTGCTGCGCTCATTCGCGAGATCGACACGCGGAATTCACAATCCGTGCGTACGGCCGGCGATGGTCCGGGGTTGCCGGACCAACTAACATGCGGTCTGCCCGCTGCGACGCCGGGATGGGACCTGGGCCGATGGGGAGGGACCGCGTACTGGTCAGCGGCCACGCTTCGCGTCGCGAAGCCCCAGCCGTCAGACCTGATTGGCACGCACCATAACAGGAATGCTCCCGGAAAATCAACACGTTAGGGGCAGGGGATGACAACGGCTCGAATGCCGCAACAGGCCGTGCGAAAGGTCCGCGCCGGCACGCAGGGGGAGGGGCAGCGGCTCGACAACTTCCTGCTGCGACAACTCGCGGGCGTCCCGAAGAGCCGCGTCTACCGCCTGCTGCGCCTCGGCGAAGTGCGCGTCAACGGCAAGCGCAAGCGCCCGGACTACCGGCTGGCGGCCGAAGACGAGGTCCGGTTGCCGCCGGTGCGCGAGGACGCGCGACCACCCGGCCCACGGCGCGTGCCGGCGACCCTGGTGGACGCTGTTCGCGCCGCAGTGATCCACGAGGATGAGCGCCTGATCGTGCTCAACAAGCCGGCCGGGCTTGCCGTGCACGGCGGCTCGGGACTCGCCTTTGGTGTCATCGAAGCGCTGCGCGCCCTGCGCCCGGATGAACCGCTCGACCTCGCGCACCGCCTCGATCGGGACACCAGCGGCTGCCTGATCGTTGCCCGGACACGGGCGACACTTCGGTTCTTGCATGCGCTGTTGCGCGAAGGCGCGGTCGAGAAGCACTACGCGGCACTTGTGACCGGATGCTGGCGGCTCGGTGCCAAGGTCATCGACGCGCCGGTGCTCACGCACCAGCGCCAGGGCGGCGAGCGCATGGTGCGCGTGCACGCGGAAGGCAAGCTCGCCCTGTCCCGCTTTTCCCCGCGGCAGTCCCTGGGTTCCATCGCCACGCTGATGGACGTCGAAATCCGCACCGGACGCACGCACCAGATCCGCGTGCATGCGGCTTTCGCCGGTCACCCGGTGGCCGGCGACGAGAAATACGGCGACCGTGCCGCCAATGCGATGCTGCGCCAGTCGGGATTGCACCGGATGTTCCTGCATGCGGAATCGGTGGCTTTCACTTGGCCCGGGGACCGCGCAGGTTTTCGTATCCGGGCGCCGCTGCCGCCGGACCTGGAGGCCGTTCTCAGGTCGTTGCAGCAGTCGGTGGCAGATCGCCGCTGAGCGGGTCAAGTCCGCAGGCTGCCAGGGCCGCGGCCACCCAGATGAGTGGCAAGCCGACGAGCGCGGTCGGATCGCGCGTCTCGACCGACTCGAACAGGGCGATCCCGAGGCTTTCAGCGCGAAAACCACCCGCGCAGTCGTAGGGTTGGTCGCGCAGCACGTATTGTTCGATCTCCCAGTCGCCGAGGCGCCGAAAGCGGACGGTCGTCAGATCGACATGCTCGCGCACGACTGCCGCATCGCCGCAGGCCAGCACCGCGGCGGTGTGAAATGACACGGCGCGACCGCTGCAATGCCGCAATTGGGCGCGGCAACCGAGGGCATCGCGCGGCTTGCCAAGCACCGTGCCGGCGCATTCGGCAACCTGGTCGGAGCCCAGCACCAGCGCGCCCGGATGGCGTGCCGAGACCACCGCCGCCTTGGCGCGCGCGAGGCGCAGTGCCCGCGCGGGGGGCGCCTCGCCCCCGGTCGGTGGTTCGTCGATTTCCGGCGCTTCCACCGCGAACGGCAGCCCCAGCCGCTCCAGCAGGCGGCGGCGGTAGGGGGAGGTCGAAGCCAGCCACAGTGCCGCCATGGGCGATCCGCGCTTGAAAAACAAGGATTTGCGCCGTCAGTGTTTTGACACCCCCGGCAGCCGTCACTATGATACCGCCCCCATGTCCAGGCCCGGCGACCCGCTGCTGGATGCAGAGCACGCGGCCGCGACAGGCTCGGTCATCGAAAGGGAGTACCAGCTCGCGGATTTGCTGCGCCTCGCGAACCGCCTGGCGCGGCCGGAAGGATCCGCGCATGCGTGCATCACCCTCGCGATGGCGGTCGGCGTCGCGACTGCCCGATTGCGGGTGCGGGCGACGGCCGACCTGACCTGCCAGCGCTGCCTGCAGCCGGTGCGGCGCGTGCTGGAGTCCGAGGCGCAGTTCGCATTCGTCGCGAGCGACGAGGCGACGCCGCCGGAAGGCCGCGAAGCCATCGTGGGCGACCCACGCCGCGTGGATCTCGCGGCGCTGGTGGAGGACGAATTGCTGCTCGCGCTGCCGCTGATCGCGCGGCATGCGGCGGGTGAGGCCTGCGAGTTGCCCGGTTCGGGGCCAGCACCGGCCGTCGCGGAGGCGGAGCACGCCCAACCGGCGATGCGGCGGCCGTTCGCGGGACTGAAGGACCTGATGAAGCACTGACATCGAATCGGAGTGAATGCACCATGGCCGTCCAGAAAAGCCGAAAGACCCCATCCAAGCGCGGAATGCACCGGTCGCACGACCGGCTCGGCAAGCCGGCCCTGTCGAAGGATCCGACCACCGGCGAAACGCACCTGCGCCACCGGATCAGCCGCGACGGATTCTACCGTGGCCGCAAGGTGATCGAAGTACCGGTCGAGGACGGCGCGCAGGAATGACGCGGCGCGCGGCCCGGTCCGGACTGATCGCCGCATGAACCGCCATTCGCGTATCGCCGGCACCGGCGGCTATCTGCCGGAGCGCGTGCTGACCAATGCGGAGCTCGAGCGCACGGTGGACACCACCGACGAGTGGATCCGCTCGCGCACCGGCATCGAACGGCGCCATATTGCCGGTCCCGACGAAACCAGTTCCTCCCTCGCCGAGCATGCAGCCCGGCGCGCGCTGAAGTCCGCGGGTCTCACGCCTGCCGACGTCGACTTCATCGTCGTGGGCACGACCACGCCTGACCTGATCTTCCCGAATACCGGGACGCTGCTGCAGGAAAGGCTCGGCATCCATGGCTGTCCGGCGTTCTCGCTGGAAACCGCCTGCAGCGGCTTCGTCTATGCGCTTTCGATCGCCGACAAGTACGTGCGCCTCGGGGAGTCGCAGTGCGCGCTGGTGGTCGGCGTCGAATGCCTGTCGAGATTTGTCGACTGGACCGACCGGGCCACCTGCGTGCTGTTCGGCGACGGCGCGGGAGCAGTCGTGCTCACGCCCGCCGACGAGCCCGGCATCATCGGCACGCACCTGCATTCCGACGGCAAATACAAGGACCTGCTGTACTTCCCTTACGGCGTGTCGAGCGGCTTCGACCGGCTTCGCAGCAATACCACCGACGGACTGAAGATGTCCGGCAACGAAGTCTTCAAGGTGGCGGTGCGCACCCTGTCGAAGCTGGTGGACGAGACGCTGGCCAAGAACGGCATCGAGCGCGGCGACATCGACTGGCTGGTGCCGCACCAGGCCAACCTGCGCATCATCCAGGCCGCGGCCGAGAAGCTCGACCTGCCGATGGAGCGCGTCGTGGTCACGGTGCAGGACCATGGCAACACTTCGGCCGCTTCGATCCCGCTGGCGCTCGACACCGCAATCCGCGACGGGCGCATCCACCGGGGGCAGACCTTGCTGCTCGAGACCTTTGGCGGCGGATTCACCTGGGGCTCGGCGCTGATCCGCTACTGATGCGGAACTTCGTCTTGGTCGTGACGGCGTTCCTGGCGGCCACCGGACCGTGTGGCGCGGAACAGTTCGCCGTGCCCGCCGCAGGCAGCGACGTGATCGGCGAGATGCGCCGCGACGAAGCCGGCGCGCGCGACACGCTGCTCGACCTGGCACGCCGCCATGGCGTCGGCTACGAGGAAATCACGCATGCGAATCCGGGAGTCGATCCCTGGTTGCCGGGTGCCGGCACGCCGGTGGTGATCCCGAAACGGCGGCTGCTGCCGAACGCGCCGCGCGAAGGCATCGTGATCAACCTGCCGGAGCACCGGCTGTACTGGTACCCGCCGGCCGGGCCCGGGCAGCCGCCGATGGTGTGGACCTTTCCCGTGAGCATCGGAAAGATGGACTGGAACACGCCGCTCGGGAGGACCACGGTCGTCTCGAAGGTGAGGAATCCGACCTGGACGCCACCGCAATCGGTGCGCGACGAGCATGCGAGGCGGGGCGATATCCTGCCCGCCGTGGTGCCGGCGGGACCCGACAATCCGCTCGGCCTGTACGCGATGCGCCTCGGCATCCCGGGCGGCGCCTACCTGATCCATGGTACTAACCGTCCGGCGGGCGTCGGCATGCAAGTCACGCACGGGTGCATGCGGTTGTATCCGGAGGACATCGAGCGGCTGTTCGGGATGGTGCCGGTCAACACTCCCGTCACGATCGTGAACCAGCCCTACAAGTGGGGATGGCACGAGGGTGAGCTCCTCATCGAGGTGCACCCGCCGCTCGCCGAGGACGCGGTCGAGCCGCCGACGCTCACCGACCTCACGCGCCTGATCGTGACCGCGACCTCGCAGGCCCCGCGCGCGATCGACTGGATTTCCGCCGAGCGCGCCTGGCGCGAAGCGCGCGGCATCCCGACCGCGGTCACGCTGGCGGCACCGGAGCTCGCCGCAGCCCCCTGAAAAGCAAGAACCCCGCGGTGTCGCCACCGCGGGGTTCCCGTTGTCGTCGTGTGACGTCGATTACTTCGACATCGACTTTTCGAACATGCGATTCAGCTTCTCGCTGTTCGCATCGCAGCACTGCTGTGCCGCCTGCGCCGCCGACAGGGCCTGGTTGGCCGAGTTCTGCGCCGAGGTGGCGGCCTGCTGCGCGGCAGCCGCAGCGCGGCTGGCGCCGTCGGCGGCCGCCTTGACGCCGTCGAGATCACCGGACAAGCGCGAGACCTGCGACTTCAGCGAGTCGATGTCCGCCTGCATGGGCTTCAGGTCCTGGCAGCCAGCGCCCAGCGCGAGGACGGCGGCGGCAATGCCCACCTTCAGGGTATTGGTCATGAGTTATTTCTCCACAAGGTTGCATGGAACGTAACAAGCCGCTTGCGCGGATGCACGGCGCCGCGTGTTTTTTCCTGTCCGCGCGGCTTGCGATGCGGATCGTAGCTTATCGGCGCAGGGGGTGAAAGGACAGCGATCCTGTCGCCATCGGGCGACAAGGAATTGCGCGCGCCGCGCAGAGTCGTGCGCGCGCAGTGCGTGTGCACTGCGTGCGCGAGGTGCGCGTGAGCGGCGATCGACGCGCGCGAATCGAGGCTCGACGGGGTGGTCGTTCGCGCGCGGGCGGTGCGGCGCGATCAGATGCAGCCAGGGGATGGAGCGGGGCGGGGCGGGGCGCTTGCCAGGCGGCCGCGACTGTATATAATACCAGATACTGTTCATTCGTACAGGTGCGCCATGTCGGACCTCACGCCCCGCCAACGTCAGATCCTCGAGTTCATCCAGGATGCCATCGCCAAGAACGGCTTGCCGCCCACCCGGGCGGAGATCGCCAAGGCGCTCGGCTTCCGCTCCGCCAACGCCGCCGAAGAACACCTGCGTGCGCTGCAGCGCAAGGGCGTGCTGGCGCTGATCGCCGGCAGCGCCCGCGGCATCGTGCTGAAGGACGCGCTGCGCGAGCAGTTCGGCCTGCCGCTGGTCGGCCGCGTCGCCGCCGGTCGCCCGATCCTGGCCGAGGAGCACATCGAGGGCCGCTTCCAGATCGATCCTGCGCTGTTCACGCCACGCCCGCACTACCTGCTGCGGGTCAGCGGCATGAGCATGCGCGACGTCGGCATCCTGGACGGCGACCTGGTCGCCGTGCACCGCGCAGCAGACGTCCGCAACCGGCAGATCATCGTCGCGCGGCTCGAGAACGAGGTGACGGTCAAGCGCTACCGCCAGGAAGGCTCGGTGGTCTGGCTGCTGCCGGAGAACCCGGAGTTCGAGCCGATCCGCGTGGACCTGCGCAAGCAGTCGCTGACGATCGAGGGCGTGGTGGTCGGGGTCCTGCGGCGCGGCCGCATGGACGCGACGCAGTGACCGACCCGCTCGCGGCATTGCTGCGCCATCCGCGCCTGTGGCGCGGCGGCGGCTTCACCCCGGGGCCGGCCGCCGTGCCGACCGGCTTTCGCCGCCTCGACGAGCGCCTGCCGGGTGGCGGCTGGCCGCTCGCTGCGCTGACGGAAATCCTGGTGCCAGGGGCCGGCGTCGGCGAGATCCGTCTGCTGCTGCCTGCATTGCGGACGCTCGCCGCAAGCCGGCCGGAAGCGCCGCGCTGGATCGCCTGGCTCGCACCGCCGCACCTGCCCTATGCGCCTGCACTTGCGGCCGCCGGGCTCGATTCCTCGCGCATGCTGGTGGTTCGGCCGCAGGGAGGCTTCGACCTGCTGTGGGCCATGGAGCAGGCGCTGGGCTCCGGCGCCTGCGCCGCGGTGCTCGGCTGGGCCGATGCCGCGGGCGGGCCGGCCCTGCGCCGCCTTGCGCTCGCGGCCGAGGAAGGGCAGAGCCCCGGCTTCCTGTTCCGCCCGCCACGCCATCGCGGCGAACCCTCGCCGGCGGCGCTGCAGCTCGCGCTCTCGGCGCACGACGACGGCCTCGACGTCGAGATTCTGAAATGCCGCGGCGGCGTGCCCGCGCGCGTGGACCGGCTGCCGGTCCACTGAGGCGGGTGCATGTTGGAAGAACGCCCGGCGATCCCGGCGCCGGCGGCGCGCCGGCCGCCGCTCTCCCTGGTGCCGCCGCGCACCGCTCCCGCCACCGGCGCTACCGCACGCGAGCTATGGCTGGCCGCGCATTTTCCGCGGCTGCCGCTCGAGGCCCTGCTGCCGCAGGCGCAGTCCGCGCGCGCCGCCGCGGTGACCGAATCCGGCGACCCACGCCGCATCATCGTCTCCTGCAACGAACGCGCCGCCCGCCAGGGCATCGCGCCCGGTATGGGGCTCGCGGCCGCGCTCGCGCGCGTGCCGGGCCTGCGGGTCGAAGAACGCCAGCCGGCGGCGGAGGCGGCACTGCTCGACCGGCTGGCGCGCTGGGCGTTGCAGTTCACGCCGGTGGTGAGCCTCGAGCCGCCCGCCGCGGTGCTCGCCGAGGTGCGGGGCAGCCTCGACCTGTTCGGCGGCGTCATGGCGCTGTTCCGGCGCGCGCTCGCCGGCCTTTCGGGCAGCGGCCTCAGGGCTTCGCTCGCCATCGCCCCGACGCCGCGCGCGGCGCTCTGGCTCGCGCGGGCCGGGCTCGGGATGACCGTCACGCGCGCCGATGCGCTGCCCGGACTCGCGGCACAGCTGCCGCTCTCCTGCCTGCAATGGCCGGCGGAGACGGTCGCGGCGCTCGGCGAACTCGGTATCCGGAACCTCGCCGACCTGCTGCGCCTGCCACGCGCCGGCTTCGCCGCGCGCTTCGGGCCGCGGCTGCTTGACGAACTCGATGCGGGTCTCGGCCGCCGCCCTGAGCCGCGCCGGCGGCACCTGGCTGCGGAGCGCTTCGACGAGCGGCTCGCGTTGCCCTGCGAGGCGGTGGCGGCCGCCGGGCTCTCGCCTGCGCTCGCGCGCCTGCTCGCGAACCTCGAGGTCTTCCTGCGCGCCCGCAGCTGCAGCGTCTCCGGGGTGCGCCTCGACCTGCTGCACCGCGCGTGCATGCCGACGCGGCTGCGGCTCGGCCTCGCCCAGCCGGCTTCCGGCGCGGGCCCGCTCAGGGAACTGCTGCGCGAACGGCTCGCGCGTTGCCCGCTGCCGGCGCCGGTTACCACCCTGCGGCTGCGCAGCACCCTGCTGCTGCCGCTCGCCCCGAGCGATGCGAACCTGCTCGAGCGTCGCCGCAATGCCGACCCGGAAGCGACTGCGCGCCTGCTGGATCGCCTGCGCGCGCGGCTCGGCCGGCACGCAGTGTTCGGCGTCCGCCCGGTGCCGGAGCACCGGCCGGAGCGGGCCTGGCGGGTCGCGGAACCCGGCGGCGGCTTGCCGCTGGCGGCGTCCTGGCCCGCCGCGGCCCCGGCACGCCCGCTGTGGATGCTGGCCGAGCCGCAGCCGTTCGACGACTGGGACGGCGTGCAGGTCAGCGGACCGGAGCGCATCGAGACCGGCTGGTGGGACGGCCACGACGTGCGCCGCGACTACTACGTCGCCTGGACCCGCGCCGGCGTGAGGCTCTGGATCTTCCGCGAACGCCCCCCGGACGGCGGCTGGTTCCTGCACGGCGTGTTCGGATGAGGAGTCTCGTGGTGCGCTCGCGTTGTGCGGCCGGGACCACGGCTCGCTCGCGCCGCCGGAACTTACGCGCTCGCTCGCCGGGTCCCGCCCGCATGCCGCGCACCACGCGACGCTTCACCCGACATCCCGCGTGACCAGATGTCTTATGCCGAGCTGCACTGCCTCAGCAATTTCACTTTCCTGCGCGGCGCCTCGCATCCCGAGGAACTCGTCGCGCGGGCCCGGAAACTCGGCTACGCCGCTCTTGCGCTGACCGACGAATGCTCGCTCGCAGGCAGCGTGCGCGCGCA
This sequence comes from Gammaproteobacteria bacterium, assembly GCA_052386275.1. Taxonomy (GTDB): domain Bacteria; phylum Pseudomonadota; class Gammaproteobacteria; order Steroidobacterales; family Steroidobacteraceae; genus SCUD01. Next base: position 10,688 of record JBQTKI010000030.1, read on the forward strand.
CGCGGCGGCGCGCGAGGCCGGACTGCCGCTCATCGTCGGCAGCGAATTTGCGCTCGCCGGCGGCTTGCGCTTCGTCGCGCTCACGGAAAGCCGGCGCGGTTACGGCGCGCTCGCGCGATTCATCACGCGCGGGCGGCGCGCCGCGGCCAAGGGCCGCTACCGACTCGTCCGGGACGACCTCGCCGCCGGCCTCGAGGACTGCCTCGCGCTCTGGCTGCCGGGCGCGGCGCCCCGTGCGGAGGAGGGTGCGTGGCTCGCGGAGCGCTTCCCGGAGCGCCTGTGGCTCGCGGTGGAACTGCTGACCTCGGGCGCCGACCGCGCGCGCCTCGCCGAGCTGCTGGCGCTCGCGCGTTCACTCGGCATCCCCGCGGTCGCCGCCGGCGACGTGCACATGCACCAGCGCCGGCGCCGCGCACTGCAGGACACGCTGACCGCCGTGCGCCTGAAGACCACGGTGGCGCGCGCAGGGCTCGCGCTGTACCCGAACGGCGAGCGCGTGCTGCGCCCGCTCCCGCGCCTCGCCGAGCTGTACCCGAAGGAACTGCTCGCGGCGACGCTCGAGATCGCCGCGCGTTGCCGCTTCTCGCTCGACGAGCTCTGCTACGAGTACCCGGAGGAAGTAGTGCCGGCGGGCGTCACGCCGGCAGCGCACCTGCGCCGGCTGGTGACGGAGGGCGAAGCCAGGCGCTGGCCCGCGGGCACGCCGGCGGTGGTGCGGGCGCTGATCGACCGCGAACTCGCGCTGATCGCCGAACTCGGCTACGAACGCTACTTCCTGACCGTGCACGACCTGGTCGCGTTCGCGCGCGGCCGCGGCATCCTGTGCCAGGGTCGGGGCTCGGCGGCGAATTCCGCCGCCTGCTATGCGCTCGGCATCACCGAGGTGGACCCGGCGCGCATGAACCTGCTGTTCGAGCGCTTTCTCTCGCGCGAGCGCAACGAGCCGCCGGACATCGACGTGGACTTCGAGCACGAGCGGCGCGAGGAAGTGATCCAGTACCTCTACGCCAAGTACGGCCGCGCGCGTGCGGCGCTGACCGCGACCGTGATCTGCTACCGGCCGAAGAGCGCGGCACGTGACGTCGGCAAGGCGATGGGCCTCGACCCGGCGCAGGTCGAGCGCTTGGCCGGCGCGATGCAGTGGTGGGACGGCCACGAAGTCACGGACGGGCGCATCCGTGACGCGGGCTTCGACCTCGCGAACCCCCTGATCGCGCGCACGCTCGCGCTCACGCGCGAGCTGATCGGCTTCCCGCGTCACCTGTCGCAGCACACCGGCGGCTTCGTGATCTCGCGCGGGCCGCTCGAGGAGCTGGTGCCGATCGAGAACGCCGCGATGCCCGAGCGCACCGTGATCCAGTGGGACAAGGACGACCTCGACCAGCTCGGGCTGCTCAAGGTCGACGTGCTGGGGCTCGGCATGCTGACCGCGATCCGCCGCGCGCTCGCGCTCATCTCGGCGCGCCGTGGCGCGGAGCTTCGGCTCGCCGACATCCCGGCCGAGGACCCGGCGGTCTACGACATGATCTGCCGCGCCGACACCGTCGGCGTGTTCCAGATCGAGTCGCGCGCGCAGATGGCAATGCTGCCGCGCCTCGCGCCCCGCTGCTACTACGACCTCGTGATCGAAGTCGCGATCGTGCGGCCCGGCCCGATCCAGGGCCAGATGGTGCATCCCTACCTGCGCCGGCGCAGCGGCGAAGAGCCGGTCGTCTACCCGGGGCCGGAAGTCGAGAGCGTGCTGTCGCGCACGCTCGGCGTGCCGATCTTCCAGGAGCAGGTGATGCAGCTCGCGGTGGCCGCGGCGGATTTCTCACCCGGCGAGGCGGATCAGCTCAGACGCGCGATGGCGGCGTGGAAGCGCCGCGGTGGGCTCGAGCCGTTCGAGGCGAAGCTGAAGGGCCGCCTGCGCGCGAAGGGTTACAGCGAGGAGTTTGCGAACCGCATCTTCCAGCAGATCCTCGGCTTCGGCGATTATGGTTTTCCGGAGAGTCACGCGGCGAGCTTCGCGCTCCTGGTCTACGTGTCGGCCTGGCTCAAGCGCTACGAACCGGCAGCCTTCTGCTGCGCGCTGCTCAACAGCCAGCCGATGGGCTTCTACGCGCCGGCGCAGCTGGTGCGCGATGCCCGCGCGCACGGCGTCCTGGTGCGCGGCGCGGACGTCAACGCGAGCGCGGTCGAATCCAGTCTCGAAGACGGGCCGGACGGGCAGCCGGCGCTGCGGCTCGGCCTCAGCCTCGTGCGCGGCCTGTCGCGCGAGGGCGCGGAACGCCTGGTGGCCGCGCGCGCGGAGGGCTACCGCACGGTCGCGGAACTCGCGCGCGGCGCGGTGCTCACCCGGCGGGATCTCGCGGCGCTCGCGCGCGCCGGGGCGCTGGCCGGGATCGCCGACCACCGGCGCCGGGCCGCGTGGGAGGTGCGCGGCGTGGAGGCGGAACTGCCGCTCGCGCCGGTGCCGGCGCGCGCCGAGGGGCTGCCGCTGCTGCGCCCGCCCTCCGAGGGCGAGGACATCGTCGCGGACTACCGCGCGCTCGGCCTGACGCTCGGGCGGCACCCGGTCGCGCTGCTGCGCCCGCGGCTCGCAGCCGGCGGCTGGCTCACCGCGCAGGCGGTGGCCGCGCTTCCCGACGGCGCCCCCGTCGCGACCGGAGGCATCGTGGTCACCCGGCAGCGGCCGGGCGCGGCCGGAGGCGTGGTGTTCGTCACGCTGGAGGACGAGACCGGCTACGTGAACCTCGTGGTCTGGAGCCGGATCGCGGACGCGCACCGGCGCACGCTGATCGGCGCGCGGCTCCTGGGCGTCACCGGGCGGATGCAGCGCGAGGGCGAGGTGCGCCACGTCGTGGTGGACGCGCTCGAGGACCGCTCGGCGCTGCTCGGGAGCCTGCAGGCACCCGCGCGCGACTTCCGCTGAGGCCGGGCGCCGGCTCAGCGCCGGCGCACGGGCGCGCGGCGCGGCTTCTTGCCCCCGGCCGCGCCGGATTCGTCCACGTCGTAGTCGTCGAAGTCGGACAGGAGGCCTGCGGTGCGCTTCGCCTCGAACATGCGCTCGAGCTTGCGCCAGGCGGGCTCGCCGGGAACGCGCGCGCCGCGGCGCTTGCGCGTGTCGAAGTCCCGCATGAGCTGGTCGACGTCGAGGTCCTCCTGGGCTTCCTCGAGCTCGTCCGGCTCTTCGTCCTCGAATTCCTCTTCCGGCTTCTCGCTCATGCGACCTCTGCGGTCACTGCGGGCCGACTTATAAGGCGCGGCGGGGCATGCCCGCAAGGGGTCTCAGCGCACCAGCTGGTTCAGCTGGAAAATCGGTAGCAGAAGCGCGATGACGATCACGAAAACGAAGACGCCCATCAGCAGAATCATGACCGGGCCGAGGATCCCGACCGCCGTATTGACCACGGCGTCCAGCTCCCGCTCCTGGTTGTCGGCGGCGCGCCCGAGCATGGCCTCGAGCTCGCCGCTGGTCTCGCCGCTCGCGACCAGGTGCACCAGCATCGGCGGGAACAGCTTGCTGGCGCCCAGCGAGCGCGCGATCGGCGCGCCCTCGCGCACGCGCACCGCGGCGTCCTGCACCGCCTCGCGCATCGGCACGTTGGTCACGACCTCGCCCGCGATCCGCAGTGCCTCGAGCACCGGCACGGCGCTCGCCGTCAGGATCGAGAAGGTGCGGGCGAAGCGCGCGGCGTTGTTGCCGCGCGTGATGCGGCCGACGAGCGGCAGGCCGAGCTTGAACGCGTCGTAGCGGCGCCGGGCCGCCGGTTCGCGCCGCCAGCGCCGGAACGACCAGACTGCGCCGAAGCCGGTGGCGAGCAACAGCCACCACCAGGCGCGCAGGAAGTCGGAGGCCGCGATCAGCATGCGCGTCAGCAGCGGCAACTCGCGCTCGCCGGCCTCGAACACGCGCACCACCTCCGGCACCACGTAGCCGAGCAGGAGCGCAACAATGCCCAGGCTGATCACGGTCAAGAGCACCGGGTAGATCATCGCGTTGCGGATCTTCTGCTGCAGTACCTGGCGGTTCTCGGTGTAGTCGGCGAGCCGCTCGAGCACCGCGTCGAGGTGGCCCGACTGCTCGCCGGCGGAGACGGTGGCCCGGTAGATCTCGGGGAACACGGTCGGGAATGCGGCCAGGCCCTCCGCCAGCGAGCGCCCCTCCATCACCCGCGCGCGCACGCCGGCGACCACGCTCCTGACGCGCTCCTTCTCGCTCTGCTGCGACACCGCGAGCAGCGCCTCCTCGAGCGGGATCCCGGAACGCACCAGGGTCGCGAGCTGGCGCGTCAGCAGCGCGAGGTTGGACCCGGAGATGCCGCGCCCGATGCTGAACTGGAATCTCCGCGGCGGCGGCGCATCGGTGACCTCGGTGACGCTGACCGGCAGCAGGGCCTGGTCGCGCAACAGCTGCCGCACCTGGCGCGCGCTGTCGCCGTCCAGCACCCCACGCCGCTCGCGGCCGGCGGCGTCGAGCGCGGTGTACTCGTAGGCGGCCATCACTCCTCGCGGGTGACGCGCAACAGCTCCTCGAGGGAGGTGGCGCCCGCCAGCACCTTGGCGCGGCCGTCGTCGCGGATGCCGGGCGTGGCCTCGCGCGCGACGCGCTCGAGTTCGTGCTCGCCCGCGCCGTCGTGGATCATCACGCGCATGCGCTCGTTGATGATGACGAGCTCATAGATGCCGGTTCGGCCGCGATAGCCGTTGCCGGCGTCGGCGCCCGGGCGGTACAGGGTCGCGCGGTCGGCATCGGCGGGGGACAGACCGAGCAGGCGCGCCTCGTATTCGCCGGCCGGGTAGCCGATGCGGGTATCCGGATTCAGCACGCGCACCAGTCGCTGGGCCACCACGGCGAGCAGCGTGGAGGCGAGCAGGAATGGCTCCACACCCATGTCGCGCAGCCGCGTGACCGCGCCGACCGCGGTATTGGTGTGCAGCGTGGACAGCACCAGGTGTCCGGTGAGCGAGGCCTGCACCGCGATCTGCGCCGTCTCGGTGTCGCGGATCTCGCCGACCATCACCACGTCCGGGTCCTGGCGCAGGATCGCGCGCAGGCCGCGCGCGAAGGTCATCTCGACCTTGGTATTGACCTGGGTCTGGCCGATGCCGTCGATGTAGTACTCGATCGGGTCCTCGACCGTCATGATGTTGCGGGTGCGGTCATTGATGCGCTCGAGCGCAGCATAGAGCGTCGTCGTTTTGCCGGAGCCGGTCGGGCCGGTGACCAGGATGATGCCGTGGGGCTTGTGGATCAGGTCGTCGACCATGCCTTGGATGCGCGGCTCCATGCCGAGCGAGCCGAGGTCGAGCCGCCCGGCCTGCTTGTCGAGCAGTCGCAGCACCACGCGCTCGCCGTGGCCCGACGGCAAGGTCGATACGCGTACGTCCACCGCGCGGCCCGCGATGCGCAGGCTGATGCGGCCGTCCTGCGGCAGGCGCTTCTCGGCGATGTCGAGCCGTGACATCACCTTGATTCGGGAGATCAAGAGCGGCGCCACCGCGCGCTTGGTCTGCAGCACCTCGCGCAACACGCCGTCCACGCGGAACCGGACGACCACGCGGTTCTCGTACGGCTCGACGTGGATGTCGGAAGCATTCTCCTTGATGGCCTGGGTCAGCACCGCGTTGATCAGCCGGATGACCGGCGCGTCGTCCTCGCTCTCCAGCAGGTCGGAAGGCTCCGGCAGGCCTTCGGCCAGCCCGGCCAGATCCGTTTCACCCTCGATTCCCTCGACGATCTGGCCGGCCTCGCTGCTGCCGCCCTCATAGGCCCTGCGCAGCAGCTCGTCAAAGGCCGGCGCGGCCACGCGTTCGATCACCAGCGGGATGCCGAGGAAGCGGCGCAGCTCCGCGACCGCGGAAGGCTGCGCGCCCTCGCGATAGACGACCTGCGCCTTGCCGTCCACCACGGCGCGCACCAGCACGCCATGACGCTTGGCGAAGGCGAACGGCAGCCGCCCGACGGGCGGAACCGGTTTGGGAGGCGTACCGGCGATCATCGCCGCGCTCACCCGCCGGGCTTGTCGGGCGTCGCGGCGGTATCCGGCGGCGGCGCACCCGGCGCCGTCGGCGGCCCGGTCGGACCGATCAGCGGTGGCAGCGTGGGCGGCGGTTCGCCGGGCATCAGTTTCACGTTGCCGCGCTCCCGCTGCAGGTTGCGCATGTAGTTGTACTTGGTGTTGGTCTCGTAGGCGGCCTGCTCCTCGGTGCGCAGCACGCGCGGACGGATGAAAACCAGCAGGTTGGTCTTCGTCTTCTGCGTGTCGCGGACCCGGAACAGGTTGCCGAGCAGCGGGATCCGGCCGAGACCCGGCACGCGCTGCTCGCCCTCGATCAGACGATCCTCGATCAGGCCGCCGAGCACGATCATGCCGCCGTCGTCCACCATGACCCGCGTCGAGATGGTGCGCTTATTGGTCACGAGGTCGGTGCTAGAGACCTGGGCAGCCGCCGCGGCGATCCCCGAGGCCTCCTGTTCGATCTTGAGCAGGATCGTGTTCTCGTCGGTGATCTGCGGCGTGATCTTCAGGATGTTGCCGACTTCCTTGCGCTCGATGGTCTGGAACGGGTTCACTGCGCCGCCGCCGCCGGTGCCGGTGTTGGTGAACTGCCCGGTCAGGAAAGGCACCTCCTGGGCCACCTTGATCTGCGCCTCCTCGTTGTCGAGCGCGATCACGGACGGCATCGAGACCACGTTGGTGTCGCCGTCGCTCGATAGCGCACGCAGGATGGCGCCGAAATTGGTGCCGCTGTCCTCGATGCGGGCGCCGCCCACGGTGAGCCCGCCGGGCGCGGCGGTCGCCGATGAAGGATCGTCGATCGCGGCCGCCACGTCCGCGAGGCTCACGCCCGCGATCGGCTGGTTGAACAGGCCGATCAGGAAATCGTCGTTGGTCCCGTCCACGAACCAGTTGATGCCGAGGTCGCGGGTCGCGTCCTTGCTGACCTCGACCAACAGCGCCTCGATCAGCACCTGCGCCTTGCGGATGTCGAGTCGGTCGATGACCGTCATCAGCGAGCGCATCTGCTTGGGTGGCGCCGTGATCACGAGCGCATTGGTATCGGGGTCGGCCCAGATCGTGACCGACTTGTCGGGGCCGGCGCCCGGCGCCGCGCCGGGCTGGGCGGTGGCCGTCGCCGTGGCCTGCTCCTTGAGCTTGGACGCGAGCTTCTCGGCGTCGGCGTAGTTCAGGTAGCGCACCCGGGTGTCGTCACCGGTCTCAAGCGGGGTATCGAGATGCGTGATCAGCGAGCGGAAACGCAGCCGCTGCGAGGACTCGCCGCTCACCAGCACGCTGTTGGTGCGCTCGTCCGCGACCACGCGCCCGGCGCCGCCGCCCTCGGTGCCCTGTGCGGCGGAAATCGCGTTGATGACACGCACGATCTCGTTCGCGGAGGCGTGCTCCAGGCGGATCATCTCGAAGTCGCCATCGCCGGTCCGATCGATGCGGGCGATGATCCGCATCATGCGGCTGACGTTGGACGCGCGGTCCGAGATGATCAGGATGTTGGCCGGCACGTAAGCCGCCAGGTGCGCCGCCTGCGGCATCATCGGCCGCAGGATCGGCACCAGCTGCGCCGCGCTCACGTTCCTGACCTGCACCACCTGGGTGACGATCTCGTCCGAGGTCGCGCTGATGCGGTCGGGCAGGTCGTTGGCCGGCAGCTGGCGCGCATTGGCGTCGGGCAGGATCTTGATCACCGAACCCGATGGCACCGCGATGAAGCCGTGCACCTGCAGGATCGCAAGGAATGCCTCGTAGAAGGCGGCGGGGTCCATCGGCGAGTTGGAAAGCATCGTCACCTGCGCGCGCACGCGCGGGTCGACGATGAAGTTCTTTCCGGTCACCTGGCTCACGGCCTCGATCACCTGGCCGAGATCGGCGTCCTTGTAGTTCGGCGTGATCTGCGCCGCCTGCTGCGCGGCCGTGACCAGCGGCAGCGCGAGCGCCATGAGCCCGGCCCAGCGGATCATTCGCGTCATGCGTTCTTCCTTCGGAGGCGGGGCCTCATTCGGTGGCCTCGTTCGAGGCCTGCCCCATCCCGGGGTTGGCCTGGATCTGCTGGGCGACCGCGGCCGGGTCCACCGTGAGCTGCTGCGGCTTGCCATTGCGGTCGATGGTGAGGGTCACGGCTGATCCCTGGCCGATGCCGCGCAGGATCTCGAGACCGCGGTTCGGGTCGTCGAGCGCCGCGCCGTTGACCGCGGTCACGAGATCCCCGGGTTGCAGGCCGAGGGCGGCGAACTGCGCGCGGTTGCGGCCGGGATAGACACGATAGCCGCGCAGCGAGCCGCCGGCGAACACCGGCTGCGGACGCAACAGCTCGTTGGCCGCGGCCGGGTCCTGGGCCATCAACTGGCGCACGCTGTCGGCCAGGCTTGCAGCCGGCGCTGATGCCGGCTGCGGATAGGCCGCCGCCGTGGCGCCGGCGGCGCCGCCCGAGAGCCGCGGCAGCACCAGCGACTCGCGCGCGCCGCCGCGGTCGAGGATCACGCGGTCCGGATAAACGGCCACGAGACGCGCGCCGCCCGGCAGCTGCGCACCGGTCGCGTAGACCCGCGCGGTCTGCCCGCTGGCGCCGATAATGGCCCATCCCTGCTCGGGATCGCGGCCCGCGAGCGTGCCGGCCAGCGTCAGGTTGGCCGAGGTCGCGGGCGCGGAGGAAGGGTCGCCGGTGACGCTGGCGATGCCGAACAGGTGCGCATTCACGATTGCAGTCAGGTCGACGGCCGGCGCCGCGCCGATCGCGGAAGGTGGCAGCGCGGGCGCGGGGGGCGCGGAGTCGCCGAGTACGCGCCACAGCAGTGCGGCGAGCTGGGCCGCGAGCAGCACCACGAACACCAGCGTGGCGAGCGGTGGGCCTGCGCTCGCGAGGCCCGCGCGCAAGCCGCCCGAGGGCTGGCGCAACGGCGCGACGATGCGGTCGACTAGCTGCATTCGACCCGATCCCCCGGAACTGTCCCCCCGGCAAAGCATCCCATGATACGGGCTGGCGACGCGCACCCACAAGGCGGCGGGAATCTGGAAAATGAAGCGTTGGCGGGCACTTGTGCGACACTTCTCAAACTGGACTTGCGGCCTCCTGGGCCTGCAGAAGGCGCGATGACGTCACTTGTGCGGGGCCGCGCGCGGCCCCTATAAATGGACCAGCAGCGGGCGGGACACGTGAGCGGCGACGAGGAACGGGACAGCGGTCAGGGCGGGCAGCACCTGCTGGTCGAGGAAGCGCCGCCGCAGCTCGCGAAGCCGCCGCTGTACCGGGTCGTGCTGCTGAACGACGACTACACGCCGATGGAGTTCGTAGTGGACGTGCTGGAACGCATCTTTGGGCTCGACCGTACGCGCGCGACGCGCATCATGCTCGAGGTGCACACGCGCGGCAAAGGCATCTGCGGGGTGTTCACCTTCGAGATCGCGGAGACCAAGGTGGCCCAGGTGACGACCTACGCGCGCCACCACCAGCACCCGCTGCTGTGCACGATGGAGGAAACCTGATTGCTGTCGAGTGAACTCGAGTACTGCCTGAACGAGGCCTTCCAGAAGGCCCGCGACGCGCGCCACGAGTACATGACCGTGGAGCACCTGCTGCTCGCGATCCTGGATGCGCCGCGCGTGCGCGAGATCCTGAAGGCCTGCGGCGCGGATCTCGCGCGCCTCACCGGCGATCTGCAGAAGTTCGTCGACGAGACCACCCCGGCGCTCGCGGCCGACGACGACCGCGAAGTGCAGCCCACGCTCGGTTTCCAGCGCGTGCTGCAGCGCGCGGTGTTCCACGTGCAGTCGAGCGGCAAGAAGGAAGTCACGGTCGCGAACGTACTGGTCGCGATTTTCAGCGAAAAGCAGTCGCACGCGGCCTACCTGCTGTCGTTGCAGGACGTGACGCGGCTAGACGTCGTCAACTACATCTCGCACGGCCTGCCGTCCGCGCCGGATGCGCGCGAGCCGCCGCGCGAGGAAAGCGCGGAGGCGGGGCGCGACGGAGCCGAGGACAGCGGCGCCGCGGCGCTCGAGAAGTACACGATCAACCTGAATGCGCAGGCGGCCGCCGGGCGCGTGGACCCGCTGATCGGCCGACAGCTCGAGGTGCAGCGCACGATCGAGATCCTGTGCCGCCGCCGCAAGAACAATCCGCTGTACGTGGGCGAGGCCGGCGTCGGCAAGACCGCGATCGCTGAGGGCCTGGCGCGACTCGTGGTCGAGCGCAAGGTGCCCGACGTGCTCGCCGACTGCACCATCTACGCGCTGGACATGGGCGCGCTGATCGCCGGCACCAAGTACCGCGGCGACTTCGAGAAGCGGCTCAAGGGCGTGGTCGGCGAACTCAAGAGGCGCCCGGGTGCGATCCTGTTCATCGACGAGATCCATACCGTGATCGGCGCCGGCGCCGCTTCGGGCGGGGTCATGGACGCCTCCAACCTGATCAAGCCGGTGCTGGCCTCCGGCGAGCTGCGCTGCATCGGCTCGACCACCTACCAGGAGTACCGCGGGATCTTCGAGAAGGACCATGCGCTGGCGCGCCGCTTCCAGAAAATAGACGTCGTGGAACCCACCATCGCCGAGACCATCGAGATCCTGCGCGGCCTCAGGTCGCGCTTTGAGGAGCACCACGGGGTCGCCTACCAGGACGAGGCGCTGGTGGCCGCCGCCAAGCTTTCCGAGCGCCACATCAACGACCGCTACCTGCCGGACAAGGCGATCGACGTGGTGGACGAGGCCGGCGCATCGCTGCGGCTCAGGCCCGCCGCCCTGCGCGAGACCACGGTCACGGTCGCGCACGTCGAGGCCGTCGTCGCCCGCATCGCGCGCATCCCGCCGAAGAACGTGTCGCTCTCCGACCGCGAGATGCTCGCCAATCTGCAGCGCAACCTCAAGCTCGTGATCTACGGCCAGGACGCGGCGATCGACGCGCTGGCGGCCGCGATCAAGATGTCGCGCGCCGGCCTCGGCAACGAGCGCCGGCCCGTGGGCAGCTTCCTGTTCGCGGGCCCGACCGGCGTCGGCAAGACCGAGGTCACGCGCCAGCTCGCGATCGCGCTCGGCGTCGAATTCCTGCGCTTCGACATGTCGGAATACATGGAACGCCACACCGTGTCGCGCCTGATCGGCGCGCCCCCCGGCTACGTCGGCTTTGACCAGGGCGGGCTGCTGACCGAGGCGATCGCCAAGCAGCCGCACTGCGTGCTGCTGCTCGACGAGATCGAGAAGGCGCACCCGGACGTGTTCAACCTGCTGCTGCAGGTCATGGACCACGGCACGCTCACCGACAACAACGGCCGCAAGGCCGACTTCCGCCACGTGATCATCGTGATGACCACCAACGCGGGCGCCGCCGAGATGAGCCGCGCCAGCATCGGCTTCACGCCGCAGGACCACGCGCCGGACGGCATGGAGGCGGTGCGCCGCATCTTCTCGCCCGAGTTCCGGAACCGGCTGGACGCGATCATCCAGTTCGCGTCGCTCGACCCGGCGACGATCGAGCGCGTGGTGGACAAGCTGCTGCTCGAGGTCGAGACGCAGCTGGAGCAGAAGGGCGTGGCGCTCGCCGTGGACGACGCCGCGCGGCGCTGGATCGCGGAGAAGGGTTACGACCCGAAGATGGGCGCGCGCCCGATGGCGCGCGTGCTGCAGGAGCATGTCAAGCGCCCGCTGGCGGAGGAGCTCCTGTTCGGCCGGCTCGCGGGCGGCGGCAGCGTACACGTCACGCTCGCCGCAGACGGGGCCGGACTCGCGCTCGACTGCCGGCCCGCGCGCGCCCCGGAGCTGCTCGGGCAGGATTAGCGGGCGCGGTAGACGATGCGGCCCTTGGAGAGGTCGTAGGGCGTCAACTCGACGGTGACGGTGTCGCCGGTCAGGATGCGGATGTAGTGCTTGCGCATCTTGCCCGAGATGTGGGCGGTCACGATGTGGCCGTTCTGCAGCTTCACGCGGAAGGTCGTGTTCGGCAGGGTCTCGACGACCTCGCCTTCCATCTGGATCGCTTCTTCTTTCGCCATCACTCGCCGCCGTTCGTGAAACCGCGCGGATTGTGCCGCAGCGCCCAAGCGGGCGCAATGAAATGTCTCATGCACGCCACAGCGGGGCAGGCTCCCGCACCAGGCGCGCGAGCTCACGCTCGAACTGCGCCCGCGGCAGGTTGCGGCTGCCGAGACTCGCAAGGTGTGGGGAGGGCATCTGGCAGTCGATCAGCGGCACGCGCCGGGCCGCGCATTCCGCGACCAGGCGCGCCAGCGCGACCTTGGACGCATCGGTCTCGCGCGTGAACATCGATTCGCCGAAGAACACGCGCCCGATCGCGATCCCGTACAAGCCGCCCACCAGCTGCCGCGCGCGCCAGGTTTCGATCGAATGCGCGAGCCCGCGACGGTGCAGATCGACGTAGGCGGCGTGCATCTCGCGCGTGATCCAGGTGCCGGCATTGCCGCGGCGCGGGCCGGCGCAAGCGGCGATCACGGACTCGAACGCGGTGTCGATGCGCGTCTCGTAGCCGCGCTTGCGGATCGAGCGACGCAGGCTCCGGGAGGCACGGAACTCGGCGGGCAGCAGCACGGCGCGCGGGTCGGGTGCCCACCAGAGGATCGGCTGTTCGGCCGAGAACCACGGGAACACGCCCTGGCAGTAGGCGTGGATCAGCCACTCGGGAGTCAGTGCGCCACCGACCGCGAGCAGACCGTTCGGCTCGGCGAGCGCCCGCGACGTCGGCGGCAGCGCCTCCGGCGGATCAGTCTTCTGCAGCCAGGCAATCCCGGACATCGGCGGGCAGCCTAGCCGGGATGTCATCGCGCCGGAAGGGCAGGTATCTCACGGCCTCGGCAAGCCAGAGGCGCCGGCGGCGGCGTTCGCGCGCGAGCCAGGCGCCGATCGGCGCCGCAAAGCGCGGGTCCACGATGTCGTGCAGCGACCAGACCGGCGTCGGCACGAACCCCCGGAGCAGCTTGTGCTCGCCCTGGGTACCGGGCTCGAAGCGGGCGATGCCCTCGCGCAGGCAGTGCTCGATACCCCGGTAGTAGCAGAGCTCGAAGTGCAGGCTGTGGAAGTTGCCCGCGGCGCCCCAGTAGCGGCCGTAGAGCGCATCCGTCCCGCGCAGCGAAACGGCGCAGGCGACTGCTTCGCCGCCCAGATACGCGAACTCCACCGACAGCGATTCGGGCAGCAGGCGCGCGAGGCGTCCGAAGAAATCCGCGTTCAGGTAGGGCGCGTTGCCGTAGCGGGCAAAGACCAGCGCGTGCAGCCGGTAGACTGCATCCACCTCCTCGCGGCCGAGTTCGCCGCCCAACAGCGTGCGGCACTCGATCCCGGCCTCGGCGACGCGGCGGCGCTCGCGCCGGATCTTCTTGCGCTTCTCCGAGGCGAGCGAGCCGAGCCAATCGTCGAAATCCCGGTGACCCTCGTGGCGCCAGTGGAACTGGCAATCGAGCCGCGGCATCAACCCCTGGCCCGCGAGCAGGTCGCGGGCGCCGCCATCGGGGAACAGCACGTGCAACGACGAGGCGCCGAGCTCGCGCGCGAGATCTCGTGCCGCCGCCGCGAGTTCGCGCCGAATCGCGTCGTCGCGTGCGAGCAGGCGTGGACCGGCCGCAGGCGTGAACGGCACGGCCGAGACCAGGCGCGGGTAGTAGCGCTGCCCGGCGCGGTGGTAGGCCTCGGCCCAGGCGAAGTCGAACACGAACTCGCCCCAGGAATGCGGCTTCAGGTAGAGCGGCATCGCGCCGTCGAGCGCGCCCGCGGAATCGAAATGCAGCAGATGATGAGCGTCCCAGCCGGTGTCGCGCGTCGCGCAACCGGTCTCCTCGAGCGCGAGCAGGAACTCGTGACGCAGGAAGGGCGCCGCCCCGGCGACGAGCGCGTTCCAGGCCGCGGCGTCGACTTCGGCCAGCGACCGCACGACCCGCGTCGTCATCGGCGGCTGCCGTCAGCCGGCGCCGGCGCGCTCGAGGTAGCGGTCCGCGTCCAGCGCGGCCATGCAGCCGGTGCCGGCCGAGGTCACGGCCTGGCGGTAGACATGATCCGCGACGTCGCCGGCCGCGAACACACCCGGGACGCTGGTCGCGGTCGCGTCACCCGCCAGCCCGGACTTCACCACAATGTAGCCGTTCTGCATCTCGAGCTGGCCGGCGAATAGCCCGGTGTTCGGAGTGTGGCCAACGGCGATGAAGAGTCCGGCGACCGCGAGGTCCCGCGGCTTGCTGTTGCCGGCAGCACGCAGGCGCACCCCGATCACCCCACTGTCGTTGCCGAGCACTTCGTCGACGACGTGATTCCAGAGCAGCGAGATTTTGCCCTGACCGGCCAGCGCCTGCAGGCGATCCTGCAGGATTGCCTCGGCACGCAGCTTGTCCCGGCGGTGCACGAGTGTCACGTGCGAGGCGATGTTGGCCAGGTAGATGGCCTCTTCGACCGCGGTGTTGCCGCCGCCCACGACGGCCACGTTCTGGTCGCGGTAGAAAAACCCGTCGCAGGTCGCGCAAGCGGACACGCCACGGCCCCGAAAGCGTTCCTCGGATTCGAGCCCGAGATAGCGCGCCGAGGCGCCGGTCGCGATGATGAGCGCATCGCAGCTGAACTCGCCGTCCTCGCCGCTCAGGCGGAACGGACGCTGCGACAGGTCCACCCGCGTGACCTGGTCCTGCAGGATCTCGACGCCGAAACGCAGGGCGTGGCGGCGCATGCGGTCCATCAGGTCCGGGCCGAGCAGGCCGTGGGCGTCACCGGGCCAGTTGTCCACCTCGGTCGTGGTCATGAGCTGGCCGCCCGGCTGCAACCCCGTGATCAAGAGCGGCCGGCGGTTCGCCCGCGCCGCATAGACCGCGGCGGAGTAACCGGCGGGTCCTGATCCGAGGATCAGCAGGCGCGAGTGGCGGGGTGTCGTCATGTATAGTCCGGCATCCTAATGGGCTCGCATGGGTCCTTGCCGCGCTATTTGCAACATTCTTATAATCAATTGCTTATAGCGTTTTTCTGAGCAGGATTCTGAAGCCTTGTCCCGCCTCGCCGCCGACGCTACCCGATCCGACGCGAAACTCGATCCGGTTTTCGCACGCGCGCTGCGCAACGTCGCTTTCTGGCTGCTCGCGGTGCTCGCATTCGTGCTCCTGATCGCACTCTCGAGCTACGACGCCTACGACCGCAGCTTCAGCTATACCGGCGAGCCCGGCCAGGTCGGCAACCTGATCGGCCCGGCCGGCGCCTGGGCCGCCGGCCTGCTGCTGCTCCTGTTCGGCTGGCCCGCTTACCTGTTCCCGGTCGCGATCGCGTTCAGCGCCTGGGTTGGGCTCAAGCGCGGGCCGGATGAGCGCGGCCAGAGCCGCTCGACGGTCGCATTGCGCACCATCGGCATCGTGCTCGTGCTCGCGACCAGCTGCGGCCTCGCGACCCTGCATTACCCCGGATCACCGCTGCCGGCGGGCGCGGGCGGCATCCTCGGCAACCTCGTCGGCGAGGCGCTCGAAGGCGTCCTGGCGCTGCTCGGCGCGACGCTGGTGATGCTCGCATTCTGGTTCGCTGGCGTGCAGCTCTTCACCGGGGTGACCTGGCCGCGCGTCATGGACTTCATCGGCCACTGGGTGCTGGCGGGCGCGGCCTGGATCGGGCGGCGCATCGCTCGCTCGCGTGACCAGGCGGCGGGGCGCGAATCGCGCGAAGCGCGCGAGGCCGCCGTGCGCGAGGTGCAGAGGAAGGCTCTTGGCCGCACGCCGCCGCGCATCGAGCCGCCGGCGCCGCCGGTGCCGGAACCTTCCGCGCGTGTCGAGAAGGAAAAGCAGGTTTCCCTGTTCTCGAAGCCCGTCGCGCGCGGCCTGCCAGAGCTCAAGCTGCTCGATGACCCGCCGGCGCGCGAGCAGGGCTATTCCAGCGAGGCGCTCGACGCCATGTCGCGCCTGGTCGAGATCAAGCTCAAGGATTTCGGGGTGGACGTCGAGGTGGTCGCGGTGCAACCGGGACCGGTCGTCACGCGCTTCGAGCTGAAGCCCGCACCGGGCGTCAAGGTCAGCCAGATCAGCGCGCTCGCCAAGGACCTGGCGCGGGCCCTGTCCGCGATCAGCGTGCGTGTGGTCGAGGTGATCCCCGGCAAGTCCGTGGTCGGCCTCGAGATCCCGAACGAGTCGCGCGAGCTCGTCACGCTCGGCGAGATCATCCGTTCGCGCGCCTACGACGAGTTGCATTCGCCGCTCGCGCTCGCGCTCGGCAAGGACATCGGTGGCGCGCCGGTGGTGGCCGACCTCGGCAAGATGCCGCACCTTCTGATCGCGGGCACCACCGGCTCGGGCAAGTCGGTCGCCATCAACGCGATGGTCCTGTCGCTCCTGTACAAGAGCACGGTCGAGCAGGTTCGCCTGATCATGATCGACCCGAAGATGCTGGAGCTGTCGGTCTACGAGGGCATCCCGCACCTGCTCGCGCCGGTCGTCACCGATCTCAAGCAGGCGGCGAACGCGCTGCGCTGGTGCGTGGCCGAGATGGAACGCCGCTACCCGCTCATGAAGGAACTCGGCGTGCGCAACCTGGCCGGCCTCAACCGGCGGATCCGCGAGGCGCAGGAGGCCGGCACTCCGATCCGCGACCCGCTGATCGCGCGCCAGCTCGCCACCGGCCAGTACCAGGGCGAAGTGCCGGTGCTGACGCCCTTGCCCTATATCGTCGTGGTGATCGACGAGCTCGCCGACCTCATGCTGATCGTCGGCAAGAGGGTCGAGGAATTGATCGCGCGCCTGGCGCAGAAGGCGCGCGCCTCGGGCATCCACCTGGTGCTGGCGACACAGCGGCCGTCGGTGGACGTGATCACGGGCCTGATCAAGGCCAACATCCCGGCCCGCATTGCATTCCAGGTCTCCGCCAAGGTGGATTCGCGCACCATTCTCGACGGCAGCGGCGCCGAATCGCTGCTGTCGCACGGCGACATGCTCTACCTGCCGCCCGGAACTTCGACTCCCGAGCGCGTGCACGGTGCCTTCGTCTCGGACCAGGAAGTCCACCGCGTCGTCGCCTCGCTCAGGGACGCCGCCCAGCCGGAGTACGTCGACGAAGTGCTCACCGGGCCAGCCGTGCCGCTGCCGGGGCTCACGGACGAGGCGGGCGAAGGGGCGGCAGGCGAGGGCGAGGCCGGCAGCGAGCAGGACCCGCTCTACGACGAGGCGGTGCGGATCGTGACCGAATCGCGCCGTGCTTCGGTTTCGGGTGTGCAGCGCCGCCTCAAGATCGGGTACAACCGCGCGGCGCGGCTGGTCGAGTCCATGGAAGCCGCGGGCCTCGTCGGCCCGCTGCAGTCGAACGGCAGCCGTGAAGTGCTCGCGCCGCCGCCGCCGGAAGATTGATGAGGCTGCTGTCCGCGTCACTCCTGCTCGTCACGGTGGCTGCCGGCGCCGATCCCGGCGCCGATGCCACGGCCCTGCAGCGTGTGGAGTCCGCGCTCGGTGGCCTCGCCAGCCTGCGCGCGGAGTTCCGGCAGTCGGTGACCGACGCCCAGGGACGCGTGATCGAGGAGGCGGAAGGCAGCGTGGCGTTCGCGCGCCCGGGGCGCTTTCGCTGGGACTACCGCGTGCCGCAGCAGGTCATCGTCTCCGATGGCCACACCGTCTGGTTCCACGACGTGGAACTTGAGCAGGTGACGATCCGCGGCGCGGCAGAGACGCTCGCGGGGACGCCCGCGATGCTGCTGGCGAGCGGGGCCGAGCTCCTGGCCGAGTTCGCGATCACGGATGGCGGGCCGCACGACGGTCTGGACTGGAGCCGGCTCACGCCGCGGCGCTCCGGCGGTGATTTCCGCGAGCTGCGCCTCGGCTTCGAAGGCCGCGACCTGCGGCGCATGCTGCTGCTCGACCGGCTGGGCCAGGTCACCCGCCTCGACTTCGAGCGCATCGAGCGCAACCCCGCGCTCGACGCCTCGTTGTTCACCTTCGTTCCGCCGCCGCGGGTCGACGTCGTCGGTCGCCCGCCTGCCAGTTGAACGGCATCGGCACCGGCTTTCGCCGCGCCTGGCAGGGGCTCATCCTGCTGCTGGCCTGCGCGATCGCCGGCGGCAGCCTGCTCTCATTGCCAACGTTGGAACCCGCCGCAGGTATCGACAAGCTCGAGCACTTCGCCGCCTACCTCGCGCTCGCGCTGCTGGGCTCCGGCATCGTCGAGCGCGCCCGGCTGTGGGTCGTGATGGCGCGCTGCTTCGTGTTCGGCGTCGCGATCGAGGCCCTGCAGGCGGTCGGCAGCGCGGGGCGCATGGCCGACTGGACCGACGTCGCCGCGAACGGCGCAGGCATCCTCGTCGCCTGGTGGATCGCGGGCGGCGGCCGCGCCGGTTGGGCACGCCATGTCGAGGCAGGGCTCCGGCGCCGTGCGCCGCCATGAGGGCGCGCACGAACCGCTAGAATCCGCGCGTGATGCGCCAGCAACCCGAATTGCCAATCGCCGCTCCCCTGACAGCTGCCTATCGCCCGCTCGCGGATCGCATGCGCCCGCGCACGCTTACCGAGTTCGCGGGCCAGCAGCACCTCCTCGCGCCCGGCAAACCGCTCTACCGGCTGCTCTCCGACGGCATCGCGCACTCGATGGTGCTATGGGGGCCGCCCGGCAGCGGCAAGACCACACTGGCCCGGTTGGCGGCCCAGGCCAGCCAATCGCGCTTCATCGCGCTCTCCGCGGTGATGGCCGGGGTCAAGGACATCCGCGAGGCGGTGGAGGAATCAAAGGCGGCGCGTGCCGCGGGCGGATCGGCGACGGTGCTGTTCCTCGACGAGGTGCATCGCTTCAACAAGGCCCAGCAGGACACCTTTATGCCGTTCGTCGAGGACGGCACGCTGGTTTTCATCGGCGCGACCACGGAGAACCCCTCGTTCGAGTTGAACTCCGCGCTGCTTTCCCGCGCCCGCATCTACGTGCTGAAGCCGCTCGTGAAGGCGGAGCTCGCCGCGCTCATCGAGCGCGCACTGGCCGACACCGAGCGCGGCCTCGGCGCCCTCGCCCTCGACGTGGAGCCGGCTGCGCTGGCACTCCTGGCCGATGCCGCGGACGGCGATGCGCGCCGCGCGCTCAATCTGCTGGAGGTCGCCGCCGACCTCGCCGGCGCGGCGCATGGCCCGGCCATCAGCCTCGCCATCGCGCAGGAAGCCTCTGCCTCCGGCCATCGGCGCTTCGACAAGCGCGGCGAGTTGTTCTACGACCAGATCTCGGCGCTGCACAAGTCGGTGCGCGACAGCGACCCCGACGCCTCGCTGTACTGGTTGTGCCGCATGCTGGATGGCGGCTGCGATCCCGGGTTCATCGCCCGGCGCCTGGTGCGCATGGCCTGCGAGGACATCGGCAATGCCGATCCGCGCGCCCTCACGCTCGCGCTCGCCGCCTGGGACGGTTACGACCGGCTCGGCAGTCCGGAAGGCGAACTGGCGCTGGCGCAGGCATGCGTGTTCCTCGCCTGCGCACCCAAGAGCAACGCGGTGTACACGGCCTTCGGCGCGGCGATGGATGACGCACAGAGTCTCGGTACGCTGGAGGTGCCGATGCACCTGCGAAACGCGCCGACCCGGTTGATGAAGGAACTCGGTTATGGCCGTGGCTACCGCTACGCGCACGACGAGCCGGATGCGCTCGCGCCAGGCCAGCGCCACTTCCCGGACTCGATGGAGCCGCGCAATTACTACGACCCGGCGCCGCGCGGCCTCGAACTGAAGATGCGCGAGATACTCGCGCGCATCCGCGCCGGGCAGGACGAAGAGCGTGCTTGACCTGCGCCAGCTGCGCGGCGATCCGCAAGCCGTTGCCGCGAACCTCGCGCGCCGTGGCTACCGGCTCGACCTCGCGCAGTTCACCACGCTGGAGGGCCGGCGCAAGGAGGCGCAGGTCGCGGTGGATGCGCTGCGCAACGAGCGCAACACGCGCTCCAAGGCCATCGGCCTGGCCAAGGCGCGCCGTGAAGACGTGGCGCCGCTGCTGGCCGAGGTCGAGACCCTGGGCACGCGCCTGGCAGCGGGCGAACAGCTGCTCGCTGCGCTGCAGGTGGAGCTCGACCGGCTCCTGCTCGACCTGCCGAATCTGCTGCACGAGAGCGTGCCCGAAGGTCGGGACGAGAAGTCGAACGTCGAACTGCGCCGCCACGGCGAGCCGCGGCGCTTCGAATTCCCGGCCGGCGACCACGTTGCGGTCGCCGAGGGTCTCGGCGGGCTCGATCCGGCGGCGGCGAGCCGCCTGTCGGGCACGCGCTTTGCCGTGCTCACGGGCGCGGTCGCGGCACTGCACCGCGCACTCGCGCAATTCATGCTCGACCTGCACGTGCGCGAGCACGGCTACCGCGAAGCCTGGGTGCCCTACCTTGTCACACGCCAGACCCTGACCGGCACCGGCCAGCTGCCGAAGTTCCAGCAGGACTTGTTTCGCATCGACCGCGGCGCGGCCGACGCGGAGCTGTTCCTGATCCCGACCGCCGAGGTGCCGCTCACAAACCTCGCCGGCGACCGCATCCTCGATCCCGACGAGCTGCCGCTGAAGTTCGTGGCGCACACGCCCTGCTTCCGCTCGGAGGCCGGTTCCTACGGCAGGGACACGCGCGGCCTGATCCGCCAGCACCAGTTCGACAAGGTGGAGCTGGTGCAGATCGCGCGACCGCAGGAGTCCTACGCGGCGCTCGAGGAACTCACGGCGCACGCATCGAAAGTGCTGGAACGCCTCCAACTGCCGTATCGCGTGGTCGCGCTGTGCGCCGGCGACGTCGGCTTTGCCAGCGCGAAAACCTACGACCTCGAGGTCTGGCTGCCGGGGCAGGGCGGCTACCGCGAGATCTCCTCCTGCAGCAACTGCGAAGCGTTCCAGGCGCGCCGCATGCAGGCGCGCTGGCGCAACCCTGAGACCGGCAAGCCCGAGCCCGTGCACACCTTGAACGGCTCCGGCGTGGCAATCGGCCGCGCGCTGGTCGCGGTGCTCGAAAACTTCCAGCAGGCCGACGGCAGCGTCACGGTGCCGCCGGTGCTGCGGCCCTACCTGGGTGGAATCGACCGCATCAAGCCGGCGTGATCAATCATCACCTGCGGCTCCGAGCAGGTGCAGCAGGCTCGAGAACAGGTTGTAGATGCTCACGTAGAGCGTGACGGTCGCGAGAATGTAATTGGTCTCGCCGCCGTGCACGATCTCGCCGGTCTGCCAGAGGATCAACCCGGCCATCAAGAGCACGAACATGCCTGATACCGCCAGCGACACCATCGGCATCGGAAAGATCAGGGTCGCGACCCCCAGCAGGAACGCCGTCAGGATGCCGACGAACAGGAAATTGCCCAGGAACGGGAAACGACGCCCGCCCTTCACCGCGAAGGCGGAAAGCCCGATGAAAGCGGCGGCGGTGATGCCGAGGGCGTTCATGACGACGGCATGACCATTCGGGATGGCGGTGAGGTAGAAGCCGACGATCGGCCCGAGCGTGTAGCCCAGGAAGCCGGTCAGCGCGAACACGAACACGAGTCCCAGGGCGCTGTTCGCGGTCTTGTGCACCGCGAAGAGCAGCGCGAAGTAGCCGATCAGCGTGATCCACGGCCCCAGGTAGGGCAGGCCGAGCGCGAGCGAGACGCCCGCCACCAGCGCGCTGAATCCCAGCGTCGCCGACAGCAGCAGGTACGTGTTGCGCAGGACCTTGTGGGTCGCGAGCGCCGACTCGCGAACGACACCCGGCTGGATCACGGACTGGCTGCGTTCCATGGCTTCGGTCTCCTTCGGTCCCCGGCGGACGTCGCACCATTATACTGGCGGCGGTCGGGCGCCGGAGAGGTGGCAGAGCGGTTGAATGCACCGGTCTTGAAAACCGGCAAGGGCGCAAGTCCTTCGTGAGTTCGAATCTCACCCTCTCCGCCAGCCTATTCGCCTTCGCAGAGGCGGTCGCACTTCGGCGGGATGCCGCTGCCGCAGTCCGTTTCGCAGTCCTGTCGGCAATCCGTCCAGCAGTCGCAGCCGGTCGAATCGGTGCAGACCTCGCCGCAGCTCGAAGCGCAGGCCAGCCGGCAGGATTCCTTTTCCGCGTCCTGGCAACTCTCGAAGCAGCTCCTCGGTACGCGCTCGATCTTCGTCCCGTCCTGGAGGACATCGAAGATCCGCGTCGGCGCCCCCGGAGATTCGATCGTTTCGGTCCTGTGACGCTTGTCGAGCGTGATCTTGGTACCGTCTGGGCGAGTCTCGATGCGGGTGTCGTTGGTCTTGTTCACGATGACCGTTCCGTCCGGATGGATGGTCTTGTCCTCGAGGCCCGAATAGCGGTTGTACTCAATGATGATTGAGCCGTCTTTCCTGACTTCGTAGGCGACGGCGTTGCGCGGTTTCTCGATGGGTCGGCCCAAGTTCGTGATCCAGTACTCGCGGATCGTCCCGTCGGGAGAAGTGACGGTTTGGAACGATTTGCGCTTGTCCAAGAAGGTGCGGGTTCCGTCGGGCGCAGTCGTCGTCACCGTGTCGCTGCTGCGGTTGTTGACGACTAGTGTGCCGTCCGGGTGATACTCGACCTCGCGGCCGTAAGCGGGACCGTAGTCGATCACCACCACCCCGTCCGGACGGACCTCGCCAACCCCGCCCCGCCAGTTGCGCTCCAGTTTCCTGCCGTCCGGAAATACGAAATACTCCTTCCCGCCCTCGCGCACGATGGGAAGCGGCTTGGGCTCCCCCACCGCGGCGGTGGCGGCGCGCGTCGCCTCGTCCTGAGCCGGCGCGGGAACGATCGGGCGCAGCAGGGTCGGCTGTGTGGCGTGCGACGGCAGCTTGAGCCGGACATCCACGACGAATCGCCCTGCCGACGTCGCCCTGTATTTCTGTTGGTCGAGACACACGAGTCGCAAGCTCAGGCCTTCGCGCTCGTTGGCCGTCAACGGCTCAACGACCAAAGGCGCGGTATCGGGCCAGGGTGTCGTCATGGGCAGATACGGCCTCGGCTTCTTGGCGGGCTCTGACTTGACCGCGCTCCACGCGGTCTGTCGGGAAATGCAGAGCTCGCGTTGGATCGTCACTTCGAAATGCTCGTCGCGGCCCACGAACTTCCCGATCTCGGGGGTGCGGTTGTCGTAGGCTAGAGTGGTTTCGGACACGAGCTCTCCCTTTGCCTCTCGTTTTTCCGGCGTCTCTGCCTGCGTCCGGAGCCGCTTTGGAAACCCGTCCACCTGTACCGAGAAGTTCGCGACGTCTCCGGGCCGGAGTTCGACGCGATCCGAACGCGCCTCGAGAGTGACGACGCTGACGGTTCCGGCGGCGATGGGCTGACCTCCCTCCCAGAGGCTGAGTACGTGGGGACCCGGGGAAATGCCACTCACGTCGAACGCCGCTGCCTCCGGCGTCTTCCAGAGCAGCGGCAGCTCGACGGCGTCGGCGTAAGCGCGCGTCGTCAACCCGACACCGCCCGCCGGCAGCACTCCCGTGACGACGTAAGGGTCCCTCGACGGAACAACCGGCGGAGCGCTCACGTCGCCGGCACGGCTCAGGGCGCGGTCTCGTGCTGGCGATTCGACAAGCCGCATCTCGACCTTGAAGTCGACAACCGATTCGAACTGCACGCGCCCCTCGATTTCCGTGAAACCCTGGAGCTTGATTTCGAGAGCCCGGGCGGCCTGCGGCGACTCGAAGACGAATCGGCCGTCGATGTTGACGGGGTACCTCTTTTCGTCGACCTCAAGGACGAGACCCGAGAGTTGGACGCCGGGCAGAGGCTGAGCACCGTCCGCAGTCTGGGTGGGCGAATCGACGACGACGCTGCCGGTGATCGTCGCCCCGGGGTGGATCCATTCGGGCGGCGGCAGGTTAACCCGCACCGCAGCCTTGCCGATCATGGCTTTCGGGCCTGGCTTGGGAAGCTCCTCCTCCGCGGGCAGGTCGAAGACTCCACCGGGCCCGGGTGGCGCGAAAAATCGATTCCAGATCGACTTGGCGCGCTCGCGGACTTCGGCGTTCCGGCTCTCCCGAGCCCTCAGCAGTAGCTCGTGCAGGCAGTTCTCGGCCAAGAGTTCCTCGAGCCGCTCTTCTCCACGACTCTTGAGACCGAGGGCAAAGACGGCGAACGCCAGCGGGCCTTCCTCGTCGATCACCTGCTGTCGTAGCCGGTCGAGTTCACGCTGGTAGAGCTGCTCGATCGTCTGGTGTGCGGCGTCTCGGTCCTCAATCGTGTCGGTGCCTTCGAGTCCTGTGCCAAGGAGCTGTTCGAGGGAGAGCGCACAGAGAGTCGCTGGCGGGAGCGGGGGCGGAGGCAGGGGAGGCCGACCGGGCTGAGCCCGAAGCGGGTCCGCGACCAAGCCCAGCACGAAACCGATAAGCGCCGCGCAGATTCGCGGTCGGGAGGCGAGCCGATTGGAACGATGGAAGATCTGGCTTCTCATCGCGCACCTCCTCGAAGAACCCGACCCGCGCGGCGCTGCGAGCGTCACCGGCGGCCGAGCCAGACGGTTACCGCGGTCTACCGCGGCAGCTCGGAGCTGTGGCCCAATTCTACGTCGGGCAATCCGACCGGTGTCACTCGCCAGCCCCCTGCCGCCATCACGAGCACCCAGGGCAGGGGTATCATCGAGCGCATGCGCAAAGAATACGCGAGCCTGCGCCGCCGGCCCTTCCTGGCGCCGGTCTGGCTCGCCGCGCTCGCGGCCCTGGTGTTTCTGGCGCTCGCCTGGTGGCTCGTCGCGGCGGCCTCCACCACTACCGTCTTCGTCATGCGCCACGCCGAGAAGGCGGCCGTTCCCGGCGACGATCCGCCGTTGTCGCCGGCTGGCGAGGCCCGGGCGCTGGCGCTCGCCCTGCAGTTCGGCCGCGGGCCCAGGGAGTCGGGTCTCGACTGCATCATTGTGAGCGAGTTCAAACGTACCCAGGACACGGTGCGCCCGCTCGCGAATCGCCTCGGCGTGCCGGTGATCGTGGTACCGGCCGGGCAGAGCGAGCGCGCCGCCGAGCGCGCGCTCACCGAATACCGGGGCGGGCGGGTGCTGATCGTCGGCCACTCCAACACGGTGCCCGCGCTGGTCGAGGAGCTCTCCGGGCGGGAGGTGCCGCCGATGAGCGAATCCGAATACGGCGTGGTCTACCTGGTCGCGGTGCCCCGCTTCAGCCGCGCCGCGGTCACGCGCTTCGACCTTCCCTAGCGGCGATCGCCTGCTGCACGAATTCCTGGTGCCGGCCGATCCGGAGGTCTGCAAGCACGGCATCCACGATCCGACGCTTGCTGTCCAGCAGGAAGGTCGCACGCCGCACTCCGATCCCGAGCGGGCCGTCCACGTCGTAGGCCCGGATCACGGCCTTGTCTTCGTCCGAAAGCAGCGTGAACGGCAGCGAATGCTGCTCGCGGAAGCGCTTGTGGCTCTCCGGCGATTGCGGGCTGATGCCGACCACCTTGAGCCCCGCCGACAGGATCTTCGCGTGCAGGTCACGCAGGTCGCAGGCCTCCCGGGTGCAGCCCGGTGTGAAATCGGCCGGGTAGAAATAGAGAATCAGCGGGCCACCGCCCTGGAGCTCGGTCAGGCTGCGCTTGCCACCCTCGTGGTCCGGGAGGGTGAAATCGGGAGCTGATGCGCCGGAAGACAGCATGGCGGTGACCTCAGGCCCGGGATTCCGGGCCGCGATAGACGACTTCCATGACGGCGTAATTCGACAGGTGCATGCCCAGCCGGGAATAGACCTGTTGCGCCCGGTCGTTGCCGCGGTCCACGTAGAGCCGGATGCCGCAGATCCGGGAATCCTCCCTGGCGAGCTCGGCGAGATGGCGGAACAGGGCCCGGAAGGCGCCATGACCGCGGGCTTCCGGCACTACATAGACCGACTGGATCCAGAGCAGCAGGCCGTTCCTCCAGTCGCTCCACTCGAAGGTGGTCATGAGCTGCCCCACAGGCCGGCCGTCCTGCTCGGCCAGGTAGTAGTGCCCCAGTG
The DNA here is from genome assembly GCA_052386275.1 of Gammaproteobacteria bacterium. Lineage (GTDB taxonomy): Bacteria > Pseudomonadota > Gammaproteobacteria > Steroidobacterales > Steroidobacteraceae > SCUD01. Next base: position 36,520 of record JBQTKI010000030.1, read on the forward strand.
ATGGATCATCGAGCACGGCCCGGACACCCGGCTGCAGCAGGTCCGGATCCAACGACTGGTCCTCGGTCTCCGCCGCCAGGGCCTGGTTGGCGCGCACGATGAATTCGAGGTCAGCGGCGGTCGCGTTGCGGATGCGCACATCTGTGACGGTACACCAAGCGCCCGCGAGCGTCTGCGCCGGGCTTGCTTGCTGGTCCCGCAGGGGGTCTTTACAATCCCGCCCCTCGATCGTGGGGCGGTAGCTCAGCTGGGAGAGCGTCGCGTTCGCAATGCGAAGGTCGAGGGTTCGATCCCCTTCCGCTCCACCAATTTTTCTTCTTTCTCCGATTGACAGCGGGTGAGGCGCGCCCTAGCGTGACATCGAGCCGCGCCGGAGCGGCCCACGTCCCCGCAATCCCAATTCGGAGTGATTCCAGATGGCAGCCAGGAAAAAGTCGAAGAAGGCGGCGAAGCGCGGCAAGCGCCGCGCCGCGCAGGCGAAGCGCAAGGTCACGCGCAAGAGCGCATCGGCGCGCAAGTCGGTCCGCAAGGTCGCCCGCAGAGCCACGCGCGCGGCGCGCAAGACCGTGAAGTCGGCAAAGCGCACGGCGAAGAAAGCGATCAAGAGCACGGCGCAGACCGTGCGCCAGGCCACGCGCAAGGTCGAGCGGGTCGCGACGCAGGTCGTGAGCACGGCGGCCGCGAAGGCTGAGCAGGCGACGACCGCGGTTGAGACGCGTCTCGCCGAACCGCAGCCGGCACCGGTCCAGACGGTGACACCCGCACAGGCCGCCTGAGGGAGCGATCGCGCGAGAGCGGAACCCGGACCGGCCCCTGCGGGCCGGTGCGGGTAATATTGCGCGCGCCCGCCCCGGTAGCTCAGTGGATAGAGCGGCCGCCTCCTAAGCGGCAGGTCGTCGGTTCAACTCCGGCCCGGGGCGCCAGATTCCGTGCCTAAGCTGCTGATCAATCTTCATTTCCGGACCAATTCGGTCCGGTATAATTGCACGGGCAATGAGCCGTTCCCTGCGCGAGCTGATCGAGTCCAGCCCCTTCGCCAGCTCGCAAGCGCCGTACCTCGAAGCCCTGTATCAGCAGTACCTGGAATCGCCGGGGTCACTGGCTCCGGCCTGGCGGCAGTTCTTCGAGAAGCTGGGTGCCGAGGGAACCCGCCAGGCCCACGTGACGCCGGCGGCCCACCCGGGATGGCGCGGCGTGCCCGCGGCGCTCTCCGGCACCAGGGTCGATGCCGAGAAGCAGTCCGCCGTCTCACGCCTGATCCAGTTCTACGCCAACCGCGGCCATCTGATCGCGGACATCGACCCGCTCGGGCTCATGGCCCGGCCGATGCCGGAGATGCTCGATCCCATCCATGTAGGCCTGACCGAGGCCGACATGGAGACCGAGTTCTTTACCGGCAGCTGCACCAGCGGGCTCGACAGGCAGATGAAGCTGCGCGAGATCCTGAAGCTGTTGCGCTACATCTACTGCGGGCGCATCGGCGCGGAGTTCGCACATGTCTCGAGCAGCGAGGAACGGCTCTGGCTGCAGGACCGTTTCCAGGATGGCAGACTGAACCACCAGTTCACGCGCGAGGAACGGCTGAACCTGCTGTGGCAGCTGTCGGCGGCCGAAGGCCTCGAGCGCTACCTGCACACCAAGTACGTTGGGCAGAAGCGGTTTTCGCTGGAGGGCGGTGATGCACTGATCCCGCTCCTCGACGACGTGGTGCAGCGGGCGGGCGGCGCGGGCATCGAGGAGATCGTGGTCGGCATGGCGCACCGTGGCCGGCTCAACGTGCTCGTCAACGTGCTCGGCAAGCCGCCGTCCATGCTGTTCTCCGAATTCGAGGGCCACATCGACCTGGACTCACTCCAGGGCTCCGGCGACGTCAAGTACCACAAGGGCTTCTCCGTGGACCTGCGCACCACGGGCGGCAACGTGCACGTGGTGCTCGCCTTCAATCCTTCGCACCTTGAAGTCGTTGACGCGGTGGTCGAGGGCTCGGTGCGCGCGCGTCAGGAGCGGCGCGGTGACGCCCGCGGCGAACGCGTGCTGCCGTTCCTGATCCACGGCGATGCGGCCTTCGCCGGGCAGGGCGTCGTGATGGAGACGCTGCAGCTATCGCAGGCGCGCGGGTTCGCGACCGGCGGTACGCTGCACGTGATCGTGAACAACCAGGTCGGGTTCACGACCAGCGAGCCTCTGGATGCGCGCTCGACGCTCTATTGCAGCGACGTCGCCAAGATGATCGAGGCGCCGATCTTCCACGTGAACGCGGACGATCCCGAGGCGGTCGTGTGGGTCGCGCGGCTCGCGCTCGAATACCGGTTGAAGTTCCACAAGGACGTGGTGATTGACCTGGTCTGCTACCGCCGCCACGGCCACAACGAGGCCGACGAGCCCGCGGCCACGCAGCCGGTCATGTACCAGGCCATCCGCAGGCACCCGACCGCGCGCCAGATCTACGGCAAGCAGCTCGAGGAGGACGGCATCCTCGGCGAGGGCCAGGCCGCGCAGATGGCCGAGGATTACCGCCGCGGCCTCGACGAGGGCCGGCCGCAGGCCCGCGCATTCGCCGGCACCTCGGGTAATCGCTACACGGTGGACTGGAACCGGCACGTCGCGGCGGACTGGTCCGAGTCGCCCGCGACCGGCGTCGAAGCGAAACGGCTGCGATCGCTGGCCGAAGCGCTCACGGCGGTGCCGTCAGACTTCAGGCTGCACCCGCGCGTGGCGCGGATCATGGACGACCGCAGGCGCATGTATGCCGGCGAGTCGCCGCTCGACTGGGGTGCCGCCGAGACCATGGCCTACGCCACGCTGCTGGCGGAAGGCGTCCACGTGCGCCTCTGCGGGCAGGATTCCGCGCGCGGGACCTTCTTCCACCGCCACGCGGTGCTGCACGACCAGGTCACCGGACGCACGCGGCTGCCGCTGGCCGCGGCCGCGGCGGGCGGGGCGCGCCTTGCCGTGATCGATTCCGTGCTCTCGGAAGCGGCGGTGATGGGCTTCGAGTACGGCTATTCGACGACCGATCCGGAGACGCTCGTGGTCTGGGAAGGGCAATTCGGCGATTTCGCGAACGGCGCCCAGGTCATCATCGACCAGTTCATCGCCTCGGGCGAGGCCAAGTGGGGCCGGCTCTGCGGCATGACGCTGTTCCTGCCGCACGGCTACGAGGGGCAGGGGCCCGAGCACAGCTCGGCGCGCCTGGAGCGCTTCCTGCAGCTCTGCGCCGAGCTCAACATCCAGGTCTGCGTGCCCTCGACCCCGGCGCAGCTGTTCCACCTGCTGCGCCGTCAGATGCTGCGCACGCTGCGCAAGCCGCTGGTGGTGATGACGCCGAAGAGCCTGCTGCGCCACCGGCAGTCCACGTCCACGATCGCGGAGCTCGCGGGCGGGGGGTTCCACACCGTAATCGACGAGCAGGACGCGCTCGATCCCGCCGCCGTGCGCCGGCTAGTGCTCTGCAGCGGCAAGGTCTACTACGACCTGCTCGAGCGGCGCCGTGCGGACCAGGCGGCGAACGTGGCGTTGGTGCGCGTCGAGCAGCTCTACCCGGTCCCGGCCGAGGAATACCAGGCCGCGGTCGCGCGCTACCCGAATGCGAAGGAGGTCGTCTGGTGCCAGGAGGAGCCGCAGAACCAGGGCGCCTGGTACCAGGTCCGCCACCGCCTGCAGACCGGTCTCCTCCCCGGACAGGTACTGCTGTACGCGGGCCGCGGCGGCGCCGCCGCGCCCGCCACCGGCGTGTTCGCCCTGCACCAGCGCGAACAGGAGAGCGTGGTCGCCGCGGCGCTGTATTCTGTCGACACCGAGACCACGCATCGCGAGACGCACCGCCTGACCGTCGCCGCCCCCAGGAAGGGTTCATGAGCACCGAAGTCCGCGTCCCGCAGCTGCCCGAGTCCGTCGCGGATGCGACACTCGTGACCTGGCACAAGAAGCCGGGCGACGCCGTGGCGCGTGATGAGAACCTTGCGGACCTCGAGACCGACAAGGTCGTGCTGGAGGTGCCGGCGCCGGTCGCAGGCGTGCTGAAGTCGCAGGACAAGGCCGCAGGCAGCACCGTCACGAGCGGGGAACTGCTCGCCGTCATTGATGAGGCGGCGTCCGCAGCCGCGGCGGCGCGCCCCGCGCGCAAGGCCGAGCCGAAGCCGGAGCCGCGCAAGCCCGCGGAGCCGAAACTCCCGTCGGCGGGGGCCTCGCCGAAGCCGGCCGTTGCGGACGCGAAGCTCTCGCCCGCGGCGCGGCGCATGGTCGAGGAAAACCAGCTGGCGCCGGCCGAGATTGCCGGCAGCGGGCGCGACGGGCGCATCACCAAGGGCGACGTCGCGCAGCACCTCGGGTCGGCGCCCGCGGCAGGGCGCGTGAACCGCCGCGTGCCGATGTCGCGGTTGCGCGCGCGCATCGCAGAGCGCCTGGTCGAGGCGCAATCCTCGGCGGCGCTGCTCACGACTTTCAATGAGGTCGACATGCAGGCGCTCAATGCGCTGCGCTCGAAGTACAAGGAATCCTTCGAGCAGCGCCACGGCGTGCGGCTCGGCTTCATGTCGTTCTTCGTCAAGGCCTGTATCGAGGCGCTACGGCGCTTCCCGGTCGTGAACGCCTCGGTCGAGGGCGGGGACATCGTCTACCACGACTACTACGACATCGGCGTCGCGGTGTCGACCGACCGCGGCCTGATCGTGCCGGTGCTGCGCGACGCCGACCACATGGCCTTCGCCGACATCGAGAAGGCGGTGGCCGGCTTCGCCGAACGCGCTCGCAACGGCACCATCACGATCGAGGAACTGACCGGCGGCACCTTCTCGATCACCAACGGCGGCGTGTTCGGCTCGCTGCTGTCGACGCCGATCGTGAACGCGCCGCAGAGCGCGATCCTCGGCATGCACAAGATAGAGCCGCGGCCGGTCGCTTCGGGCGAGCAGGTGGTGGTGCGGCCGATGATGTACCTCGCGCTGACTTACGACCACCGCATCATCGATGGCCGAGAAGCGGTGCAGTTCCTCGTCGCCGTCAAGGAAGCACTCGAGGATCCCGCGCGCCTCCTGCTGCAGGTCTGAAGGAAGAACGGCCATGTCCGACTCATTCGACGTCATCGTGATCGGCGGCGGGCCCGCCGGCTACCCGGCCGCGATCCGCGCCGCCCAGAACAAGCTCTCGGTCGCCTGTATCGACGAGTGGAAGAACCGGGACGGCAGCAGCGCCTTTGGCGGCACCTGCCTGAACGCCGGTTGCATCCCGTCGAAGGCGCTGCTCGAGTCCTCGGAGCTCTACCACCGGGCCCTGCACGAGTTCGCCGCGCACGGCCTGAAGCTCGACGGCGTCGGCTTCGACGTGGCCGCGATGCAGAAACGCAAGGCCGGCATCGTGCGCGTGAGCACCCAGGGCATCCTGGCGCTCTTCAAGGGCGCGGGCGTCACCCCGCTTTACGGCCACGGCAGGCTGCTGGCCGGGCGCAAGGTCGAGCTCACCGGCCATGGCGGTGCCAAGCGGCTGCTGCAGGGCAGGCACGTCGTGCTGGCCTCCGGTTCCGAACCGATGCCGCTCTCCGGCGTCGCCTTTGACGACGAACGCATCGTGGATTCCTGGGGCGCGCTCGAGTTCGCGGAAGTGCCGAAGCGCCTGTGCGTGATCGGCGCGGGCGTGATCGGCCTCGAACTCGGCAGCGTCTGGCGCCGCCTCGGCGCGGAAACGGTCGTGCTGGAGGCGCTCGATACGCTGCTGCCGATGGCGGACGGCGCCTTATCGAAGGAAGCCGCACGCCACTTCAAGAAGCAGGGCCTCGACATCCGCCTCGGCGCCAGGGTTACCGGCGCCGAGCAACGCGCCGACGGCGTGCACGTCGGTTACACCGACGCCAAGGGCGCAGAGACGCTGATCGTGGACCGGCTCGTGGTGGCGATCGGCCGCCGGCCTTTCACCAGGGACCTGCTGACCGAAGACTCGGGTGTCGCGCAGGACGAGCGCGGTTTCATCCAGGTGGACGAGCATTGCCGGACGGGCGTCGAAGGCGTCTGGGCCGTCGGCGACTGCGTGCGAGGGCCGATGCTCGCGCACAAGGGCAGGGAGGAGGGCGTCGCGGTCGCCGACCTGATCGCCGGCCACTACGGGCACGTCAACTACAGGACCATTCCTTCCGTGATCTACACCGCGCCCGAGATCGCCTGGGTCGGCCAGACCGAGGAACAGGCCAGGGCCGCGGGACGCACGGTCAAGACCGGCAGTTTCCCGTTTGCGGCCAGCGGCCGCGCACGCGCGATGGAGGCGGGCGCCGGTTTCTGCAAGATCGTGGCGGACGCGGGCAGCGACGAGATCCTGGGCGTGCACGTGATCGGGCCGTTGGCGGGCGAGTTGATCGCCGAGGCCGTGCTGGCGATGGAGTATTCCGCGAGCAGCGAGGACCTGCAGCGCACCATTCACGCGCACCCCACGCTGTCGGAGGCGATGCACGAGGCTGCGCTCGCCGCCGACAAGCGTGCGATCGACATCCCGAACCGCTAGGCGCGGCGGCGGGCGCTGATCACGCCCGGCAGCGCCGCCAGGCGCGACAGCAGGCGCGTCAGTTCCTCGAGACCGGCGACCGCGACGCGCAGCGCCAGATCGGCGCTTCCCTGGCCCGGGTCGCCGCGCGAGACCAGCCGTTCGATGTTGACCTTCTCGTCGGCGACCAGCGTCGTGACGTCGCGCAGCAGCCCCTTGCGATCCATCGCGTGGATCATGATTTCGACCGGGAAGCGGCGCTCGGCCGACCTGCCCCAGCCGACCTGCAGCAGCCGGTCCGGGGCCCTCGCCGCGAGTCGGGCGAGGTTGCGGCAACCGGTGCGGTGGATGGTGACGCCGCGCCCGACCGTGACGTAGCCCGTGACCGCCTCGGGCGGCACCGGGTTGCAGCAGCGCGCATAGACGGACATCAGGTCGCCCACACCCTCGACCTGCACCGCGGAGGCCGGCGCGCGCGCGACGGGGCCGATCGACGGCAATTCGGGGGCAGGCGCCATCGCCGCCCGGGCCCGCGCCCGGCGCTGCATCGCGGCCGAGAGCTGCGCCACCGTCAGGTCGCCGGCGCCGAGCGCGAGGTAGAGCGCCTCGGCGCTGGTCAGCCCGAACTCGCCGATCAGCTCCGAGATCAGCGCCTGCGGGCCGCCCTGGCGCGCCAGCTCGCGCTCGAAGATCTCGCGGCCTTCCGCCAGGTTCTGGCCCGTATCGCGCTTCTTGAACCAGGCGCGCACCTTGGCGCGGCTCCTGGGCGAAGCCAGGAATCCCTCTCGTTCGATCAACCAGTCGCGGCTCGGCTGAGCTTGCTTGCCGCCGATGATCTCGACCACCTCGCCGTTCGCGAGGCGGTGATCGAGTGGCACGATGCGCCCGTTGACGCGCGCGCCGCGGCAGCGGTGGCCGAGGTCGGTGTGCACGTGGTAGGCGAAATCGATCGGCGTCGCGCCGGACGGCAGGTCCACGACTTCGCCCTTCGGGGTCAACGCGTACACGCGGTCCTCGAACAGATCCGCGCGCACGCGCGAGAGGAAGTCGCTGTCGCTCTCGGCCTCTGCCGCGGGCAGCAAGAGCTCGCGCAGCCATTCGATCTTGCGGTCGTAGGCGGCGTCCCTGGCGGCGCCTTCCTTGTAGCGCCAGTGCGCGGCCACGCCGAGTTCGGCGTGTTCATGCATCTCGCGGGTGCGGATCTGGACCTCGAGCGGCGCGGCGCCCGGGCCGATCACCGCGGTGTGCAGTGAGCGGTAGAGGTTGTCCTTGGGCGTCGCGATGTAATCGTCGAATTCGCCCGGGATGTAGGGCCAGCGCCCGTGCACGGCGCCGAGCGCTGCGTAGCAGTCGGCGACGCTCGCGGCGATGACGCGGATCGCGCGCACATCGAGCACCTGCTCGAAGGCGAGCCCCTTCCTGTGCATCTTGCGCCAGATGCTGCAGATGTGCTTCGGCCTGCCGACGACCTCCGCTTCGATGCCCTGGCGGGCGAGTTCGGTCGAGACTTCGGTGATCGCGGATTCGATCCAGCGCTCGCGGTCCAGTCGCGACTCGTTCAGCTGGCCCGCGATCTGGCGGTATGCCGCGGGTTCCAGCCAGCGGAAGGCCAGGTCTTCCAGTTCCCACTTGAGCTGCCAGATGCCGAGCCGGTTGGCGAGCGGGGCGTAGATCTCCCGTGTCTCCCAGGCGATACGCAAGCGATCCGGTTCGTCGAGATCGCGGGCGTGGCGCATGCGCCGCAGCTGGTCCGCGAGACGCACCAGCACGAGGCGCGGATCGGTGACGACGGCAAGCAGCATGCGCCGGAGCGCATCGGCCTGCGCCGCCGAGAGTGCCTTGTCGGGGGACCACTGGGCACCGGCCCGGAACTCGCCGAGCCTGCCGAGCTCGGCTGCGAAGTCTGCGGCCGGCTGGCCGAAGGCAGCGGACGCCGCCGCGGCGTCCAGCAGCCCGCGTTCGAGCAGCGGCTGCAGCAGCGCGCCCGCGACGATCACGCGCTCGGCATCGAGCGCGGCCACGATCGCCGCAGTCTCGGCGCCTTGCTCCTCCGCCGCGTTCCAGCCGTCCGCGACCGGTGCGCGCGCGGCGAGTTTCGCGCGCATGTCGCCGAGCGCGACGCCGCCGCCGGCCGCAGTCGTGGTCGTCGTCTTCATGGCGAGCCGGTATCATAGCTCGATGATTCGCATCCTCGGCCTCGACCCCGGTTCAAGGGTCACGGGCTATGGCGTGGTGGACGCGGGGCAGGGCGGCGTGCGGTACGTGGCGAGCGGCTGCATCCGCGTCGGGGATGGCGGCATGGCGCGCCGCCTGCTCGAAATCCACCGCCACGTGACCGAGCTCGTGGATGCCTACGGCCCCGGCGAGGTCGCCGTCGAGCGCGTGTTCGTGCACAGGAACCCGGACAGCGCGCTGAAGCTCGGCCAGGCCCGCGGCGCCGCGCTCTGCGGCGCCTGCCATGCCGGCGCCGAGGTCTTCGAATATGCCCCGCGCGCGGTCAAGCAATCCGTCACCGGCACCGGCGCGGCCGCCAAGGGACAGGTCCAGCACATGATCAAGGCGCTGCTTGCAGTGCAGGGCCGCATCGCCGCAGATGCCGCCGACGCGCTCGCGATCGCGCTCTGCCACGCCCATCACAGGAACGGCGCCCGGCGGCGCCGCCACGGGACCCGCCGGTGATCGGCCGCCTGCGCGGACGGCTGCTGCGCAAGTCGCCGCCGGCGCTGATCGTCGATGTCGGCGGCGTCGGCTACGAGCTCGAAGCGCCGATGTCCACCTTCTACCGCCTGCCCGAGCTCGGCAGCGAGGTCGAGCTGCACACCCACCTGGTGGTGCGCGAGGACGCGCATCTGCTGTACGGCTTCGCGACCGAGGAGGAGCGGCGGCTGTTCCGCGACCTGCTGCGGGTCACCGGCATCGGCCCGAAGATCGGCCTCGCGCTGCTGTCCGGGATGGCGGTGGACAGCTTCCTCGCCTGCGTCGAGGCGCAGGACGTGGATGCGCTCACGCGCATCCCCGGGATCGGCCGCAAGACCGCCGAGCGGCTGCTGATCGAGATGCGCGACCGCATCCGTGCGCTGGGCGAGCTGCCCTCCGGCGCGAGGCGCCTGGACCCCGCCGCCGGCGCCCAGGCGGAGGCCCATGCCGCGCTGGTTGCACTCGGCTATCGTCCGATCGAGGCGACGCGGCTGCTCCAGAGCGTCGAGGGCGACGGCGCCGGCACCGAGGAGCTGATCCGCCGCGCGCTGCAGGCGGCGGCGCGGTAGGATCGCGCGATGATCGAGCAGGACCGGGTGACCGCCGCGACCGTCACGCGCGAGGACGAGGATCTCGCGCGCTCGGTGCGGCCGAGGACGCTCGCCGAGTACATCGGCCAGGCGCCGGTGAAGCAGCAGATGGGCATCTTCATCGAGGCCGCGCGCCGGCGCGCCGAGGCGCTCGATCACGTGCTGATCTTCGGCCCGCCGGGTCTCGGCAAGACGACGCTTGCGCACATCGTCGCCCACGAGCTCGGCGTCGGGCTGCGCCAGACCTCGGGCCCGGTGCTGGAACGGCCCGGCGATCTCGCCGCGATCCTGACCAACCTGCAGCCGCGCGACGTGCTGTTCGTGGACGAGATCCACCGCCTGAGCCCGGTGGTGGAGGAGATTCTCTATCCCGCGTTGGAGGATTGCCAGCTCGACATCCTGATCGGCGAAGGACCGGCCGCGCGCTCGATCAAACTCGACCTGCCGCCGTTCACGCTGGTGGGCGCCACTACGCGGGCCGGACTCCTGACCTCGCCGCTGCGCGATCGCTTCGGCATCGTGCAGCGGCTCGGTTTCTACTCGCACGAGGAGATCCGACGCATCGTCGTACGCGCCGCCGGCATCCTCGGACTCGAGGTGGATGCCGCGGGCGCCGAGGGACTCGCCGAGCGCTCGCGCGGCACGCCGCGCATCGCCAACCGCCTGCTGCGCCGGGTGCGCGATTATGCCGAGGTGCGCGCCGCCGGCCGCATCGACGCCGCGGTCGCCGCGGCTGCGCTCGACCTGCTCGAGGTGGACCGCGAGGGATTTGACCTGCTGGACCGCCGGCTGCTGCTCACGATCATCGAGAAATTTGGCGGCGGTCCGGTCGGCATCGACAGCCTGGCCGCGACCCTCGGCGAGGAACGTGACACGCTCGAGGACGTGGTCGAGCCGTTCCTGATCCAGCAGGGATTCCTGCTGCGCTCGGCGCGCGGCCGTATCGCGACCGCCGCGGCCTGGCGTCACTTCGGCCTTGCGCCCCCGGCCGAAGATCCCGCGAGCGGCAGCCTGCCGCTGTTTCGCGGCTAGGTGCCCGCGCGGTGGCGCCGTTCCACTTCCCGGTGCGCGTGTATTGGGAGGACACCGACGCCGGCGGAGTCGTCTACTACGCGAGCTACCTGCGCTTCATGGAACGCGCCCGCAGCGAATGGCTGCGCGCGCTCGGTGTCGACCAGGGGCGGATGCTGCGCGAGGAACGCCTGCAGTTCGTCGTGGTCGAAGCGCAGGTCCGTTACCACCAGCCGGCGCGTTACGACGACATGCTGTCGGTTTCCGTCCGGCTCGAGCAAAAGCGCGGCGCCTCGCTGGTGCTGGCGCAGGAGATCCGCCGCGGCGCGCCCGAGGGCGAATTGCTGATCAGCGGGACCATCCGCGCCGCCTGCCTCGACTCTGACGGGCTACGGCCGCGCCCGCTGCCTGCCGCGCTCGCCACGCTCATCTGAGGACGCCGCCTTGGACGAATCGCATTCCCTGCTGCAGCTGATCGTGAACGCGAGCGTGGTGGTGCAGGGCATCATCGCATTGCTGCTGCTCGCCTCGCTGATGTCCTGGACCATCATCTTCCGCAAGCGCCGCCTGCTGCGCCAGGCGATCACGGAAGCGAACCGGTTCGAGGCCGCGTTCTGGTCCGGCGGCGACCTCGGCAAGCTGTACCGCGCCATCGAAGCGCGCGGCGAAACCGCGACCGGCATGGAAGGCATCTTCGAGGCCGGCTTCAGCGAGTTCTCCCGGCTGCGCGCCCAGGCGCCCGGCACGCCGGCGGAGATGCTGGAAGGCGTGCGGCGCGCGATGCGCGTGGCGCAGTTGCGCGAGATCGACCGGCTCGAGGAAAGCCTGGCGACGCTCGCAACCGTCGGCTCGACCAGCCCCTACGTCGGCCTGTTCGGCACGGTGTGGGGGATCATGGGCGCGTTCCAGGGGCTCGGCAACGTGCAGCAGGCGACGCTCGCGATGGTGGCGCCCGGCATCGCCGAGGCGCTGATCGCGACCGCAGCGGGCCTCTTTGCCGCGATCCCGGCCGTGGTCGCCTACAACCGCTACGCCGACAAGGTCAGCCGCCTCGAGCTGCGCTACGACGCCTTCATGGAAGAGTTCTCGACGCTGCTGCAGCGGCACGCGACGCCGCGGACCGGCTGAGATGATCCCGGGCCAGCGGCGCCGGCGGTTGATGGGCGAGATCAACGTCGTCCCCTATATCGACGTGATGCTGGTGCTGCTCATCATCTTCATGATCACGGCACCGCTCCTGACCCAGGGCGTGCAGGTCGAGCTGCCGGACGCCGACGCCCGGCCGATCGACCCCGAGCTCCTGAGGGACCGCGAGCCGCTGGTACTGTCGGTGGATCGCGACGGCCGTTACTACCTCAACGCGGGCGGGGACGAGGATGCTCCGATCGAGGCCGCTGAGGTGGCGCGCCGCGCCCAGGCCGTGCTCGGCCGCGATCCCGGCGTGCCGGTGCTGGTAAAGGCCGATGAGCGCGTGCCTTACGGCAGCGTAGTGCGGGGCATGGTGCTGTTGCAGCAGGCGGGCGCGAAGAAGATCGGATTCCTGACCGACCCGAAGGCGATGCGCGCGCTCGAAGAACTCGAGCGGCGGCGATGAGCGCGTCGGCGCAGTCGAACATCGCGCCCGCCGGCTGGTCCCTCGCCCTGCACCTGGCGATCGCGGGGCTGCTGTTCGTCGGGTTGCGGCTGCCGCAGACCGAGGAGGCGTTCGAGATCCTGCCGATCGAGGCGGTGGTCATGGACCAGGCGGTGATCCAGGCCGCGAGCCAGCAGCGCCGCGAGACCGAGCAGCGCCTGGCGGAGGAGCGCCGCCGCGAGGAAGCGGCCGAGCAGGCCCGGCGCGAGGAGGCCGCGCGTACGGAACTGGCCGCGGCGGAACGCAGGGCCGAGGAGGAGCGCCGGCTCGAAACCGAGCGGGCCGCGGAGGTGAAGGCCCGCGCTGACGCCGAGGCGAAGCGCCGAGCCGAGCAGCAGGCCCAGGCCAGGGCTGCGGCCGAAAAGAAACGGGCCGCGGAGGCAGCGCGCCAGCGCGCCGCGAGCGAAGCGGAGCTGCGCGCCCGCCTGACCGAGGAAGAAGCGCGAACCGGTGCCGCGTTCCAGAGTCTCAAGGCCCAGTACATCCGCGCGATCCAGGCGCATGTCGAACTGCGCTGGTTCGAGCCGCCTGGCATCGGTCAAGGGGTGAGTTGCACCGTGCACGTGTTGCAGATCCCGGGTGGCGAGGTGGTCGGTACGCGCTTTGGCGCCTGCAACGGCGGCGAAGCGATGCGGCAATCCGTCGAGACGGCGGTCAGAAACGCCTCGCCCCTGCCGCCGCCGCCGGAACCCGGGCTGTTCGAAAGGGAAGTGCGCCTGGTGTTCACGCCCAAGGCGGCGGGGAACTGATGCGCCGCGCGCTCCTGGTCGCGATCGCGGCGCTCGCCGTCGGGATTCCTCGCGCCGACGCGCAGCTTACCGTGCAGATCCTGCGCGGCATGGCCGAGTCGGTGCCGATTGCCGTCATTCCGCTGGGTTGGCAAGGCAGCGACGCGGCGCCCTGGGACGTCGCCGCCACCGTGCATGCGGACCTTGAGCGCAGCGGGCGGTTCCGGCCGTTGCCGCGCGCCCAGATGCTCGAGCTGCCACACGATTCGGCGAGCGTGGACGCCGACGACTGGCGCATGCTGAAGGTGGACTACGTGCTGGTTGGGCAGCTATCGCCGTTACCGGACGGGCGCTTTGAGTTGCGCTACGAACTGGTCCAGGTCGCGACCGGCGAGCGCCTGCTGCGCGCGGCGATGCCCGCGGATCGCGGCGCGCTCAAGCTCGCGAGCCACCGCCTGGCGGACGCAGTCTACGAGCGCATCCTCGGCGTCCGCGGCGCGTTCGCGACGCGCATCGCCTACGTCGCGGTGGACGGCCCGGCGACCGCGCGCGGCTATCGCCTGGTCGTCGCGGACGCCGACGGCAAAAATGAGCGGGTCGTATTCGCGTCCCCGCAGCCGATCCTGTCGCCGGCCTGGTCGCCCGATGGCCGCTCGCTCGCCTACGTGTCCTTCCACAGCGGCCTGCCGGCAATCTACGAGCAGACGCTGCGCACCGGCCTGCAGCAGCGCGTCTCGGCCTACTCCGGTATCAACGGCGCGCCCAGCTTCTCGCCGGACGGCAGCCGGCTCGCGGTTGCGCTGTCGCGCCGCGACGGCAACGTGGACATCTACCTGATCACGCTCGCGAGCAAGGAGCTGCGCCGGCTGACCGATGATCCCGCGATCGACACCGAGCCGGCCTGGGCGCCGGACGGGCGCTCGATCTATTTCACCTCGGACCGCGCCGGCGCCCCGCAGGTCTACCGGCTCGACCTCGCCGACGGCGAGCGCCCGCGGCGCATCACCTTCGACGGCGAATACAATGCGCGGCCGCGGGTCTCGCCGGACGGGCGCGAGCTCGCGGTCGTCACGCTGGACCGCGGCGCCTACCGCATCGCGAGCGTGAATGTGGAACGCGGGACGCTGCGCGTCCTCACGAACGGCAGGCTCGACGAGTCGCCGTCCTGGGCGCCGAACGGCGCCGACATCATCTATGCGACCCGCGAGGGCGGGCGTGGCGTGCTCGCGATCGTGGCCGGCGACGGTCGCGTCCAGCAGGGCCTTGCCGCGAGCGCAGGCGAAGTCCGGGAGCCGGCATGGTCGCCGTTCCTCCAGTGAACGTCCGTGGCGGATCGAGGTCCCTTGTGCTAACAAGGGCGCGGCCCCCGCCGGGCCGGGTGCTGAAACAGGAGTGCATACGATGCGGTGGTTGACCGTCTTGCTGATCACGGCCGGGATGCTGGGCCTCACGGGTTGCCCCAAGAAACCGACGACCGTACCCGACGCGCCGGCGCAGGCGCCCGCCTCGCAGGAAGGGGCCGCCTCCGGTGACCAGGGCGCGGGCGACGTCGGACTGGCACGCGATCTGCCATCCGAGGGCGCCGCCGTCGGCACCGGGCCCGCGGGCATCTCGACCGTCATCTATTTCGACTTCGACCGCAGCGACATCCGCCCGGAGTTCGCGGTCCTGATCGCCGCCCACGGCCGGCACCTCGGCGGCGCCGCCGCCACCCGCGTGCGGCTCGAGGGGCATACCGACGAGCGCGGCTCGCGCGAATACAACATCGCGCTCGGCGAGCGCCGCGCGCAGGCGGTGCGCCGCGCATTGATGCTGCAGGGCGCAGGCGACGTGCAGTTGACGACGGTCAGCTACGGCGAGGAGCGGCCGGCTGCCGAGGGCAGCGACGAAGCCGCTTATGAGAAGAACCGGCGCGTCGAGATCGTCTACGGCCAGTGAGCGCATGAACGGCTGGCAGGTCGCGCTCGCGCTCGCCGCGGCGGCGGCGGCCGCGCCCGCCGCTGCGCAGTCCCGCGGCGAGCGCATCGAGTCGCTGGAGGCGCGCATGCAGGCGGTGGAGCGCCAGCTCGAGAGCCAGGCGCTGATGGAGATGGCGCGCCAGCTCGAGGCCCAG
The DNA here is from genome assembly GCA_052386275.1 of Gammaproteobacteria bacterium. GTDB lineage: Bacteria > Pseudomonadota > Gammaproteobacteria > Steroidobacterales > Steroidobacteraceae > SCUD01. The sequence continues at coordinate 51,760 of JBQTKI010000030.1, forward strand.
GATGCGGAGTTACGCCGCCTGCGCGGCGAGGTCGAGCGCCTCCAGCACGAACTCGAACGCAGCCGCGGCCAGCAGCGTGACCAGTACGTGGATCTCGACACGCGCTTGCGTGCCGCCGAGGCCGCGCTTGTCGCGGCCCAGGCCGGCGTGCCGGCGGGAGGTCCGGAAGCCGAATACCTGGCGGCCTTCAACCTGCTGAAGGACGGCAAGTACCCGGACGCCGCGGCGGCCCTGCGGGCGTTCGTCACGCAACACCGCGACCACGACCTCGCATCCAATGCGCTGTACTGGCTCGGCGAAGCGCATTACGTGCAGCGCGATTTCGCCGCGGCGCTCGCCGCTTTCGACGGCGTGCTGAAGGACTACCCGGGCGCACGCAAGACGCCGGATGCCTTGCTCAAGGCCGGCTACTGCCGGTACGAGCTCAAGCGCTATGATGCGGCCCGCGCGACGCTCGCGCGCCTCGTGCAGGAATTCCCGGAGACCCCGGCAGCCGCCGAGGCGACCACCCGCCTCGAGCGGATGAAGTCCGAAGCGCGCTGAGGAGGGCCGATGTCCGCCGAAGCCGCCGCGATTCCCGCCGCGGCGCGACTCAGGATCACCGAGACGTTCCTCTCGCTGCAGGGTGAGGCGGACGCGGTCGGCTGGCCGACGTTCTTCATCCGCCTGACCGGCTGCCCGCTGCGGTGCCGGTATTGCGACACCGCCTACGCCTTCGAGGGCGGGGAGTGGCGCACGCTCGCGGCCCTCCTCGACGCAGCACGCGCGAGCGGCGTGCGACATGTCTGCGTCACCGGGGGCGAGCCGCTCGCGCAGAAGCCATGCCGGGCGTTGCTGGTGGCGCTCTGCGATGCCGGATTCCACGTCTCGCTCGAGACCAGCGGCGCGATCGATGCGGGCGATGTCGATGCCCGGGTATTGCGCGTGATCGACGTCAAGACGCCGGGCTCGGGCGAGTCGCGGCGCAACCTCGATCTCTCGCGCCAGAAGCTGCGGCCCACGGACCAGCTCAAGTTCGTGATCTGCGACCGCGCGGACTACGAATGGGCGCGCGACCGCGTGCGCGCGGAGGGACTGGACCGTCGCTGCCCGGTGCTGTTCTCGCCGTCCTGGCAGGAACTGCCCGCGCGGGAGCTGGCCGACTGGATCCTCGCCGACCGTCTGCCCGTGCGCTTCCAGCTGCAGCTGCACAAGGTGCTGTGGGGAGACGTCCCTGGCCGCTGAGAACCGGGCCGTCGTGCTGTTGTCCGGCGGGCTCGATTCGGCGACCGCACTCGCGATCGCGCGCGCGGACGGCTTCCGCTGCCATGCGCTCTCCTTCGACTACGGCCAGCGCCACCGCGCGGAGCTCGACGCCGCGCGGCAGGTCGCCAGGGCGCTGGCCGCCGCGGAGCACCGCGTGCTGCCGATGCCGATCGACGAACTTGGGCATTCGGCACTGACCGACCGCTCGATCCCGGTGCCGGAGGCGCCGGGCCCGGGAATTCCCGTGACCTACGTGCCGGCGCGCAACACCGTGTTCCTCGCCTGTGCGCTCGGCTACGCCGAGGTGATCGGGGCCACCGACATCTACCTCGGCGTCAATGCGATCGACTACTCGGGTTACCCGGACTGCCGGCCAGAATTCATCGCGGCCTTCGAGCAGGTCGCAAATCTCGCGACGAAGGCTGCGGTGGAGGGCAGGCGGATGCGCATTCGTGCACCGCTGATCCAGATGACCAAGGCCGAGATCATCCGCCGCGGCATCGCCCTCGGCGTGGACTACGCGATGACGGTGACCTGCTACCAGCCGGACGAGGCGGGCCGCGCCTGCGGACGCTGCGATGCCTGCCGGCTGCGGCGGGCCGGCTTCGAGCAGGCGGGCGTCATGGATCCCACCCGCTATCGCTGAGATTCAGCCGCCCAGCAAGGGGCGCAGCGGCCCGAGCGGATCGTGCGCACGCGCGATCAGCCACATGCCTGCGAAGGCGAGGAGCGCACCGGTCAGGCAGACCCACTGGCGGACGCTGCCGCGAGCGCTGCGCAGCGCCGTGAAGCCGAGGAAGATGTAGACGGGAAGCAACGCCAGCTTCCCGTACAGCCATCCGTTCGAGAAGACGGCGGCCGGCAGGATGGCCACCAGCGTGATCGCCGCCGCCAGCAGGAGGGTGTCGATCGCGTAGCTCAGGTACCGCGGCAGCGGGGCCAGCGCCAGGCCGCCCCGGCCCGCCGCGACCAGCAGGTTTCGCAGCAGGAAGAGGGAACCGCTGGCGACGACCGTCACCAGGTGCAGGCTGCGGATCTGCGGGTAGAACTCGATCATCGCAGAAAATCCCGATCGGTTATGATGCGCGCCGCCGCCGTGGGCCGTTAGCTCAGTGGTAGAGCATCTGGCTTTTAACCAGTTGGTCGTTGGTTCGATTCCAACACGGCCCACCAGTCAGCAGCAGCGGTTCGGCTGCGACCAGCGCCGTTCCTGCTCGCTCGCGTAGTACGAGCCCCGGTCGAGCGGAATGGCATCCGGATGCCGCCGCCAGCAATGGGCGAGATACCGCTCGTAGGCGTCGTCGCCGGTGAGCGCACGCCAGGCGCGCCAGACTTCCCGCCACATGTCCAGGATCGTCTTCATGCGAGTTGCGTCGCCACGTAGGGCGTCTCCGTCGGCCGTGCGACGCGCCTGCCCGAGAGGTGCA